>JABRVU010000105.1:0-7172 GCA_039961895.1 Phycisphaerae bacterium | reverse complement strand
TTCACCGGCACGGGCTCCTGCCGGCCGTCGCGGGGCCAGGCGGTGATCTCGAGCTCGCTCAACTGGAAGTTGCCCTCTTCAACCCCGCCGCGACCCGGACCGCGCGCCGGCAGGCGCCGATCGGCCAGAACCTCCAGGCGGATCGAGCTGACCTGGTCCAGGTCGGTGTCGTACTCGACGGTGTACACGTCGCGCGAAGGCCGGTCGCCCGTGACCAGCAGCGACTGGTCCTCCAGCAGCGTGAAGGTGCAGCCCTTCTGCGAGGTATAGGTCTGCGGCGCGAGGATGGTCCACCTGGCCGCCGCGCGCATCATCTTCGCTTCCCAGCCAGCCTGGCGGGCGGCCAGATGGCCGCGCCGAAGCTCGTCCACGTCCGCCGGCGTTCCACGCGAAAGCGACCCGGCCCAGAGGCGGAACCGCCCCAGCAGGTGCCGTCCGCCGAAGTTCTGGGCCAGGGTGAACACCAGGCGCGTGCCGCCGTCGGCGGCGATGGGTTCCTTCAGCTCGAACGTGGCCGTCCGGCTCTGGGACGGCCCGCCCTTGGGCTCGGCGACGGCCCAGCCCGTGGCCGGGTCGCCGTCGATGGCCGACGCCACCGCGAAACCCTCCTGCGAGAAGTCGGCGGAGGGATTCTTGAGCCCGACCGGCCTGGCGGCGGCGGGAGCCTTCCTTCCGGCCGCCGTCACGGTGAACTCCGACAAGACGAAGTTGCCACTGTCGGAAAGCCCCGGCCCCATGCGCGGCAGGCTGCTGTCGGTCAGGGCTTCGAGCCTCACGGCTACGATGGACCCTGCGCCCGTTTCCGCCGTCACGGTGAACGTGTCGCGTTCCGGCGCGGCCCACCTGGCCAGCAGCGAGCCGTCCTCCTGCTTCACCAGCTTGCCGCCGGAGGCGGCCGTGAACTCCGCCGGCTCCAGCACCGTCCAGCGCAGCTCCTCGTACGGCAGGGGGAACTCCTCGGGCAGACGGGCCTCGATCTCGGCGATCTCCTTTTCGACCTGGGCCTCCCGGGCGATTTCGGCCTCGGTCGGCGTCTCGAGGATCGGCTCATCCGCGTTGTTGAACAGGGCGAAGACCTGGAAATACTCGCGCTGGCTGATGGGGTCGAACTTGTGGTTGTGGCACTGGGCGCAGCCCAGGGTCATGCCCAGGAAGACCGTGCCGGTGGTGGCCACGCGGTCGACCACCGCGTAATAGCGGAACTCCTCGACGTCGATGCCGCCCTCCTCGTTGATCATGGTGTTGCGGTGGAAGCCGGTGGCGATGCGCTGGTCGAGCGTCGCGCCGGGCAGCATGTCGCCGGCAAGCTGCTCGATCGTGAACCGGTCGTAGGGCAGATCGGCGTTGAAGGCGTTGATGACCCAATCGCGGTAGCGCCACATGACGCGGGCCCGGTCCTTCTCATAGCCGTTGGAGTCGGCGTAGCGGGCCGCGTCGAGCCACTGGCGGGCCTGGTGCTCGCCGTATTGAGGCGAGGCCAGCAGCCGATCGACCAGCTTCTCATAGGCGTCGGGGCTCTCATCCTTCACGAAGGCCTCGACTTCCTCGAGGGTCGGCGGCAGACCGGTCAGGTCCAGACTGACGCGGCGGATGAGCGTGTGGCGATCCGCCTCCGGCGAAGGCTTGAGCCCCTCCTTTTCCAACCGGGCGAGGATGAACCGGTCGAGCGGGCCTCGGGCCCAGCCGGCGTCGCGGACCTCCGGCGGTTGCGGGCGCACCGGGGTCTGGTAGGCCCAGTGTCGGCGCCGCGGATCGGCGGCCGGGTCCAGCGGGCGCTGCGGGAACGTGGCCCCCTGCTCGATCCAGGTCCTGAGGAGTCGCACCTGCTCGTCGGTGAGCCAGTCCTTGCGCCCGGGCGGCATGCGCTCCAGGTCGTTCAGGCCGGCGACGCGCTGATACAACAGGCTTTCCGCCGCCTGCCCGGCCTTGATGATGACACCGCTCTCGCCGCCCTTGAGGATGGCGTCTTTCCCGTCGAGGCGCAGTTCCGCCTTCTGCTTGTCCGGGCCGTGGCAGTGATAGCACTTCACCGCCAGGATCGGCTCGATGTCGCGGTCGAAACGGACCTCAGCCGGCGGGTCGGCCCGTGACGGCGACGCCAACGCCAAGAGGGCGATCGCCAGGCAGGCGCACACCGCGATTCGACCGTCCAGGCATCGTGGCAGCCGGTCCACGTTCGTTGATCTCCAGCCAGGAAGACTTGTCGGCGATCGGGCCCGACAACCGCCAGCGTTCATTATGCCCCGAGCCCCCGGCGACTGCAATCCGTGCGATCGCGCACCCCGGCCCGCACTCACGTCCGCAGCGCCGCGCGAGCCAGGGGCGTGTGTCGCGGCCCCGACGGCGCGAGCACGGATTCAAAGACGATCAGCTCATGGACGGTGAACGTACCGGCGGAGAAGGGCTCCGCCGCCCGCAAGGCCTCGCGGATGGGCGTCGAGGCCCGGAGGTCGGTCACTCGACCCAGGGTCAGATGGGGCGCAAACGGACGGTGCTCGCGCTCGTAACCCATCTCGACAAAGGTTTGTTCGCATTCGCGTCGGCAGTCGATCAGCGCCGGAGGGAGAGGTTCGACGCCGGCCCAGAGCACGCGGACGGGACCGCGCGGCGGGAAGCAGCCCAGTCCCTGCACCGTCAGCTCAAACGGCGGATGACGCCCCGCGATCCTCCGGGCGGCCTCGCAGACCAGCGCGATCCGATCGTCGGGCACCTCGCCTAAAAATTTGACCGTGAGGTGAGCCTGGGCCGCCTTGGTCCAGCGCACGGCGCGGCCCAGCCCGGCCAACCGCTCCTGCACGCGGACCAACCGGCCGCGAACCTCGTCCGGCAGCTCGATAGCGATGAAGCAGCGCACGCAGACATGTTAACCGCCCGGAGGCCGGGACGCTCAAGATCAGATCATTATCCCGGCATCCCGCCGGCAGATGCGGGACAGAAACCGCCGTTGAACGGAAACCCGACCCAACCGAACGTCCGCTGAATCGGTCATCCTCCCACGAAGCCGCGCAACGGATACAGGATCGACTCGCCCAGTGTTCCCTTCTCGATGCTGGTGCAGGGATCGAATGGTACAATCAGTGGAATGGGCAGTCGGGCCAGCCGCCCGATGACTTCCGGATTGGTTTCCTCGGCCAGGGTCGCCGAGTCGGGCCGATAACCGTTGACGACCACCGCCGCGATCGCCAAGCCGCGCTGCCGGGCCGCCTCGATGGTCAGCAAAGTGTGATTGATGGTCCCCAAACCCGGGCGGGCCACGATCACCAGCGGCAGGCCCAGCTCCGCGGCCAGATCGGCCATACTGTGCTCGCCGTCGATGGGCACCAGCAGCCCTCCCGCCCCTTCGACGACCACCCGATCAGCCTCGCGGATTCGGGCCCAGCTTCGTCGGATCGCATCCCAGTCGATCGCCCGGCGCGACCGTTCGGCGGCCACCATCGGGGCCAGCTCGTCCGCATAACGCACCGGGTTGATGGTCTCGAGGTTCTCACCGGCCTCGGCGCAGTGGGCCAGGAACTCCGCGTCGGGGCTGACCAGGCCCAGGCGAGGATCCCGCCGACAGCCGGTGGCCACCGGTTTGAACACGCCCACGCGCCGGCCGGCCTCGCGGGCCAGGCGGGCCAGGGCACCAGCCACCACCGTTTTGCCGACGCCGGTGTCGGTGCCGGTGACGAACCAGCCACGCGCCGCGGCGCTGTAATGCTTCTCTACGCTCACGCCGACATCTCGCTTCGCGGAAAGGTCTCTCCGGGCGGGATTCTATCGTGGCGCCGCCGGTGGACGAAAAACCACCCTTCGCCTCCCCAAGGGCGGGTCGCCACGGTGACTTCGCGTTGAGGTACGAGTGGCCGGGACGGGCTCGCCCGGATCACCGCCGGCGGCGCATCAGGAAGAAGCCCAGCATCATCGGAACGATGGCCGTCGCGGTTCCGCCGCCGCAGACGGACAGCGGGCTGCTCTGCGGCGGATTGTTCGTCTCTCCGGCCTGACCATCCGTCGAAGAGCCGTCGGTCGATCCGGAGCCGCCGGCAGTCGAGCCTGTGTTCCCTCCGGTGCTGTTCGCGCCGGTGTCGCTGCCCGTGCCGGAATCCGTCCCTCCGCCTGTATCGGTCGAAGTTCCACTGCCCTGATTGCCGCCGGTATCGGTCCCGCCGGTGTTATCTCCACTACCGGCGTCCTGTGAGCCTTCCGTAGTGCCTTCGGAGTTGGTCCCAGGCGGAACGACGATGATCGTGTAATCGTGAACTGTGACGGGGAGGTCCTCCAACAGCCAGCTCGTACCACTGGCCGGGACGGGACTCAACGAATAGGTTCCTGGCGCAATGTCAGGCGAGGTCCTGATCGTGAGAACGGCGAGCGGATACACCCCCGGTGGCGGCTCGACGGTCAAGTCTTCGAGCAATCCTCCCAGGTCGCGATCGCTGGTCGGATCCAGCAAACCGGCCTGGGATTCGATGACGGCGGCATCGTCGCTGATCAGGTCGGGCAAGGGCGTCTGGGGTGAAACCACGCGCTGGATGATCGAGAAACGACCGCTGCCGTTGTCTGAGACGGTCAACTGGAAGCTGAGGGCGATCAATCCGCTGGCGGTTCCGAGGCCGACGTGAACGTCGAAAGCCGCTCCCGGCGCGATTTCCACCCTGGTGGGGTCCCCGTTGCCGTCGGTGAGATAGAGGGCCACTTCGCCCGCCGTCTGACCCGCCGATACCGCCGCCATCAGCGCCGCGATCGTCAGATGCCTGAGCCATGATGTCATGCCGGAAACCCCCTCTCGGACCTCGGCGGGCGGTCATCGCCCGCTTACGCTCTTGGATCGGCACGCCGGCCGCCCGGCTGTCTCTATCGGCGCGGGTTGCCTCGCGGCGAGCCCTCCGCTAACATGAAGCCTGACCCTACCTGGTACACTCTCCAGGGAACCTCGATCGGGGGTCTGGTTTTCGGGCCTTGGGCCCCGCGCGATGATCCGCGGGCTCGACCGAACAGGCCGGCCTGAAAGCCTCCCCCTGCCCCATTATAGGAGCCCCCAAGTCATGAGCGGACACCTGGCGGTGGTCGGAGCCACCGGAGCCGTCGGTCAAGAGTTCCTCCGCGTGCTCGAGCAGCGGCGGTTCCCTTATGAGAAGATAACATTTCTGGCCTCGGCCCGGTCGGCGGGCAAGCCCATCCAATTCGCCGGCCAGACGCACACCGTCCAGGAGCTGACCGAATCGAGCTTCAAGGGCGTGACCCTGGCCCTGTTCTCGGCCGGGGCGTCCGTCAGCCGGCAGTTCGCTCCCCTCGCCGCCCAGGCCGGTTGCGTGGTGGTCGATAACTCGTCGGCCTTCCGCATGGACCCGCAGGTTCCGCTGGTGGTTCCCGAGGTCAACCCGAGCGACGCCTTCAAGCACCGGGGCATCATCGCCAACCCCAATTGCTCGACCATCATCATGGTGGTGGCGGTCTGGCCGCTGCATCGCGTCGTCCCCGTGACCCGCATGGTGGTCAGCACCTACCAGGCGGCCAGCGGAGCCGGCTACCAGGCCATGCTCGAACTCGAAGAGCAGGCCCGCGAGGTCCTGGCCGGCCGAAAACCCGTCCCCAAGGTCCTGCCTCACCAGATCGCGTTCAACCTCTTCAGCCACAACTCGAAGATCGGCGAGAACGGCTATAACGAAGAGGAAATGAAGATGGTCAAAGAGACGCGCAAGATGTTCCACGACGACCGCATCCAGATCACCGCCACCTGCGTGCGCGTGCCGGTCCTGCGGGCGCACTCCGAGGCCATCAACCTCACCTTCAGCCAACCCGTCGCCGAGCAGCGGGTGCGCGAGCTGCTGGCCGCCGCACCGGGGATCAGGGTCGTGGACGACCGGGTGAAGAACTACTTCCCCATGCCCATCGAATCCAGCGACCAGGACGACGTGTTTGTCGGCCGCATCCGGCAGGACATCAGCCAGCCCGACGGGCGGGGCATCGACCTGTTCATCAGCGGCGACCAGCTCCGCAAAGGCGCCGCTCTCAATGCCGTCCAGATCGCCGAATTGCTGCTGCGCGGCTGAGTCGTGTTCGGCGACGGCCGGTCGAGCCGGTTTCACTCCAGCGACCGTCCGCGGCTCCGCCGGAACCGTCCCGTATCGCGCCGCGATCCCGGACCCGCACCCCGCGCCACCGGGCTCTTGGCCCGCCACGCTCGGGCCGTGATATAATGGGGCGTATGGCCGGATATGCTCCCAACGTGTGTCCGCGCTGCGGGCGGCAGAACCCGTCGCGGGCCCGGTACTGCGGGCAGTGCGGGCTGAACCTCGCCGCGGCCGGTGGCGACGACCTGACCCGGATGCTGTCCCGCAACAACCGCCGGAGCGGAACGGGCGTGGTCGTCTTCCTGGTGATGATGAGCGTGGCCCTGTCCACCATCGCCGTGCTCTACCGCGACCGGACCGGGCGGAACGACAGGATGCAGCACCGCCACCAGTGGGTTCCCCGCCCGCCCGATGCGACCGACTGGCAGTGGGAACGCGAGACGCCCAGACCGCAGACCCGCTGGCACCGGGTTTCGGAAGATCACGAGACGAGCCGGTAGCCGGTCCGGGGCCGCTTGCAGAAAGTGGGATGCCCCCGGCCGGAACTTCTCAAACCCCTTTTCACGTCGATGAATAGACCAGCGCGGGGGCCGGTTGCGTCGAAGCGGGGGCCTGCGGCGCACGCCCGGATGTCGCGGAACGGCCGCTGACCAGCTCCCGATACCACGCCAGGTAATCGTTCACCTGCCGGTGCAGATCGAAACGCTCGCGGGCGTCGCGGGCGGCGTTGTCGGCCAGGCATTGGCGAAGCGGATCGTTCTTGAGCAGCCGTTCGATGCCGGCGGCCAGGGCCTCGGCGTCTCCGGCGGGCGTGAGGATGCCCGTGGCCCTGGCGGCCGAGGAGGGCTGGTGGGTCAGCGGCCGAACCTGTTCGGGGATTCCGCCCACCGCCGTGGCCACGACGGGCAGGCCGGTGCAGAGGGCCTCGAGCACGGCGTTGGGGAAGGTGTCGGCCCTGGCCGCGTGAACGTACACGTCGGCGGATTGATAGTACCGGGCCACGACGGGCGGGTCATTCTGAAAGGGCACGAAGCGGATCTCGGCCGGACCGAGGCGCTGCGGCGGGCAGTCTTCGCCCAGGGCGATGAAAAGCACGTCGCGGTCTCGTCGGCGCTC
>JABRVU010000104.1:0-15822 GCA_039961895.1 Phycisphaerae bacterium | reverse complement strand
GCCCAGGGCCCGCAGTTCGCTTTCGTTTCGATCCAGGCGCTGGGCCAGCCGCCCGATCGCCTGGGCGTCGATCGCCGGACCGGTCGTGTTTTTCACCGCCGCCGGCGCGCCGGCTGAACGGACCGGCAAACGCGGCGCGGTGTGCAGACCCGCCTCGCCGGGAAGGGTCGGCGCCAGGACCGGAGCGGGAACCCCGGCCACCTCCTCGATCACGTCGGCGTCCACCACCCGCCCGCCCCGTCCGTAGACCGTCAGCAGCGCGTTGTCGCAGATGCGGTTGATGAGCCGCGGGGTTCCGCCGCCCAGGACGTGGACGCGGTCGATGGCCTGGGGGGTGAACAATTCGCCGCCGGAATGCCCGGCCACCTTCAGGCGATGGGCGATGTATTGCCCGGTCTGCTCGCGGGTCAGCGTCGAGAGGTGGAACCGGCGGAACAGCCGCTGGTCGAGCTGGCGCATGCCGGGCTGAAGGAAGCGTTCGCGCAGCTCGGGCTGGCCGAGGATGCAGACCTGGACGAGCTTGGCGTCGTCGGCCTCGAGGTTGCCCAACATGCGGACGGCCTCGAAGCTCTCGTCGGGCAGGTTCTGGGCCTCGTCCAGCAGCACGACCACGAAGACGTCGCGGGCGAACTGTTCGAGCAGAAAGGACTGCAAGCGTTCGGCGAGCTGGAGGTTGCTGGCCTCCGGCGGAACGACCAGCTCGAATTCATGGCAGATGGCGGCCAGAAGCTGCCGGCCGTTCAGGTGCGTGTGCGTGATGATCGCGGTGCGGGCCCGCGGCTCGATCCGGCGGAGAAACATCCGTCCGATCAGCGTCTTGCCGGCGCCGATCTCGCCGGTGACCAGCACGAAGCCCTTGCGCTGCGTGGTGGCGTATTCGAGCGTGGCCAGGGCCTCTTCGTGTTCGGGCGTCCCGAAGTAGAAGGCGGGGTCCGGCGTGTTGTTGAACGGCGGCCGGTGCAGGCCGAAATGAGCGCAGTACATCGGTGTGCTCCTGAGGGCCGGCGGCGCCGCGGCGCGTCCTTATCGGACCGCGGCGCGCGCCGACGATGCAAGCGGTTCTATCGGACCCTGTTTCGCCCCGCTTGAGGCCCGCCCCGCGACGCCCGAAAAAAACCTGAGATTAGTCGAATCACCGCCCGCAACGACCGATGAGTTTCTCGCCGACACGTGCCCCGCCCACGGAGGGTCGGGGCCCGGTCCGGCGGCGAGCGGGTCAGAGGCGTGCGTCAGGGAAGACCGCTATGCGTCACACCGTTCCGACGGCCGGCCGGCCCCTGAGGCTCTGGGTTTCCCTGCTGGGCCTGCTGCTGACCGGCTGCGCCTCCCGCTATGACGACCTCAAGGTTTTTCTCCAGGGCCACGAGCACGAGGTCGCGGCCAGCGACTACCGCATCGAGCCGCCCGACGTCATCGAGATCAGCTCGCCGACCTGCCCGGAAGTGGACGGCGAGACCCAGCGCGTCGGCGCCGACGGCAAGGTCACGCTCAAGCTGCTGGGCGACGTGAAGATTTCGGACCTGACCCCGCGCGAGGCGGGAGCCAAGCTCCGCGAGCACCTGGCCGTCTATTACGTCGATCCCGAGGTCAGCGTGCGGGTGGTCGGCTACGAGAGCAAGAAGGTCTTCGTCTTCGGCGAGGTCGGCAACCCCGGCGCCCGCCCCTTCACCGGACGGGATTCGGTTCTGGACGTGCTGGCCGGCACGCGCCTGCTGCGCACGAGCTGGGGGGCCATGGTCAAGGTGATCCGCCCGGGCCCCACCGAGCAGGACCGCCACGAAATCGTCGTGGACGTGGACCGCATCATGCAGACCGGGGACCTGCGGCAGAACGTGCTGCTCGAGGAGGGGGACATCGTGTACGTGCCGCCGACCCCGCTGGCCTTCGCGGGCCAGTGCATCATGCAGGTGCTGTTCCCGCTTTCCGCCGCCGCCGAGACCTACAGCACGCCGGCGACGATTCTGGCGGCCAACGACTACTACCGGGACCGCGGCACGGGCAGGACCAGCATCCGGTTCAACGCGGGAGGGCTTCGGCCGTAGGCTCATGAGCACCCGACTGGCATCCATCGTGCTGAACCCCGGGGCGGTCGGCGCCCGCGAGGGCGCCGAGACCAGCGACCTGCAACTGATGGCCGGCAAGGTCCTGGCCGTATTGCGCCAGCGGCGCTGGCTGTTCATCGTCCCGCTGCTGACCGGCGTGCTGGCCTCGCTGATCTTCAGCCTGACCCTCCCGCGGCGCTATCAACTGAGCACCATCTTCGAGCGCCGCGACGACATGGTCATCACCAAGCTGGTCTCGGAGAACTCGCCCTATTCGTTCGCCACGCTGCGGCAGTCGCTGACCATCAACCTGGCCGGCTACAACGCCGTCAGCGAGGCCGTCGAGCAGCTCGGTCTGACCCGGGACTTCCCGCGCGAGCCGTCGGGCGAGCTGACTCCCGAGGGCCGGGCGCGGAAACAGTCGCTGGTCCTGCGGCTTTCCAGGGAGCTGAACGTCAACCTGCTGGAGAAGAGCAACCTCCTGGACCTGATCGAGGTGCGCTACGCCGGCGACGACCCCGAGCTGGGGGTGCGGCTGGTGACGCAACTGCGCGAGAACTACGTGCGCAACACCAGCGCGTGGATCGGCGACATCCTGACCAAGTCGCGGAGCTTCTTCCAGGAGGAAGTGGCCCGGCGGGCGGAGCAGGCGGCGCGGATGGAGGCCGAGCTGCTCGAGACCAGCCTCAAGCACCCGGGCGTGGACCCGACGGACCCGAACCTGCTGCATGAAAAGCTGCTGCGCGAGAACACGGCCATCGAGGACCTTCAGCGCCGCAAGGCCGAGATCCAGTCCAACATCGAGGCCCGGCGCGAGTATCTCCAGGAGCTGCAAACCTCGCGGTCGGGGGCGGCGGCCCGGCGGCCCGCGGACCTGTCTCCGACTCTGCTGCGCAATCCCGAGTACCAGCGCATCCGGCAGGAGATCGAAACCCTGCGGGCCCAGATCGCCGACGCCCGCACGCTCCGCAAGATGAAGGACGAGCACCCGGAGCTGAAGGCCCTGATCCAGAAGCTCGGGCAGTTGGAGTCGCAGCAGGCCCGCATCCCGGAGACGCTGGGGGCCTCGGAGGGCGGCCCGGAGCCCTCGCCGCGCGATCCGGTCGAGAGCGATCTGCGCCGAACGAACATGGAACTCAAGAGTCTCAGCGAGGTGCTGGCCCAGATCGACCGCGAGCTGCCCAAGCGCCAGGCGGAGCGGGCCCGGCTGGAGGCCGAGCAGGGCAGCCTCTTCGAGCGGCGCCAGGCCTTCATGATGCGCCAGCAGGAGCTCCAGGCCGCCAAGAGCGATCTGCTGGCCTGGACCAAGCACCTGGAGACCATCGCGCGGGTATTGACGGCCGAATCCAAGGACCGCGGCATCCGTTTCAGCACGGTGGAAGAAGCCCGCCGGCCTCACAAGCCGACCTCGCCGACGCTGGTGGGCATCTTCACCCTCAGCGGCTCGGTGGGGCTGGCCCTGGCCGTCGTGATCGTGTTCCTGCGCGAGATTCTGGACCGGTCCTTCCGCAGCGCCGCCCGGGTGCGGCAGACCCTGGGCATACCGGTGCTCGAGACCATCGGTGAAATCCCGGAGCCCGGCCCCAGCGGGTGGCTGAAAGTCAGGACGTTCCTGCCGTTGCTGGCCTCGATCGAGGTGGCGGCCCTGGTGGTCGTGATCCTCGCCGTCTACCTGAGCGTCGAAGAGCCGGCGGTTTTTGAGCAGTGGTCTGCCAGGGTGGTGTCCACGTTGTTTGGAGGCTAGCGGAGCGGCCCTCGCGGCTTGAGGGTCCGTGCGACGTGCTTTATGGGACGTATCGCCGAAGCGCTGAAACGAGCCGAGCAGGAGCGCGCCGGGCGCCGGGAGTCGGAAGCCCGCGGCGGCGAGCCGCTGGTATTCAACTGGGCGTCGGGGGATTCCGCGCCGGCCGGTGCGGAGTCCAATCCGCCCGCCGCGGAGGCGGGCCCCGCTGAACCGGCTCCGGAACGGGCGGCGGAACCGTCGTCGCGTCCGTTCATCATCAACGCGGCCCCGATCCCGCCGGCCGGCGTGGGGGCCCGCGTCATCTCTTTCCATGATCCGACTTCGCCGCTGGCCGAACGCTATCGTTCGATCCGCACGCGCCTCCTGACCGGCAACCCCAGCGGCAGTCCGCGGCAATACGCGGTGACCTCCAGCCTGCCGCGCGAGGGCAAGACCGTCACCACCGCGAACCTGGCCTTCAGCCTGGCCGAACTGCGCCACCTGCGCGTGGCCATGATCGACCTGGATTTCCGCCAGCGGGGTCTGACGCGGCTGCTGGGGGCCGAAGGCCGTCCGGGCATCGCCGAGGTCATCCGCGGCGAAACCCACCTGGCCGAGGTGTGCATCCCGGTGGTGCGCGCCAACCTGCACCTGATACCGGCCGGCGACGCCCAGTCGATGAGTTCCAGCGAGCTTCTGACCGGCGAGCGCGTCCGTTCGGTGTTCCGCGAGATCTCCGAGCGCTTTCATTACGCCCTGATCGACACGCCGCCGGCCAACACCGTGGCCGACATCGGCCTGATCGCCCCGCTGTGCCACTCCGTGTTGATCGTGATCCGCATGAACCGCACGCCGGAGCCCATGGTCCGGCGGTGCGTGCGCATGCTCCAGGCCAACGGCGTCCCCATCACCGGATCGATCCTGGCGGGCTACTGCGAGGAGTCGGCGGGTTTCGCCGATGCCCAGGATTACTTCCAGGCCCCGGGGCAGGAGGCGTGACCGTGGCGACCGAAGTCTTCAGCCTCCAAGCGGATCGGGAAGGGGCCTGGGAGGCCTACCTGGCGGGCCATGCGCGGGCCACGCTGTTCCACACGCTGGCCTGGCGCGACGCGGTCGAGGCGGCGTTCGGCCACCGCAGTCACTACCTGTACGCCGAGCGCGACGGGCGAATGGTGGGCGTGTTCCCGCTGGGGCAGGTGGCCAGCAGGCTGGCCGGGACCATCCTGGTCAGCGTGCCGTACGGCATCTACGGGGGCGTGCTGGCCGACGACGATCAGGCCGCCGACGCGCTGCTGTCCGCCGCGATGGAGCTGGCCGGCCGGCTCGGGGCCCATTGGGTGGACATCCGCTCGGCCGAGGCCCTGCACCCGGCCCTGCCCACGATCGACAAGTACGTGACCTTCCGCAAGGCCCTGCCTTCCGACCCGCAGCAGGTGGCGATGGGCCTGCCGCGCAAGGCCCGGGCCGCCGCCCGCCAGGCCGTCGAGCGGCACGGCCTGCGCGTCGAACGGGGCGATCAGCATCTCTCCGCGGTGTGGTCGCTGTACAGCCAGAGCATGAGGCGGCTGGCCTCGCCGAATTACCCGTTGAAGTTCTTCGAGGAGCTGCTCGCCCGGACGCCGGGCCCGTCGGCTCAGTCGCCGGCCGCGCCGGGGCACCTCGTCCAGCTCGTGCTTCAAGGCGAGCGGCCGGTGGCCGGCCTGGTGAGCTTCTTCCACCGCGGCACGCTGATGCCCTATTTCGTGGGCTGCGACGAGCGCTACGAAAAATGCTGTCCCAACAACCTGTTGTATCTGACGGCGATGGAGGAGGCGGTGAGGCTGGGCTGCCGGGAGTTCGACTTCGGCCGGTCGCGGTCCGACAACGTGGGCTCGTGCCATTTCAAACACAACCAGGGCTTTGAACCCACGCCGCTGGGGTATCAATACTTCGTGCCCGCCGGCGGGCGGGCCCCCGACCTGTATCCGACCAATCCGAAGGTACAGCTCGCCCGCTGGATCTGGCCGCGGCTGCCGCTGGCCGTCACTCGCCCGCTGGGCGCGTGGCTGTCGAAGTCCATTCCCGGCTAGCACCACGGAGACGCGCAGACATGGAGAGGCATCAAGCGAGCATCGGGCGATAGGGCGTTGGACGCACGAAGAACCGACATCCAGGATCCGCGATCCAGAATCATGAAGCTGCTGGTGCTGATTCACCGACTGCCCTTTCCGCCGGACCGCGGCGCGAAGCTGCGTGCCGCCGCCGAGCTGGGGTATCTGGCCGATCGGCACGAGGTGTGGTGCGCGGGGTTCATGGACGCCCGCGGGGGCGAGGGCCGTTCGGCCGCGGAAGCGTCCCTGGCCGGCTGGCGGCGGCGGTGCCGGGCGGTGGCCGCGTATGACCTGTGCCGGCCCCTGGCCGCCGGCCGGGCCTTGCTCAGCGTGCTGGGCGGGGCCACCGCGACCGAGGGGTTTTTCTCCGGCCGGGCCCTCGAGCGGCAGGTGCTCACCTGGGGAAGGACCATCGGCTTCGACGCGGTGCTGGCCTTCTCGTCGAGCATGGCCCCGCTGGCGCTGAAGGTGCCGGCCGGACGGCACGTGCTCGATTTTGTAGACCTGGACAGTCAGAAATGGATTGAAGCCGCCCGCTCGGCGGGCCTCCCCCGACGGTGGGTGTACGCCCTCGAGGGGCGGAGGCTCGCCGAACGCGAGCGCGATTGGATCGGGAAGTTCGACGCCGCCGTCCTGGTCAATCAGCGCGAGGCGGCCCTGTTGGCGGCCGCACCGAGCGAGGCTCACGCCCCCTCCCGCCGCCGCGTGCACGTGATCGAGACGGGCGTCGGCGCCGACCTCGACCTGATCGCCCGCGAGCGGGCCGCCGCCGGCGCGGGTCCGGGTCTGCCCGATGAGCCGAACGTCGGCTTTCTCGGAGCGATGGACTACCCGCCCAACGTGGAGGGGGCGCGCTGGTTCGCGCGTTCGATCCTGCCGCTGGTGCGGATGGAGCGGCCGGACGCGGTCTTCTGGATCATCGGGCGTTCGCCGACCCGCGCGGTCCGCGAGCTGGACGACGGCTTTGCCGTCCGCGTGACCGGAACGGTGCCGGCCGTCGAGCCCTGCCTGGCCCGGATGCGGGTCAGCGTGGCGCCGCTCCGGCTGGCCCGCGGGGTGCAGACCAAGGTGCTGACGGCCATGGCCGCCGGCGTGCCCTGCGTGGTGACGACCTGCGTGGCCGAGGGCATCGGGGCCCGGCCGGGCGTCGAGCTGGTGGTCGCGGATACCCCCGAGCGGTTCGCGCGGGCGGTCCGCGTCCTGCTTGAAGACCGCCGCCGGGCCGAAGCCCTGGGCGAGGCCGGCCGGCGGTTCGTCAGCCGGCGTTTCGGGCCGCACGCGGGCATGGACCGGCTTGAGGCCCTCCTGCGCGGCAATGATCCCGATCCGGCTCCGGCGCGCGGACCGGCCGGCGCCGCTTTGTGCCGGGTCGGATGAGGGCGGGAAACAGGGCCTGGCTCATGATCAGCGGCAAGACCATCATCTGCTTCGCCAGCGGGTATGACTACCACCCGACCAGCAAGCATCACGTCATGCGCCGCCTGGCGGAGCACAACCAGGTGGTGTGGGTGAACTGGCATGCCTCGCGCCGCCCGAGGGCCCATCTGACCGACCTGCGCGCGATCGGAGTGCGGCTGGCCCAGATGCGCCGCGGGCCGCAACGGGCGGCCGAGTCGCTGACCGTGCTGACGCCCTGCCAGTTGCCGTTCCCCGGCTCGAACCTGGCCCGGCGGCTCAACGTGCGCATGACCCGGCGGGCGATCGGCAAGGTGCTGGCCGGCCTGCCCCGACGGCCGATCCAGGTCTGGTGCTTCGCCCCCGACGTGGGCGACCTGGCCGGGGCGTTCGGCGAGGAGCTGCTGCTGTATTACTGCGTGGACGCCTTCGGCGAGTTCCCCGGTTACGACCGGGCGCTCATCGAGCGCCGCGAGGGCGAGCTGATCGCGCGCAGCGACGTGGTCATCACCACGTCTCCGCCGCTGTACGAGGCCAAGCGGAGGCTTCATCCGAACGTGCACCTGGTTCAGCACGGGGTGGATCACGAGCGGCTTTCGCGGGGCCTGCGCGAGCCGTTGGAATGTCCTGCGGACCTGGCCGGTCTGCCCCGGCCGATCTTCGGTTTCGTGGGCATGATCGGCGAATGGGTGGACCTCGACCTGGTCGCGGGGCTGGCCCGGATGCGCCCGGATGCGTCGCTGGTGATGATCGGGCCCGAGCTGGTCGGACGCGGGCCCTGCGCCGGGCTGCCCAACGTCCACTTCCTGGGGGCCCGCAACCACGAGCTGCTGCCGGGCTACCTGAGCCGGTTCGACGTGGGGCTGATCCCGTTCCGGCAGGTGCCGCTGACCTATCATGCCAACCCGATCAAGTTATATGAATACCTGGCGGCCGGCGTCCCGGTGGTGAGCAACCCGTTGCCGGCGGTCGAGCCGATGGCCGACGCGGTCTGGCTGGCCGACGAGCTGGCCGAGTGGGCCGTGTGCTGCGCCCGGGCCTCGCGGCGCAACGAGCCGGCCATGCGCCGGGCCCGCTCCGAACGCATGAAAGCCCACTCCTGGACGGCCCGGCTCGAACAGCTCAGCCGGATCGTCGAGGACGCGCTGGATGGTCCCCAGGGGGATGGACTCTGGCACGATGAGACGTCGAGACGAGGGCAGCGACGGCCGCTTCCAGTAACCACGGCATCCCAGCGTCCCAGCGTCCCATAGTCCCAGCGTCTCAGCGTCCCGGCCGCCATCGCTTCCACTCGCGGCTTTATAGGTCTGAACTCATTCCGGGCCCGCGAACGTCCGAAGATATCACTGTTGACTGAGCTGTCCGCATCGCGAGGGCGCATCCGCGCCGCGCCCGTCGGGAAGCGGCGGGAACGTGCGATTCCGCTTCCTCACGGTCGCGGCTCGGATGAGGGTCCCGGTTCGGATGACGCTTGCGGCCGGGATGGGGACGAAGTCGTCCTTCAGCGGCGGGGCGGAGTAACAAGGAAGGGTGCGCGGTCCATGAGCGGCGTGTGGGGCTATCGCGATCTGCTGGTCGAGCTGATCCGCCGGGAGATCCTGGTGCGCTACCGGCATTCCCTGCTGGGCATCGGCTGGGCCCTGCTTCAGCCCCTGGGGCTCATGCTGCTGTTCACGTTCGTGTTCACGCGGGCGGTGTCGGCGGGGGCGATCAAGGATCTGGACGTGCCCTATCCGCTGTTCGTGTACGTCGGGGTGCTGCCCTGGACGCTGTTCGCGGCGGGTCTGAGCGGCTGCGTGAACAGCCTGACCGCCCAGCGCGACCTGGTGACCAAGATTTACTTCCCGCACCAGATTCTGCCCCTGTCGGCCATCGCCAGCGCCCTGTTCGACTTTCTGGTGGCCTCGGCGCTGCTGGGCGGGCTGGCGGTGTACTACGGCCTGACCGGCGGATTTCATTTCCGGTGCACGCCGGCGCTGATCCTGCTGCCCGCGGTGCTGGCGGTGCAGTTGCTGCTCATGGTCGGGCTGGGTTTGTGGCTGGCCCTGGGCAACCTGTGGTTCCGCGACGTGAAGTACGTGTTCGCGGTGGGGATCCAGATGTGGATGTTCCTGACCAACGTGCTGTATCCGCTGCCGGCCGGCGGGGGCGCGACGCGGGTGTTGACGGCGATCAACCCGATGGTGCCGATCATCTCGGCGTACCGGGCGATCATCCTGGAGGGGCGTCCGCCGGACGCGGGGCCGATGCTGGGCGCGGCGGTGATGGCCGTCGTCCTGGCCGCCGGTGCCTGGTTGACCTTCACATCGCTCGAAGGCCGCTTCGCGGAGCGGGTGTAGAGACGACGGTCGCGGCCCCGACGTCGCCGCGGTGAATAGGATCAAAGGAGTGCGTTCGTGACGACGCTGACCTGCGAATCAGACGCCGGGCAGACCGCGCGGCCCGGCCGGGGAAGCCCCGACGCTTCGGCGGTGGACCCGGCCGACTTCGTGGACCCCCGCCGGCCGGGAAGCTGGTCGCGGCAGGTCGCGGCCCTGCTGGAGGCCGGCCACTACCGCGCCGCCTACGAGGTGCTCGCCGAGAAGGTGCCCTACGTCGAGAACCAGCTCCGCTATTTCGCGGAGAGCCTGGCCGGCGTCGAGAACCACTGGTCGCGCACCCACGACTGGATGGCCCGCTTCATCGACGACGGACGGCCGCAGCGCATTCTCGACGTGGGCTGCGCCGTGGGCTGCCACGCCATCGCGTTCGCTCGCAAAGGCCACCAGACCTGGGGGGTGGACATCCTGCCGCGGATGATCCAGCGCGGACGCGAAGTGGCCGATTCGTTGGGGCTCTCGCGTCGCGTCCACCTGGTCGAGGGCGACATCCGCCGGCTGGAGACGTGTTTCGACGAGGGCTTCTTCGACGCCGCGGTGGCCTGCAACATCTTCGAGCACCTGGACGACGCCGCCCTGAGTGAGGTGCTGGCGGGGTTGCGGCGGGTGGTCCGGCCGGGCGGCCGACTGGTCATCGAAACCTCGCCGGGCAGGTACTACTACTGGTTCGAGCCGAAACGCCGGAAGCTGATCGCCCTGACCGCGCCGCTGGCCTGGCTGCCGGACCGGCTGTTCTCGATGTACGTGCGCGGCCTGGATCGTCTGCTGATGCGGGCCGTCCTGCGCCAGCCGCCGAGCCTGTACGGACATGAGCCCGGCCACATCAACTGCATGGATCACCAGCACCTGGCCCGGCTGATGCGTTCGGCCGGCCTGGCCGAGGTCAGGACCTTCGCCGTCCACGCCCACCCCGGCATGAAGGACGAGGGCTGCATGAGGGCGCGCTGGACGCGCCTGCTTTTCGGTCGGAAGTCCATCGCCTGCCGCAACGTCTTCGGCATCGCAACGGTTCCGCCGGCCGGAGGGCGCGCGGCCCGGCCGTTGGAGAACGCCGCGGCGTTGACGTCATCGGTCCGCAACGAAAGCCGCTGAGGAACAAGCCGCCATGCCGCGAATCGTCGCCAGGACCGTCCTGCGTGAGGTGCTCCGCACGCTCCGGCATCCGCGCCGGCTGGCCAAGGTGTTCCGGGTGCGGGAGGTGATCCGGCACCTTCAGCGCGAGTCCATCCGGGATTACGTGCGCGAGAGCTGGCGCGAGGACCGGTCCGGCCGGCGGCTCCGCCGCCGCGCGTACGCCTGCTATGAGGACTACCTGACTCATCAGCGCGACAAGGTCGAGCGCATCTCCGCCCGGAAGATGGAGAAGTACGACCGCGAGTTCCGGACCGCGCTGCGCGAGCGGCTGGAGCGCCGCGGGGGTTTGCCGGTTGGGACGTCCGTCCTCTGCCTGGCCGCCCGGCGCGGGACGGAGGTCAAGGCCTTCCACGACCTGGGCTGCTTCGCGGTGGGCATCGACCTGAACCCGGGGCCCGACAACCGCTACGTGCTGCCCGGCGACTTTCACGACGTGCCGTTTCCAGCCGCGTGCGTCGACGCCGTGTTCACCAACTCGCTCGACCACGCCTATGACCTCAACCGGCTTCTGGGCGAGATCCGCCGGGTGCTCAAGCCCGGGGGGCTGCTGATCCTCGAGGCGGCCAACGGCAGCGACGAGGGGCTCGCCCCGGGGTTCTACGAAAGCTGCTGGTGGTCGCGGACCGAGGACCTGATCGCGCTGCTGGCGGACCTGGGGTTTGAACTGCTCGACCGCGAGCCCTTCGATCGGCCCTGGCCGGGCGAACATTTCCGCTTCGCGTTCACAAGGGCGTCGCGGCCGGCCGGCGCCGCATCGGCCGAACCGGAGGAGGCCCTGGCATGAGCGGCTCGGACGCACCGCTGTCGGTCATCGTGCCCTGCCGCAACGCCCAGCGCTGGCTGGGAGAGGCCCTGGAGAGCATTCTGCGCCAGACGGTCCGGCCGATGGAGGTGATCGTGGTGGACGACGCCTCGACCGACCGGAGCGCGGCCGTCGCCCGTTCCTTCGGCGGCCGCGTGCGGGTCATCCCCAGCTTCCGCCGGGGCTGCAACGCCGCCCGCTACACCGGCATGAAGGCGGCCCGCGGCCGGTACGTCGCCCTGCTCGACGCCGACGACCGCATCGAGCCCGCCAAGCACGAGAAGCAACTGGCCGTGCTCGAGTCCGCCGATCCCTGGACGCTGGTGCACACCGGCTCGACGGTGTTCTGGGACGACGCCAGCCGCCCGCCCCTCCTGCGCCGCGGCACGGAGACCGCCGTCGGGCGCTGCACGCGCGTGATCTTCGAGACCAACCCCGTCTGCGGCGCGTCGGTCATGCTGCGGCGCGACACGCTGATGGCCCTGGGTAATTACGACCCCGCCATCGCCATGTCCGGGGATTACGCCTTCTCGCTGATCGCCTCGACGCGCTGCCGCTTCGTGTGCCTGCCCGAGCCGTTGTACGCGATTCGCCGGCACGCGGGCAACAGCACCCGCCTGCTGAACCGCAAGGCCTGGTATCACTGGCTGGCCCAGGAGCAGTTCCGGGTGCGCTGCCCGGCGGCGTTCGCGGAGCTGCCGCCGGAGTCGATCGAGCGGTACATGCGCCGGCCGGTGCTGGACGCGGCCCGCTCCGCGTACTGGCGGCGCGACGGGCGGGATTATCGCCGCCTGCTCAAGCTGGCGGTGCGGCTGGCCCCCGCGGACCCCGAGATTCAACGCCTGTGGCGGCGGCGGTGGTGCCCGATGGCGGCCCTGCGGGCGTGGGACCGGCTCACCGCCGGACCGGCCCGGTCCTGCAAGGAGGCTTCGGCATGAACGCGCCGGCCATCGAGGTCGCGGGACTCTGGAAGCGCTTCCGCAAGGGCGGCTCGAACGGGCTGTTGTGGGAGGCCCTGGCCGGCCTGTTCCGGGCGGGCCCCGGCGGCCGGCGCGACGCCGACCTGTTCTGGGCCCTTCAGGACGTGAGCTTTCAGGCCCGCCGCGGCGAGGCCCTCGGCGTGATCGGGCCCAACGGCGCGGGCAAGAGCACGCTGCTCAAGATTCTCTCCCGCATCCTGCGCGCCGACCGCGGCCGCCTGACCGTCCATGGGAGGCTCAGCGGCCTGATCGAAGTCGGGGCCGGCTTCCACGGCGACCTCACCGGGCGCGAGAACATCTACGTCAACGGGGCCATCCTGGGCATGAAGCGGGCCGAAATCCGCCGCAAATTCGACCGCATCGTCGAGTTCGCCGGCATCGGCGAGTTCCTGGACATGCCGGTCAAGCGCTATTCGTCGGGGATGTACGTCCGGCTGGGCTTCTCGGTGGCCGCCCACATGGAGCCCGACATCCTGCTGGTGGACGAAGTGCTCTCCGTCGGCGACGTGAGCTTCAAGGCCCGCTGCATGGAGGCCATGCGCGGTTTTCTGAGGCGCGGGACGGCCGTGCTGTTCGTCTCCCACAACCTGTCGGCGGTCAAGCGCTTCTGCGACCGGGTGATCCTGCTGGACCGCGGCCGGGTGCGCTGCGACGGCCCGCCCGACACGGCCATCGCGGAATACAGCCGGCTGCTGGGGGAACTGGAGGACGCCAATCCCGGAGGGCTGGACGATTCGCACATCGGCGGGCAGAGCCGCGGCGAGGGACCGGCGCGGATCACCTCGGTGCGGATTCTCAATTCGGCCGGGCAGCCGGCCCGGACCTTCACCGCCGGCGAAAAGGCCAGCATCCTGATCGGCTATGAGACCAACCCGGCGGCCGGCGCCTGGACGCCCAACTTCGCTGTGTCGGTGCACCTGTTCGGCGCGGGGCTGTTTTACCAGTTCGAGTCGCGGCGCGACGGACTGAGCCTCGAACCGTGCCGCGGGCGCGGCACCGTGGCCGTCGAGCTGCCCCGGCTGGCCCTTGGCGAGGGCGTTTACCAGGTCGGCGTGGCCTTGGCCGATGAACGCGGGCTGCCCGAGCACGACTGGCACGACCGCGCCTATCGCATCCAGGTGATCTCCGACGGCCGGACCGAAGGAGCGGTTTACCAGGAGCGGCGCTGGCGCGTGCTCGAAGAGCCGCGGCGGCCGGTGACGACGACACCCCTGCCCGCGAGGTGCGCCCCATGAGGCCGCGGCGAGCATCCATCCCGCCCCACCTGGCCCTGGTGACCGGCCATCCCGGACCGGTCGGGGGCATGGAAAAGTTCGCGCGCTTCCTGGTGGACGCGGCGCTGACCGCCGACTGGGACGTGACCGTGGCCTTGTCGGGCACCGACATTTTCGAGGAAGCCCGGCGCGACTTCGGCGGCGGGTTGAGCGTCCGGCCGGTGGACTGGATCGACGCGACCTTCAAGGGCGACCGGCGGCTGGGATGGTCGCTGGTGAGGCAACGGCGGGCGTGGTTCCGTCGGGTGCGCCCGGACGTGGCCCTGTTCGTGCAGTCGTCGAACACGCCGTTCCGCGCGGCGGTGGCGGGCGCGGCCCTGGCCGGCGTGCCCGTCGTCATGACCCACCGGACGATGCCTTACGTCATCCCCGAGACGGCCTCGAGGCGGCACCTGTTCGGCCTGCTGCCGGGGCTGGGTCTGCATCGCCGCCGGCTCGTCGCCCGGACCCGGCTGGTGGCGGCCCTGGCCTCGACCATCGTCTACAACAGCGAGCAGGTCCGCCGCGAGTACGAACGTGATTACGGATATCCGCATCGCAAAGGAGTGGTGATTCCCAACGCCGTCGATGCCCCGCTGCTGGAGGGACCGGCCCGTCGAGCGGGCCAGGCCCTGGTGATCGGCTACGTCGGGCGGATTTCCGGCGAGAAGCGTCTGGATGTGTTGTTTCGGGCCTTCGCCGGGCTGCGGACGGTTCGGCCTGTCCGGCTGGGAATTTGGGGCGAGGGCCCCGAGCGGGGTGCCCTGGCCGCCCTGGCCGCGGAGCTGGGCATTGCCGACCGCGTCGACTGGCACGGGCTGGTCGAGGACGTCTGGCCGGCGTATGAGGCCTGCGACGTGGTGGCGCTGTGCTCGCCGCGCGAATCGTCGAGCAACATGGTGCTCGAGGCCCTGGCCGCCGGGCGGGCCGCCGTCGTGACGAACGCGGGCGGACAGCCGGAACTCGTCGGGCACGGGCAATACGGCGTGATCGTCCCACCGCTGGACGTGAACGCGCTGACCAAGGCGCTCGAATCGCTCATTAACAATGACGTGAAGCGTTTGGGTCTGGGCGTGCGGGCGCGGCTGGCGGTCGCGGAGCGCCATGACAGCCGGGCGATCGGGCAGGCCTGGCTGGAGGTCTTGAGCGCCGCCGCCCGGGTTGGCCGCAGGAAGTCGCGCCGAGGGGCGCCGACCGGCGATTGGAGCAAGGAACTTGTATCCGTCGATCTGCCTCGTCTGTGATCCCGACCCCGATCGGGCCCGCGGCGCGGTCAGCCGGATGCTGGCCGGGATGGGGGTGGTCGAGGCCAACGGCGCGTCGGCGGCCTGCGGGCCGGGCTGGGCGGCCGCCGCGGTGCCTCCGCCTGGCGACGAGCCCACCGCCGGGGCGGACGTGTCTTGTGACGGCCGCGACCTGCTGATGTGGACCGGCGAAATCTTCCTGCCCGACACCGCGCCGCCCGCCGGCGCCCCCGCGACGATCAGCGCCGCGCTGCTGGCGGGCTTGCAGCGCGCGGGGGCTGATTATCTCGCCCGGTGCGACGGCTCGTTTTGCGGAGCATGGTGGGACTCGTCGCGCGGCCGTTGGCTGGTCTTCAACGACCGGTTCGGCCAGATTCCCGTGTTCTGGCGGGCCGAATCTGGCCGGCTCGTGGTCGGACCGAGGGCCCGGCTGGTCTGGGAGGCCTCCGGGGCGGCCCTGCGGATCGATCCCTTGGCCGTCGCCGGCCTGTTGCGCACGCAGAACGTCATCGACGATCGCACGCTGATCGCAGGCGTCCACTGGCTCAACCGCGGCCACGCCCTGGCCTGGTCGCCGGAATCTCACGGCCTCACGCGCTATTGCGACTTCGCGGACGCGCCCGTGCTCATCCACGACGAGCGCGAGGCCGGCGACGCCTACGTCGAGGCGCTGCGAAGCTGCGTTCGTCGTGGATGAGCACGGGCGCGTCCGCGAAGTCGCAATAGCGCGTGAGGCCGTGAGATTCCGGCGACCAGGCCAGGGCGTGGCCGCGGTTGAGCC
>JABRVU010000103.1:0-2651 GCA_039961895.1 Phycisphaerae bacterium | reverse complement strand
GTTCCGTCACCGCCTCGCTCCTGGGCCGGACCACCTGCGTGAACGTGATCGTGTCGCCCTGCACCTCGCCGCCGCCCACGTTGGGGGAAACCTCGAACCCGCGGGTCAACTCGGGGATCGACGTCAGCGGCGGGGGTTTGAAGTGCGGGCCGACGCTCTCTCCGGTGATCTTGAGGGTCAGGGTCAGCGGCGACATGGCCGAGGCCGTCGTCCGGTCCAGCGCGGTCAGGAACGAAAACGCCCGACCCACCGCGCCGAAGTATCCCGGCGGCTGGCGCTTGCCCGGCGGATCGACCACCCGGTGCGGCGGTACATCGATCGTGCGGACGAACTCTCTGGTCCCGCGGTAGACACTCAGCCCCTGGAACGCCCCGCCGCCGATCGTCCGCTGTTCGTTGACCATGATCTGCACGATGACGCGCAGGCCCTTGAGTTCCAGCTCGCCGGCGGCCATCGGCGTGATGCGGAGGGCGAAGCGCAGCAGCTGCTCCTTCTGCCCGTTGATCTCTCCGGCGCCTGAAAGGGCGGTGGCCTGGGCCTGCGGGCCGAAGCCCACCTGGATCGGCCGGCCCGTCCAGTCCGGGTAGGCAAGATCGTTCACCGGCTCGACCTTGATGTACGGGCGGTTGGCGAAGGCGGTCTGGCTCAGGTCGATGGCCGCCGCCCTGAACTCGCCGCGGAAGAACACCTCGTAATCGACGATGACGGGCTCGCCGACCACGCTCTGCTGCACGCGGACGGCGCCGCGGGCGGCCAGGATGTCGCCCGCCCCCGCCTGTCGCACCGACAGCGCCACCGGCTTGGGCAAGTCCGCCAGGCTCCCGTCGGGCATTTGCAGCGAGCGGATGACCGGCGAACCCGGCTCGGTCGCGGTCACCTCGAACGAGAACACGGTGGTATCCGGCGAGCCCGGGTACTGATACTGCCGGCGGGCCGGTTCGATCTTCAGCCCCGCGGGGGCCACCAGCCGGACGTCGGCCGTCCGCTCCAGCCCGCGGGCCAGGACGTGGACCAGCGTCTGGCCGCCGACCACCAGCGAGGAGTCGCCCACTTGGGCGCCCACGATCACGAACGGCGAGACTTTCAGCGCGACGGGGCCGGCGGCCACGCCTTCCAGGGAGATGCCTTGCAGCGTGTAGGTGCCGTTCCTGACGGCCGTCACCTCGATCCGGAAGATCGTGAGAGGCACGCCCTCCGGGCGGGTCATCTCGATCCGCGGCGGGCCGAGGTCCCGCAGCACGAGCCCCTCGACCTCCGGCAGGGCGAGCCTCTTTTCCGGCCGATGGCCCTGGTAAGCGACCGTCACCACGGCCTGCTCGCCGGGGCGAAGCTCCTCCCGGTCGATCTCGGCGGAGACGAACTTGAGCGGCGCTTCCTTGACGTGCAGCGTGAACGGCCCGTCGGTCAGCGCGTCGCCCCCACGGCCGAGCGTGACCGACGGGATGACGAAGTCGCCGGCCCGCTGCGGGTCGATCAGGAACTGAAAGCTCCGCCGGACGTTGCCGCTGAACAGATCGTGGATCGTGTTCGGCCCGCCGTAGCGCTTGATGACCAACCCCTCGACCGTCGCGACCTCCGGCCAGTCATTGCTCGTGGGGTTGAGCACCTCCACTTCCAGCAGCGTCCTGGTGCCCAGGTAGATGGTGTCGGGGTTGATTCCGGCCCGCATCTGCGCGGCCGCCGCCGGGCGAGGCCCCGGCAACAGCCAGCCCGCCGCAACCACGAACGACCCGATGGCCCTTCCCGTTCTCACTTCTGAGGTTCTCGGTTCTTCGTACTCGCGTCTCACCAGTCCTTGATGACCGTTCGCGGCCGGCGCTGGAAGAGTTCGCGTTCGGCCCTTTCGCGCTCGCGGTCCAACTGCTCGATCTCGCGCTGCTTGTCCGCGCCCCGCGGTTGCTGCTGCTGTTGTGGCTGCTGTTGATCCTGGTGGTCGTCGCTGGGACGCGAAGCGGGCGGTTTGAGAGCGGCCAGGGCCTTGACCAGCTCTTCGAGGGCCTTGCCCTGCCCGGTCTGCACCGGCCCGCCCGGCGCGGCCGGCCGCAGCGAGTTCTCGACCGCCACCTGGTCGAGGCCCTTGACGGCGGCGGCCATGTGATTGCCGGCCTCGGCCAGGTGCCTGGCGGCTTCGATGAAACCCTTCAGTTCGGCCGGCTGAGAAGCGGGCGGCGCGCCGCTGCCGCTCCCCGTTGCGTCCGCGCCTGATGGTACCTTCTCACGGGCCTCGGCCTGGGCCGCGGACGTGTCGGCCTGGATGCCCTTCTGCCGGCCGTTCCAGGCCTCGGCCAGCTTGTCCGGCCTGGCCCCCAGAAGTTTCGATTTGAAGCGCGTGGCCCAGTTGCGGATCTCGTCCAGCGCCGCCGTCGCCGCCCCGGCGCCGGGCGCGCTCGGCCGGCCCGCCTCCGCCTGCACCTCCGCATTGAGCTGATGCTGCCGCAGGATCAACTCGGTGATCTTCTGCTCGAGCGTCTTGGGCAGCAAGTCCAGGGCCGCGTCGATCAGCTTGAGCATCTCTTCCTGGGCGGCGAGCGTCGCGGCCTGATCGCGCTGGGCGATTGCCGCCAGGCAGCGGGTCTGCGCGTCGTCCGTAGCGGCCAAAACGTCCGCCAGCTTGCGGTTCAGCTCGGGGTCGAGCATCGGCTCGGGCGGGG
>JABRVU010000102.1:0-10055 GCA_039961895.1 Phycisphaerae bacterium | reverse complement strand
TCCAGCAGCGATTCGAGGACCCCGTCCACACCCGGCCGGCACAGCATCCGCGCCGCCGCTGCCAGGCCCCGCCGCAACGAATCATCCTGCCGAGCCACCTGGGACAGCGTCCCGCCCCAGTCGAAGAGGATCACGTCGATGTTCAAGGGTCAACCTTCGTCGAGGCCCGCCGCCGGACGGATCGCCTGGGCGGGCTCGCAGGGTTTGAACTGGGCGCGGTTGGATTCGAACCAACGTAGGCCGAGGCCAACGGGTTTACAGCCCGTCCCCTTTGTCCACTCGGGCACACGCCCCTGCAAGCGACATTCCATTCCCACCGCGGCTGCGTCGCCTACCTTCGACGCCGCTACCGCCGCAGGTACGATAGTCGCCGCTTCGTATTTTGTCCAGCCGTGGAAAGGGCGCGGAGTATGGGGGGTCCGTGACGCATGGGGCGGGGGCAAGCAATGTAGCGGCCCGCCCCCGTGCGGGCCGCGGAAGACCCGAAACCGTTCCAGCGACCGGCACAGCGGCCGGTCGCTACGGAATTCCAGGTCCCGCGGATTCAGTCACGCACCCCCGAATCGCCGAATCGCTGTCTGGCCGGCCGGGGACTTGACAGCGGCGGAGGGATTGCTAGAGTAACGGGTCTGCGTCTGCGTTCGGGGCTGATTCGCGGCGCCGGGCGATCGGCGCAAGCGTCTGAGAACGCAGGGGTTATGGTTGTTTGAGGCGCGCGATGCAGGGTGAACGGATTCGGATT
Organism: Phycisphaerae bacterium; assembly: GCA_039961895.1. Taxonomy (GTDB): domain Bacteria; phylum Planctomycetota; class Phycisphaerae; order UBA1845; family PWPN01; genus JAAXZI01. Next base: position 9,313 of record JABRVU010000102.1, on the reverse strand, counting down.
CGGATGGAGGCCTACGACCCGCGCTCGCTGGATTTATCGGCGCGGGAAATTGTGGATCACGCCAAGCGCACCAACGCGCGGGTGTGCGGTCCGATTCCCTTGCCGACCCGGGTGGAGCGTTACACGGTTCTGCGATCGCCGCACATCGACAAGAAATCGCGCGAGCAGTTTGAGATGCGGACGCATAAGCGTCTGATCGACATTTACGAGCCGACGGCCCGGACGGTCGAAGCCTTGAACCGACTGGTTGTACCCGCCGGCGTTTTTGTTAAGATCAAGGCTTGAGACCAGGCCGACGACGGGTGCCCCAGCCCTCATGGACGGGTTGGGGGCGCCTGTGGTGTCCCGTACGTGGCGTCGTGGTTGACAGGAAGCGAGTCGCACCGGCCGCCGTATCAATCTGCTGATCAGGTTACGTCCTTGCGTTAAGGATACGGACTGAGGGGATGCGGCGGGACAGACTCTAATCTCTTTCGTCCCTATTCGTTGTCAGAAAGCCGGCCGCGTGAGCTTTGATCGCGCGGCAAGTCCTCTTGTGAAAGGGCCGGGTACGGCCCGTAAGGACAGTCTATCCCCATGGCGGCGGCACTGTTAGGCAAGAAGATCGGGATGACCCGGTTTTATACACCGTCCGGGGTGTCCGTGCCGGTCACGGTGATCCAGGCCGGGCCCTGTCCGGTGTTGCAGGTGAAAACCTCGGACGGTCCCGACGGCTACAACGCGGTGCAGCTTGGTTTTGACGACGTGAAACCGCATCGCAGCACGTTGCCGATCATCGGTCACGCGGGCAAGGCCGGCACCGGTCCGAAGCGGTTCATTCGAGAGGTCCGGTTCGCCGAAAAGCCTTCGGCGAGCCTGGGCGAGGTCTGGACGGTGGAGGTCTTTGAAAAGGCCGGTACGCACCACGTGGACGTGGTGGGCACGACCAAGGGCAAGGGCTTCGCCGGGGTGATGAAGCGGCACCACTTCGGCGGTCAACCGGCCTCGCACGGCACGGAGCGCAAGCATCGCTCGCCCGGCGGCATCGGGGCCCACGCTCCGCGCGGCACCGGCCAGAGCGTCAAGAAGGGCAAGCGCATGGCCGGCCACCTGGGCCACGAACGCCGCACCAGCCGCAACCAGGAACTGGTCGGCATCGACAAGGAACACAACCTGCTGCTGGTCAAGGGCAGCGTGCCCGGCGCCAACGGGTCGTATCTGCTGGTCAGGCAGGCCAAGACGAAGAAGTGAACCCCGGGCCTGGGATTTCAGGAGAGAGGGGGGCCGGGCTGAAAGCCCGCGGCTCCTTGCGAGTGTAGAGCCATGATCGACGTCCCGGTTTTCAACATGAACGGCGAGCAGACCGGCTCGATGCAGATCGATCCTGAGTTGCTGGGCGGCAAGGTGCGGATGAGCCTGCTCAAGCAGGCCGTGCTCATGTGGCGGGCCAATCAGCGGCAGGGCTCGGCCCGGACCAAGAACCGTTCGGCGGTCGAGGGCTCGACGCGCAAACTCTATCGGCAGAAGGGTACGGGCAACGCCCGCATGGGCACGGTGCGCCAGCCCATCCGCCGCGGGGGCGGTCGGGCCCACTCCAAGAAGGAGCGCGACTTCGGGCGGTCCATGCCCCAGCGGATGCGCCGGCAGGCCCGCAACAGCGCCCTGCTGGCCAAGCTGCGCGACAACCAGGTGGCCATCGTGGATCCGATCACCCTCGACGCGCCCAAGACCAAGACGTTCGCGGCCATGCTCAAGGCCCTGGGAGCCGACAAGGGCTGCGTGCTGGCGCTGGAAGGGCCCAACGCGGTGCTGTTCAAGAGCGGGCGGAACATTCCCAAGGTCGAGATCCGGCCGGTGGGCGAGCTGAACGCATACGAGATTCTCCGCCGCAAGAAGGTCCTGTTCACCCGCGGGGCGTTCGAGACGGTGCTGGCGAACCCGGAGACGTTCCGGGCCCCGCAGGCGGCGACGGCTTAACGCGCATCCTCGAATCCGCGCGGGCCGGCTTCCGGGCGGTCGGTTATCAGGGTTTGAAGACGCGCGCTTCAGGGCGGCAGGCGCTTCCGGGAGCGCAAGGAAGTCAGGACGATGGACATTTACCAGACGATCATTCGGCCGCTGGTGACCGAGAAGGGCACGCATCAGAGCCAGTCGCATCATGACCGGAGCAAGACCCGCCCGGCCCGCGGCGGCGCCTATGCCTTCGAGGTGCACGCCCGGGCCAACAAGGCCCAGATCCGCCAGGCGGTGGAGAAGATCTACAACGTCCGCGTCCAATCTGTGCGGACCGCGACGCGCCGGGGCAAGAGGCGGCGGTATCGGACGACCTTCGGCAAGACCAGCGACTGGAAGAAGGCCGTGGTGGTCCTGCATCCGGACTACCACATCGACCTGTTCTGATAGTGGATCGGGTGATTGGCATGGGTATCAAGATCTACAATCCGACGTCGCCGGGCCGGCGGAATTCGTCGGTCAACGACTACGCCGAACTGACCGACAAGCACCGCCGGCCGGTCAAGGCCCTGCTGGAGCCCAAGCCCAAGACCGGCGGGCGCAACCATCACGGCAAGATCACCTCCTGGTGGCGCGGCGGCGGCAACAAGCGGATGTACCGGCTGGTGGACTTCAAGCGCCGGGTGGACAACGTCCGCGGCAACGTGGTGGCCATCGAGTACGACCCCAACCGCTCCTGCCACATCGCCCTGGTGGAATACCCGCAGAAACTGCCCTTTGCGAACACGAACCTGAGCTACATTCTGGCCCCGCAGGGCCTCAAGGCCGGCGACTGGGTGGAGAGCGGACCGTCGGCCGAGCCCAAGGTGGGCAACTGCCTGCCGCTCAAGAACATCCCGGTGGGCATGGACGTGCACAACATCGAGATGATCGCCGGGCAGGGCGGCAAGCTGGTGCGTGCGGCGGGGACGTCGGCGCGGCTGGTGGCCCGCGAGGGCGACTGGGCCACGCTGCTGATGCCTTCGGGCGAGATGCGGCAGGTCCGCGTCGAGTGCCGGGCGACCATCGGGGTGCTGGGCAACGCCGATCATCAGAACGTCCGGGTGGGCAAGGCCGGGCGCACGCGGCACCGGGGTCGGCGGCCCCACAACCGTGGGACCTCCATGAATCCCATCGCCCATCCGCTGGGCGGCGGCGAGGGGCGTTCCGGCGGCGGGCGGCACCCCTGTTCGCCCTGGGGCAAGCTGGCCAAGGGCGGCAAGACCCGCAGCCCCAACAAGAACTCGAACAAGCGGATTCTGCGCCGCCGGCGCAGCGTGCGCTACGGCGTGCAGGTCATCAAGAAGAAGTAGCCCCGGACGACGGGAACGGGTTTCCGCCGGGGCGCTCGCGGCAAGACGTGGCCGCGGTCCGGATGGAAGCGTGAGCCAAGAGCGGGTGAGCGATGTCGAGAAGCTTGAAAAAAGGCCCGTACGTGGATGCCAAGCTGTTCAAGAAGGTCCAGTCGGCCAGGGAGCGCGACGTGCGCACGCCGATCCGAACCTGGTCGCGGCGCTGCACGATCGTTCCGGAGTTCATCGGCATGACCTTCGAGATCCACAACGGCAAGACGTTTCACAAGCTCTTCGTGACCGAGGAGATGGTCGGGCACAAGCTGGGCGAGTTCAGCCCGACGCGGCACTTCCGCGGGCACGCCGGTCATCGCAAGGCCGAGGCCGGGGCGTAAGGGCGGTTCGAGCGGTGGAGCGGGCCGGGCCGGCCGTGCCGGTCCGGGAGCGGAGCAGCAGTGTCAGGCACAGGGTGATCTCGTGGCAGAGGCAACGGACAGCAAACGGTATCGGGCCATGCATCGCTTCGCCCGCATCAGCCCGCGGAAGGCCCGGCTGGTGATCGACCTGATCCGCGGGCGGCACGTGAACGACGCCCAGGATATCCTGCGGTTCACGCCCAAGCGGGCCAGCGGCATGATCGACAAGGTGCTCAAGTCGGCCATCGCCAACGCCAACGAGCAGGAGGCCGACGTGCGGAGGCTGTGGGTGGCCGAGGCCCGCATCGACCAGGGGCCCTACCTGCGGCGCTGGCGGCCCAAGGACCGCGGGCGGGCCCACCAGATTCTCAAGCGCATGAGCCATATTATCGTGGCCCTGGAGGAGCGGTAAGAGCGGCAACAGGTGGCCGCGGTCCTTGGCTGACGCACTTCATCCCGGGCGGAATCGCGTCATCCCGAAGATGAGGACCGCGGGAACCTGTTCCCGTCGCGGATCGCAGAGACTGGAGCGAACCACAGTGGGACAGAAAGTCAATCCGATCGGGTTCCGAACCGGCATTACGCTGGACTGGAAGAGCCGCTGGTACGCGCCCAAGGCGGCGTTCGGCGAGTTCCTGGTCGAGGACTACAAGATCCGCGAGTACGTGGACCGCAAGCTCAACCGCCAGCCGCCCTACGCGGGCGTGACCAAGGTGGAGATCGAGCGGACCCGCAACGAGGTGCGGGTGGTGCTGCACACCGCCCGGCCGGGTCTGGTCATCGGGCCCAAGGGGGCCGAGGTGGACAAGCTCCGCGAGGAGCTCGAGGAGCTGATCGACCGGAAAATCAGCCTCAACGTGGTCGAGATCAAGAACCCGGACCTGGACGCCCAGTACGTGGCCGAGAGCATCGCCGAGCAGCTCAAGAAGCGGGGCAGCTTCCGGCGGGTGATGAAGATGAAGTGCGACGCGACCATGCAGGCCGGCGCCAAGGGCATCCGCATCATCTGCAGCGGGCGGCTGGGCGGGGCGGAAATGGCCCGCAAGGAGACGCAGATCCGCGGGTCCATTCCCTTGCAGACGCTTCAGGCCAACGTGGATTACGGGCTGGGGGTGGCGTACACGACGTACGGCACCATCGGCGTGAAGGTGTGGATCTATCGCGGAAACTTCGGCGAGGAGCCGGTGGCCGACGAGCAGCAACAGCAGCAGCGGCCCCGGAGGCGGGCGCGGCTCTGACGGCGGCGGGGGGATAACCGCCGGGATGGCGGATGGCGGTATGAAGGAATCCGCGCGGGTACGGGCGTTGACGGTGGAAGGTGAAACGCCCGCCTGACGGCTGGTGAAGGACATTCGATCATGGCGTTGATGCCCAAGCGAATGAAGTACCGCAAGGCCCAGCGGGGCAGATACCGCGAGAAGGCCTTCCGCGGGAACAAGGTGTCGTTCGGCGAGTACGGCCTGCAATCGCTGGAGGCCGGGTGGCTGACGGCCCGGCAGATCGAGGCCGGGCGCATGGCCGCCACCCACTTTCTGGCCCGCGAGGGGCGCGTGTACATCCGCGTCTTCCCGCACAAGCCGGTCTCGACCAAGCCGCTGGAGACGCGCATGGGCAAGGGCAAGGGCGAGCCGGAATATTACGTCGCCCAGGTCAGCGCCGGCACGGTGATGTTCGAGATCGGCGGCGTGCCCGAGAACCTGGCCCGGCAGGCCTTCACCCGCGTGGCCCACAAGATGCCGTTCCGCTGCCGGTTCGTGACGCGGCTGCACGGCGTGTAGCCTCGCGCGGCGCGCCGCGGCGCCGGAGAGAGAACCTGCGAAGGCGGGAACGTGGGCAGGCGGGAGAGTGGGAAGTCGTGAAATCGGAAAGGCAGTCAAGCCGGAAGACGGGAAGGCGCGGAAGCTTCGGTAAGGCCGGGTCGGTCGGGAGCGCCGGGAGCGGATCATGAAGATCGACGAGATCAGGCAGATGAAGGAGGCCGAGCTGCACAGCGAGCTGGACCGGCTGCGCCGGCACCTGTTCGATCTGCGCAGCCAGGCGGTGACCGAAAAGCTCGAGGACCCGTCCCAGTTGACCAAGACCAAGCGGGACATCGCCCGGATTCTCACCGCCCTGCATGAGCGCGGCGAGAGCGAGAGCGAGATCGAACAGCGGCAGGCCCACCTGGAGGCGGTGGCGGCCAGGCAGAAGAGCAAACCGGGAGGTAAGGGTTGATGGCAACACAGCCGACAGCAGCACCGCCGCCGGCGCCGGGCAAGCGACGGCCCCGCCGCGTGGTCATCGGGCGGGTGATCGTCGCCCAGCGCACGCCCAAGACCATCAAGGTCCAGGTCGAATACCAGACCCGGCACCCCAAGTACGGCAAGTACATCCGGCGGTTCACCAAGTACACCGCCCATGACGAGAAGGGCGAGGCCCGGGTGGGCGACAAGGTGGAACTGATGGAGTGCCGCCCGATCTCCAAGAGCAAGGTCTGGCGGCTGGTGAGCGTGTTGGAGAAAGCGCCGCAGGACTGACGGGAGCGAAGGTCGAGGAGAAGTTTCCCGTTTCCGGTAGCCGGTTTCCAGCCCGGGCGTGAAGCCATGCGGAGTCGGCATCCTCGAAACTGAGAACTGAGAACCGTTGACTTCGGTGATCGCGTGATTCAACAGCAGACGATGGTGGACGTGGCGGACAACACCGGGGCCAAGCAGGCCATGGTGATCCGGGTGTTGGGCGGGAGCACCTCGCGGCCGGGCAAGCCCACGCGGCGGGTGGCCGGCGTGGGCGACCTGGTGGTGTGCACGGTCAAGAAGGCCCTGGCCAACAGCGACTTCATGAAGGCCGGCAACCACAAGGCCCGGGTGGTCAAGGCGGTGATCGTGCGGGCCAAGTACCCGACCCGGCGGCCGGACGGCAGCTACGTCCGCTTCGACCGCGACGCCGTCGTGCTGGTGGACGACAAGAACGAGCCCAAGGGCACGCGCATCTTCGGAGCCGTGGCCCGCGAGCTGCGCGAGAAGGGCTTCATGAAGATCGTGTCGCTGGCGGATGAAGTGATTTGACGAATGGGTTCCTGGTTCCTGGTTTTTGGTTGTCATGAGCGACTCGAACCAGAAACCAGGAACCGGGAACCAGGAACCGAGATCGACGATGGCAGGGCGGATACGCAAAGACGACGTGGTGGAAGTGATCGCCGGCGATCACAAGGGCGAGCGCGGCAAGGTGCTCAAGGTGCTGCCCAAGGAGGGGCTGGTGTACGTGCAGGGCGTGAACATGGTCTACCGGCACGTGCGTCCGAGCCGTCGGAACCCGCAGGGCGGGCGCCTGCAGAAAGAGGCGCCGATCCACCTGTCCAACGTGCTGCCGGTGGACCCCCAGAAGGGCGGGGGAAGCCGGCAGGGCTCGCGGGTGCGGTTCGAGATCGAGAGGGACGCCGCCGGCAAGGCCGTGGCCAAGTTCCGGACCACGCTCCGCGGCACCCGGCTCAACCAGGTTTCCAGGCAGAAGGCGGAAGGCTAAGCCATGACCCGGCTCCAGGCGAAATACAAGACCGAAGTGCTGCCCCGGCTGATGGAGAAGGCCGGCACCAGGAACCCTCTGGCCGTTCCGAGGCTCTCCAAGGTGGTGATCTCGATGGGCGTGGGCAAGGCCACGGTCGAGAAGCGGAGGATCGAGCTGGCGGTCAAGGACCTGGCCACCATCACCGGGCAGAAGCCGCTGGTGGTCAAGGCCCGCAAGAGCGTGTCCAACTTCAAGGTCCGCCAGGGGCAGGAGACCGGCGTGATGGTCACGCTGCGGGGCGCGCGGATGTACGAGTTCATGGACCGGCTGATCCACATCGCCATCCCGCGCATCCGCGACTTCCGGGGCTTGAACCCGCGGAGCTTCGACGGGCGGGGGAATTACTCGATGGGCGTCAGCGAGCAGACCATCTTCCCGGAGGTGGATGCGGCGGCGGTGGAGTTTCCGCAGGGCATGAACATCACCGTGGTGACGACGGCCGGCAACGACCGCGACAGCCGCGACCTGCTCCGGCTGCTGGGCATGCCCTTCCGCACGGACAAGGCCCTGGGGGACGAGAAGAGTTGAGAACGAAGCGACCGGTTGACGGTTTCCAGTTACCGGTCGGGACGAACCGGCATCTGGAAACCGGGAACCGGGAACTGGAAACTGGGAACGATACATGGCGACGAAAGCGTGGGTGCATAAGGCCAATCTGAAGCCCCGGTTCAAGTCCCGGGTGGTCCGCCGGTGTCAGATCTGCGGGCGCTCGCGGGCGGTGTACCGGAAGTTCAAGCTGTGCCGGCTCTGTTTCCGGGACCTGGCCAGCAAGGGCATGATCCCCGGGGTGAAGAAAGCCAGTTGGTGACGACGAGGGTTCGAGCACATGTGGAGCGATCCGATCGCTGATATGTTGACGCGTATCCGCAACGCCACGCGGGTCCGGTCGCGCGAGGTGCGGATGCCGGCGAGCCGGCTGAAGATGGGCATCGCCAAGGTGCTCCAGCAGGAAGGGTACGTGGCCGGCTTCGACCGCATCGACAACGGGCGCGAGGGCATCCTGCGGATCCAGCTCAAGTACGGCCCGTTCGGCGAACCGGTGATCTCGCAGATCCAGCGCGGCTCGAAGGCCGGGCGGCGCGATTACCGCGGGGTGAACGAGCTGCCCAAGGTGCTCAACGGGCTGGGCATCGCCATCGTGTCCACCAGCCAGGGGGTGCTCAGCGACCGCGAGTGCAAGGAGCGCCACATCGGCGGCGAGCTGATCTGCACGGTGAGTTGAGGGCGGCGTTCCGCCGCCGGTAGAAGGCCGGTGCTCGAGACGTAAGGTGGAGAGTCATGTCCCGCATAGGCAAGAAGGCGATCGCCATACCGGCCGGCGTGAAGGTCGAGCTGCGCGATCGTTCGGTGAAGACCGCCGGGCCCAAGGGTGAGTTGACCTGGAGCTGGCCGCCCGAGGTGTCGGTCAAGGTCGAGGGCGGCCAGGTCCTCGTGACCCGGGCCGACGACACCACCCGCTCCAAGGCCCTGCACGGCACGGCCCGGGCCATCATCGCCAACATGGTGACCGGCGTGCATCAGGGGTACTCTCGATCGCTGGAGATCTACGGGACGGGTTACGGCTGCAAGCTCCAGGGCAATGCGCTGGCCCTCAACGTGGGCTACATGGGCCTGGGCGTGGACCAGGCCGGCAAGCCCAAGGATCAGTTCCTGCTGCCGATCCCGGCGGGACTGAAAGTGACGGTGGAGGTACCGGCGGCCCGCGGCGAAAACGAGCCGGCCAAGCTGACCATCACCGGGGCCGACAAGCAGAAGGTGGGTCAGTTCGCCGCCGAGATCCGGGGGCTGCGGCCGCCGGAGCCTTACAAGGGCAAGGGCGTCCGCTACGCCGGCGAGCACGTGAAACGCAAGCAGGGCAAGGCCTTCGCCGGCGGCGGCAGTGGCGGTTGATTTCAGGTGGTCATCGACATGAACGCGATCCTTGAAAAGGCGGTCCGCCGCCAGCGACGCAAGATGCGGATCCGCAAGAAGGTGTACGGGACGCCGGAGTGCCCGCGGCTGACGGTGTTCCGCAGCGTGAAGCACATTTACGCCCAGTTGATCGACGACACGCGGGGCGAGACCCTGGTGGCGGCGGACAGCCGGATGAAG
>JABRVU010000101.1:0-7530 GCA_039961895.1 Phycisphaerae bacterium | reverse complement strand
GGGTTCTTCCAGTAGCCCAGGGGCGTGGGGGTCTTCCACTGGTTGAGGTTCGCATCCCACCAGACGTAGTTCTTGTTGGGGTCGGCCGAATCCAGGCGGCCCTTGGCGATGTCCACCAGCACGTTGAAGCGCAACACCTTCGGGTTGCCGCTGGGCACCTGCTTGTTGGCCGGCAGGGCCGGATCATAGAGCACCGGCCGGCCCGAGACCGCCGGGTTGTCGAACTTGTCGAGCTTGTCCACGAAGTCGGCCAGGTCCTTGAAGCCGTTGTTCTGCTCCCGCAGATACACGATGGCCTTGGCGTACCAGGTGCTGATGCGGTCGAGTTCATCGGGCGCCAGCGGCACCTTGACCGGCTGGGGGTTGGGCCCGGCGGTCATCCGCGGCTTCCAGGTGTTGGTCGAGGTGTCGAGAACCAGGTCATAAACCCACAGCGGCGGGAAGACGGCCTTGAGCACCGACTCGGGGGCGGTGTTCACGTTGATGCGCCCGGGGACGCGGCATTCCATGAGATCGTCGGCGCCGGTCTCCAGGCCGGGGTCGGTGACGGTTTTGGCGGTGTTGTTGACCTGGACGTCGCTGTCGCCGTCGCCGTTGTCGTTGTCCACGCCGTCGTCGGTGCGGGCCAGGAGGGAGACGCGGTTCATGAGTTCGCGGCCGAAGACGGAGGCCAGGTCGATGCGCAGCAGCCCCTCGTTGAGGGTCCATTGCCCGCCGCCCTGCGTGGCGACGCTGATCCAGTCGGTGATGGTGGAGCCGCCGTCGGCGAGGCTGGGATTGCCGACCAGGAGCAGGCGCTCGAGCTCATACCAGCCGCGCACGCGCCAGAGGACCGGGCTCAGGGGCGAGAGCCGGGCCGGAGTGGCCGCCGTCACGTTGGCCGGCAGCGGCGAGAGCACCGCGGTGGGCAGGTTGGCGTCCACCACCGGTCGCATGGGGTCGTTGTCCACGCGGATGGCGATGGCCGGGCGATAGAGCGGGTCGGTCGTGCTCGTCACCTTGGCGTAGGAACCCAGCGTGCCCACCGACGTCGAGTCGGTGGTGAACACGTTGCGGGCGCAGGCCAGCGGGGCCAGGATGGTGTTGTTGTTCCGGCCGTCGAAGGGCAGAACGGAATTGCTCATGCCGTCCCACAACCCGCGCCAGGAATAGTATTCCTGGTCGGGGTTGGCCTGCATGGCGGCGATGGTGGCGGTGGAAACCTGGTCGATGACGGCGAAGTCGGCCGGGCCGGTCGGCAGCGGGCGGATCAGACGCAGCGGCGAAGCGGGAGGATCGAAGGCCATCTGGCCTCCGGTCGTCGTGGTGACCTGGACCTTGCGGGCCGCGGCTCCGGCCACGGCGCTGACGTCGTGGGCGAAGACGATCAGCTCGCCCGAGCCGATGTAGTTCTTGCCGGGCAGGTAGGTGGGGCCCGCGGGTCCGGCGGCCAGCATCGCCCCCAGGTCCACCTCCCAGGCGTCGGTCTTGAGCCGCCAGCCGGTCAGGTCGATGGGGGCGTTGTAGGGCGGGTTGTAAATCTCCACCGCGGCGTTGCTGGAGGTGCCCGCGGCGGTCGTCTTGTTGAACAACTCGGTGATGAACGGCTGCTGCTCGGTGCCGATGATGTCGCGCGACAGACCGGTCCAGGCCTTCTGGAAGACGGTCGGCACGTTGTCGGGATCGACGAAGTCGAACAGGTTGGCCGCGAACTGGAACCCCCGCACCAGGGCATCGTTCCCGCTGTAACCGGAGGCCAGGTGGGCACCCTCGACGGCCCGGGCCAGCCTGACCACCGCCCGTCGGGCGAGAGCGGCCTGCGCCGGATCGGTGAAGTTGGCGGTCATCCAGGTCGCAAGGACGGTGTTGACGTTGACCTTCCGCCACTTGCCGACGCCGCCCTGGTTGACGTCGTCGAGCCAGGCGTCGGCGGCGTTGCCGGGCTGAACAGGGCGGACCTCGCCGTCAAAACTGTAGGACGTCAGCAGGTGCCGCGGATCGGCCCGCGGAACCGCCGCCTGGGCGTTGGCCGTGACCAACGGAGACCGGTCGTCGGTGACCATGGAATACCAACTGGCCACGCTGTCGGTCACGCCGTAGGGCAGGGCCCGCGTGGGCAGCGGATCGGCGCCCTGCGGCGCGCCCTGCCCGGTGGGATACCGGGGATCGTAATAGCCGATCGAGGTCAGCATGGCCGACTCGAGCGGCGTACTGGTGGCGGGGTTGACGACGAAGCGATAACGCAGCTCCATCTCGTCGAGCAGGCCGTAGGGAGCCAGCGGCTGCTTGCCGGAGGCCACCGCGGGAAAGAGGCCGAACCACCCGTAATCGCGGAGGACCACGTCCTGGTAAAGCAGGGCCGCGGCGTTGTAGCTGGCCGGCGTGGGCGCGGTCGGGAGCGTCTGGCCCTTGAGACGCTCGGCGTCGCTGGATTTGGCGTCGCCGGCAGGATCGCTCACCCCCGTCCGGGTCAGCAGGCGGGTCAGGTCGATCTGGTAGCTCAGCTCGCCGAAGCTGTCATAGACGTCATACGCGACCGGCACGCCGCCCACCAGCAGGGGCGCCCGGGCCGGGCTGTTGGACAGGCCGCTCAAACCCTGCCAGACGGTGTTGACGTTGACCATGCCGCAGTTGTCGATGATGCGGACCGCGACGCTGACCCGCTTGCCGGTCGAATCGAAACCGGTCAGCGTGACCAGCACCGAGTCGCTCACGCCGTCGCCGTCGGCGTCGAGCGTGGGGCGGTTGATGGCGGCCTGCACCGGTCCGGAGGAAGCCGGCATCGTGATGAGCGAGGCCTGCCGCCAGGAATAGCTGGCTCCAGTGAACCACGGCTCGATCGGGGCCAGCCAGGGATGCTCGGCGCCGGGGTAGTCGTAGGGCATGCGCCTGGCGCCGGCCGGTCCCCTGCCGTCCGCGATCGCGCCGACGTCGATCACCCCGTCGCCGTTGCCGTCCACGGGGACGTCGATGGGCGTGTCGATGCCGGCGTCGTAGACGCCGTTGGCGTTGGCGTCGGTGAAGTCGAACCGTCCGTTGCCGTTGGTATCGATGAACCAGTCGACGCCCACCCTGGCGGCGGCCAGAAGGTCCTGAATCTTGGGGATGACGAAATCGTTGACGGCGGCGTCGGCGATGAGCGCGTTGTCGAGGTTGCGGACGGCCTGGCGGTCCTGCCGGGCCATGAGCACGAACGAGCTGCCGATGATGGCCAGCAGGGTGGTCAGGGCGACGGCCATAATCATGGCGTTCCCGCGCCGGGCGGGGCCGGGACGGCGAGGCCGGCGTTGCATTTTCACACGATGTTTCAAACCGGTAACCATCATACCACTTCTCTTCGGCCCGCCCGGATGGGGCGAACCGCCGGAGTTTCGTCGCGTCGTCGCCATTGTACGCGCCGGCAGGTGTCTCGCCGAAACGTCCGGTAATGTCGAGATGGCGTCAGGGCTCATTCCCGTCTCAACGCAGCGTGTAAGTCATGGTGAAGACTTGTCCATCGGGAACCCGAGCATTCTGATCGTACAGGCGAAGGGTGATCTTGATCGCTTTGGGCACATCGTTTCGGGAGAATGCGAACCACTTTCCCGCCGCCGGTCCGCCGGGGTAATAGGGGGTCGATACCCCGCCGGTGGTGGAAGGCGGAGCCAACGGGCCGTTGAAGTACTCGCGGATGTCCAGCGTGAGGGGAGCTGATTGAAGCTGCCCGGCCCCGGGATAGTCGAGGAAATCGCACAAGCCCGCCTCCTGGGGATTGCCGTCGCCGTCGAGGTCTTCCTCGGGCCACCAGCGCGGCATCCCGTGGGGCGAGTACGGACCCAGAGGAGTTCCATCGCCCGGCCAGCGCTCGATCCAGCGTTGAATCTTGAACTCGCCGCAGCCGGGCAGAAACATCATGTGCATCCCGTTGCTGGGGCGGCTGGGGTTGGCCGGATCGGGGTCGGGCAGCCGGGGATCGACGATCGGTCGGCGCATCCACATCCGCGGATCGGCGGGAGACTCGCCCAGCCATCCGCCGTTGCCGTTGTTGCCGAACACGTTCACCGCCTTATTGCCGGTCAGTTGCCCTTCCCACTCCGCCAGGCCGTAGCGATCGTACTCGTAGACGTCGTTGGACATCGGGTCGTAGGTGCTGGGCAAAGCCGCGGCCAGGACCGGATCGAGCAGCCGCGCCCGCCGGGCCAGAATCCACTGATTCAGGTTCCCCGTGGGCAGCGGGCTGGAGCGCAGCGGGTCGCCGTGATGGCCCAGGAACACCCGGGCGATGCTGGAGCGCAGCGGCTGGTAAAAGTCGCGCTTGCTTTCCAGCAACCGGTCCGGCGGAACGACCGAGACCGTACCGCTGACCAGGCCGTTGTCCACCAGTTGTCGGACGCTGCTGTGATCGCCGACGGTGAAGAAGGCCATGCGATCAGCGCGGACCCAGCGCGTGCGGGTCGGATCGACCGGGTCGGTGACCGGGGTCAGTTGATACCAGACGGCCAGAAAATGGTCGCTCAGCAGGCCGCCGAAGTCGCTCTCCAGCGTCTGCTGGGCGGTGCGCAAGGTTCCGTGAATCTCATTGAGGCCGGTGGCGGCGCCGCTGGCCCGGGTGGCGGTGCGGAAGATCCAGGCCACCATGGCCATCAGGATGAGCATCACGCCGACGCTGACCATCAGCTCCATCAGCGTGAAGGCCGGGCGAAGCAATCGGCCCTGGGGCCGGTATCGGAGCGAGTCGGCCAGGCGCGGCCGTAGCCCCGCCCGCGCTGCCGCTGCCGACTCATCGTACCCGCCGATCTTCACCATCTCGATCCTTCGTGTTCGGCCCCGTCCGGGAACCCGCCGGCCGGGTTTACCGGCTCATCGGCCCGACCGATCGCCGCAATCATACGCCAAACGCAACTGTCTGGAAAACCTTGCGGAACACTCACCGATCGAGACGCGCAGACGCGGAGAAATACGCCGAGAACCTGGATTCGGATTATAACTTGCTTGATGACAGGCGGTTGTAGTCTACCCCCGAGATGGCGTATCAGCCTGATTTGACAGTGGACGGGTTTAAGCTTTCCACGGCCTGCACGGGGGCTAGCCGCTACGGGATAGCGCTGTCTGATAGCGCTGTCCAAACTGGTAGCGCTGTCAGAACTGACGGCCGCCCCCCTTTCGCACCTTGGCGCATCCGAATATCCTCTATGGGCTTCTGCTCCGTGCCTGAGTATCCGGGTAGTGAGTTATTCCTGGGAGTCTTTGATGCGAATCATTCGGTTCGAGGATGGATCAGGACAGGTTCGGCTGGGCGAGTGGCTGGCCGATGGGAGGGCCCGGGCGGTTCGAGGCGGGCTGTTCGACGGGCTCCAGACGACCGACGAGGTTCTGGCAGTCGGCCGCCTGCTGGCTCCTCTTGAGCCGGTCAACATCATCGCCATCGGCCTGAACTACCGCAAACACGCCGAAGAGGGCGGCAGCCCCATCCCCAGCGAGCCCTTGATCTTCTCGAAGCTGACCAGCTCGGTGATCGCGTCCGGCGAGCCGATCATCCTGCCCGAGTCGGCCCCCACCGAGGTCGATTGGGAGGCGGAACTGGCCGTCGTGATCGGCCGGACCGCCCGGCAGGTATCCGAAAGCGATGCGTTAAGCTATGTATTGGGCTACACTTGCGCGAACGACGTCTCCGCCCGCGATTGCCAGCGGCACCGCGACAAGCAATGGACGCGGGCCAAGAGTTTCGATACGTTCTGCCCGCTGGGGCCGGCGATCCTGGTGGATTCGAGCGTGAACCCGAACGCGCTGCGGATCCGCGGGCGGCTCAACGGCCAGATCATGCAGGACTCGAGCACGGCCGACATGATCTTCTCCGTGCCGTTTCTCATCAGTTACCTCTCGCGGCAGTTCACGCTGAGGCCCGGCACGGTGATTCTGACCGGGACGCCGGAGGGGGTCGGCTTCGGGCGCAAGCCGCCGCAGTATTTCAAACCGGGCGACACCTACAGCGTCGAGATCGAGGGCATCGGCGAACTGACCAACCCCGTCGTCGCGGCCGGGTGAGGGTATCGGGGATTGCGAATGGCGCAGGGAGGAGCGAGGAGCCTCTCGCGTCGGGAGACGCGGCTGGCGATGATGGAACGCGCCGAACCGGGAGAATCTCATGGCGAAGGGCCGGCAGACCACGAACGCGCGGCGAACGACGCAACGCGAACGGCGCGACTCGAAAGCCCGGGGGCACAAAACGCTCACCCGCAAGACCGGCCGCAACGAAGAAACGTTGGCCGATCGACAGCGGCGCGCGGAACGGATCATCGCCGGACTCAAGGAACTCTATCCCGAGGCGACCTGCGCCCTGCGTCACGACAGCGCGTTGCAGCTCCTGATCTCGACCATCCTGTCGGCCCAGTCCACCGATGAGACGGTGAACAAGGTGACGCCGGTGCTGTTCGGGCGTTTTCCGACGGCCGAGGCCCTGGCCGGCGCCGATCCGGCCGAGGTCGAGGAGATCATTCACGCCACCGGCTTCTTTCGTCAGAAGACCCGCAGCGTCATCGGGGCGTGCCGGAAGATCGTCGAGTCGTTCGGCGGCCGCGTCCCCGACACGATGGAGGAGCTGGTCACGCTGCCCGGCGTGGCCCGCAAGACGGCCAACGTCGTGCTGGGCACCTGGTTCGGCAAGAACGTCGGCGTGGTCGTGGATACGCACGTCGGACGGCTGTCGCACCGGCTGGGATTGACCTGGACCAGCAAGGACGAGAAAGACGCGGTCAGAATCGAGCAAGACCTGATGCAGGTGCTGCCGCGGAATGAGTGGACGTACACGGGACACGCCCTGATCTGGCACGGCCGACGGGTGTGCACGGCGCGAAAGCCCCGGTGCGCGGAGTGTCGGTTGAGCACGTCGTGTCCGTCGGCGTTTGCGGTCGAGCAGGGACGAGAGCATGGCGGAGCGCGGATTGCGGGTTCATGAGAAGGGCGCGGAGTGGGGGGAGGGCGGATCATGTACTTCGGCGGATTTCTGCGACCCAGGCCGGGCACGTGGCCGTTGCGGATGGCGATTCGCGCGACCGTGACGGCGGCCGCGGCCATCGTCGCCGCGGTCACGATCGAATCGTCCGCCTTGCCCCGGCTGCAAGCGGAGAGCAAGGGTTTGAAGGCCGCCCCGCCGGCCACGCTGAAGTGGCTGGGGGTGTTTCAGGATCACCTGCCCTATGTGCCCGTGCCGGCGGTGCTGCTGGGAGCGGCGGCGATCGGATTCCGCCCGGCTCGCCCGGCGCTGGCCGTCGCGGCCTCGGCCGCCTCCGTCCTGTCGCTGTTCATCATCGTCGCAACGCTGGTGGCGGCCATGGCCCCGCTGTACAACGCGCCCAGGGATCTGACCCTGCCCTGAGGAGGCATCGCCGGCGTGGCCTTCCGCCAGGCCGGACGGCGCGCGCATCCGGTAACCGCGAAACCACACCGATCAGACGCCGGTGCCCCGGTTTCCGGCCGCGCGCTGCTCACCGGGCCGCGTGTCGGCGGCGGAAGTAGTCGAGAGCCACGGCCAGGACGATGACCGTGCCGATGACGATCTCCTGGACCCAGCTC
>JABRVU010000100.1:0-6713 GCA_039961895.1 Phycisphaerae bacterium | reverse complement strand
GTTGCGGGGGTTCGCGGCGGGCGGCACAATGCCGGGCATGTCCGCGATCGCCCGCTCCATCGGCGCGCTCGTCGATCTGTTTCTGCCGCGCGGCTGCCCGGCCTGCGACCACGCCCTGGACGGCGACGATGGCCCCTTCTGCGTGGCATGCGCCCTGGCCATCGGCCGCGACGGCGGGCAGGACTATTGCTCGCGCTGCGGCACAACCGCCGAGCCCTACCTGGTGGCCGCCGCCGGCTGCCCGCAGTGCCGGGAGTTTCGCGTCAAGCCCGACGCGATGGCCCGCGCGGGGACGTACGGCGGGCCGGTCGGCGAGCTGGTCAAGCAGCTCAAGTTCAGGGGGCGGCAACGCCTGGATGATCCGCTCGGCGGGCTGCTGGCCGAGGCCCTGCGGCGATACGTGCCCATCGACGACCTCGACGCCCTGGTGCCCGTGCCTGAGGACTGGGGAAGCTGGTGGCGCTACCGGTTTCACCCGGCCGGGGCACTGGCCCGATGCGTGGGCCGAAGGCTGGGCGTGCCGGTCATTCCCGTTGTCCGCATGGCCCGCCGTCATCGGCGCCAGGCCCCGCTGCCCGCGTCCGAGCGCATCCGCAACGTGCGCGGCGCGTTTCGCACGGCCAGGGGAGCGCGGCTGGAGGGCGCGTGCGTCTGCGTGATCGACGACGTCTCGACCACCGGCGCGACGCTGCGAGAGATGACCAGGGTGCTCAAAGACGCCGGCGCCGAGCGCGTCTTCGCCGGCGTGGCCGCCAAAACCCAGCTCGGCGTGGACGACTACCCGGAGTAATCACGCGAGTCTGGATTGGTACCATTCCGCGGCTTGGGCCAGGGCCTTGGCGAGGCCTTCCGGGTTGGTTCCGCCGGCCTGGGCGAGCTGGGGCTTGCCGCCGCCCTTGCCGTCGATGGCCGGTGCGATCTGTTTGATGAGATCGCCGGCCTTGAGACCCCTGGCCACCAGGTCGTCGGTCAGGGCGGCCAGGATCAGGGGCTTACCGCCGGGCCGCGTTCCCAGGCAGACGGCGGCCGAGCCGGCCTGGGTTCGGAGCCAGTCGGCGGCCTCGCGGATCTGCTCGACCGGCGCGTCGGGCAGCTCGCCGACGATGACGGCCGTGCCGTTGATGCGGACGGCCGCCTCGAGCAGATTTCGACGCGCCTCCCGGATCGCCCCGGCCGACTGGGCGGCCTGCTGCTTGCCCTGCCGCTTGAGGGTGTTCTGAAGTTCGGCCACCGCCTCGCGCAGAGCGAACCGGTCGCGCAGCGGGATCTCGGCGTCGGCCATGCGCTTCTGCAAGTCGGCCAGGCCGGCGGGGAGCTGATCCACCGGGGCGGATCGAAGCCGCTCGGCCAGGGCGCGCAGTTCGCGGCCGGCCTGGATGGCGGCCTCGGCCTTCCCGCCGCTCACGCCGATCACCCGGCGGATGCCCTTGGCCACCGACTCCTCGGCCACCAGCACGAACGAGCCGATCTCGCGGGTGCGCTTGAGGTGCGTTCCGCCGCAGAACTCGACGGAGTATTTCATCCACGCGGGGTTCCGCGGGTCCTTGAGCATCGCGTCGATGTCGGCGCCAATCGAGACGACGCGGACCACGTCGGGGTATTTCTCGCCGAAGACCGCGCGCAGCGTGTTGATCTTCCGCGCCTCGGCCTGGGGCACCTCCCGGGTGTAGACGGGGTAGTCGGCCCGGATCTGTTCGGCGCACAGCGACTCGATGCGCTCGATCTCCTCCGGCGTGAGCGGCTTGTTGTGCGAGAAGTCGAAGCGCGTCTTCTCCGGATCGACCAGCGAGCCCTTCTGATCGACCTTGCCCCCGCCTCCAATCTCCAGCACCTCGCGCAGGGCCCAGTTGAGGACGTGGGTGGCGGTGTGGTTCTGCATGGTGGGTCCGCGGAGCGGGCTCAAGCGAAGCTCTACCTCGTCCCGTTCATGAAGCTCGCCCTGCTGGACTGTTCCGACGTGAACCACGTAATCGTCCACCCGGAACGTTGAATCGACGAGAAAGCGGGCCTGGGGAGCGATGATCTCGCCCTGGTCGCCCACCTGGCCGCCTTGCTCACCATAGAAGCAGGTCCGGTCGACGACGAGAAAGGCCGTCTGACCCGCCCGGGCGCTGCCGGGAGCTGATACCGTCGCCATGCCCGCTGAATCATCCGCTTCATACGGCGCGGCCCAGAGGACTCTTGCGGTCAGCGAATCGGTTTCGTATTTGAAACTGTCGTCGGTGGAAGGAATGCGCCTCGGAAGCCGACTGTCCGTAAGGGCGCTTCGCAGCGCCGCCAGGACAAAGTCCTGCGTCATCTTTCCGGCCGAGCGGGCCTTCTCGCGGGCGTCCTCCATCAGGCGCTCGTATTCGGCGGTTTCGACGCCCATTCCCCGCTCGCGGGCCATGATCTCGGTGAGGTCGATGGGGAAGCCGTAGGTGTCGTGAAGTTTGAAGGCGTCCTGGCCGCTGATGGCCTTCCGGCCGCTCTGTTGGGCGCGGTCGGCGGCCTCCTCGAAGAGGGCGATGCCGCGATCGAGGGTCCTGATGAATGATTCCTCCTCCTCGCGGATCAGGGCGGCCACGCGGGCGGGGTCCGTCTTGAGCTCGGGAAAGGCGTGTCCCATCGCGTCCACCACGACGGGCGCCAGGTCGCACAGGAACGGTTTGTGAACGTTGAGGTATTGCCGGCCGTAGCGTACCGCCCGCCGGAGAATCCGCCGCAGGACGTAGCCGCGGCCCTCGTTGCTGGGCACGGCGCCGTCGGTCAGGGCGAAGGTCAGCGTGCGGATGTGATCGGCGATGACGCGGTACGCGATGTCCTTCATCACGGCGGTACGGGTCGCAACCGTCTCCTCGCGGCCGCGGGTCGAATCGGGAATCGCATCGGATTCAAGCAGGCCGGTATACGCCGGCGCCCCGGTGACGCGCCGGATGCCCGCGAAGATCGGCGCGAACACGTCGGTGTCGTAGTTGCTGTTCTTGCCCTGCAAGACCGCCGTGATCCGCTCGAAGCCCATGCCGGTGTCCACGTGCCTGGCCGGCAGCGGCGAAAGTTTCCCGTCGGGACCGCGGTTGAACTGGATGAACACCAGGTTCCAGATCTCGATCACCCGGGCGTCGCCGGCGTTGACCAGCCGGCCGCCGCTCAGGTCGGGCGTCAGGTCGATGTGAATCTCGCTGCACGGACCGCAGGGGCCGGTGTCGCCCATTTCCCAGAAGTTGTCCTTCTTGTTGCCGGGGTGGACGTGCGTCGGGTCGATGTCGGTGACGCTCGTCCACAGGTCGCGGGCCTCGGTATCGGCGTCCAGGCCCTCCTGCGCGTCGCCCTGGAAGTACGTCGCGTGGAGCCGGCGCTTGTCGATCCCCCATACGCCGGTCAGCAGCTCCCAGGCCCAGGCAATGGCCTCCTTCTTGAAGTAATCGCCGAACGACCAGTTGCCCAGCATCTCGAAGAAGGTGTGGTGATAGGTGTCGTGGCCGACGTCGTCGAGGTCGTTGTGCTTGCCGCCGGCGCGGATGCATTTCTGGGTGTCGGCGGCCCGCTTGAGCCGCCCGAACGCGCTGTTGGGGTCGGCCTGGCCCAGGAAGATGGGCTTGAACTGGTTCATGCCCGCGTTGGCGAACATCAGCGTGGGATCATCGTGCGGCACCACCGGCGAGGACGGCACGATGACGTGCCCGCGGGCCCGGAAGAATTCGAGGAACTCGCTGCGGATCTGATCGGCCGATCGTAGGCTCATGAATGCGTCCTGCTCCCGTCGGTGCGAACGTTTCAGCTCGCGGGGCGGGCCCGAAGATTCGAAGGCCCCCTGCCGGAGCGGGGCAATTGTAGCGGAGCCGCCGGGGCGGTGAGAAGGCCCGCGCTGCATGACTCAACCCGGGCCCGATCAGCGCCCGTCCGCCGGCGTCCCTTGCCGATACCTGGCTATGAGGATATAATAAAGTGATTCGGGGACCGTCCGGGTGTTCACCGTGCGTCGTTTCGACCCGCACGGGGCCGCCCTCGAACGGCGCCGACCGGCCACGTCTCTTCGCCACTCCGGCGTACGTGCCCGCGCTGTCCCACGAAAGGGCCGTCATGAAAATCCTGCTGGTCTCCGCCGCCACCCCCGACACCTTCTGGAGCTACAAGCACGTCCTGCCGTTCATCTCCCGGAAGGCCGCCCTCCCGCCGCTGGGCCTGTTGACCGTGGCGGCCATGCTGCCGGCCGACTGGGAGCTGCGGTTGTGCGACCTGAACGTCAACGCCCTGAGGGAACGGGACCTCGAGTGGGCGGATGCGGTGTTCATCTCCGCCATGATCATCCAGGCCGACTCCGCCCGGCAGGTCATCGCCCGCTGCAACCGGCGGGGCAAGACCGTCATCGCCGGCGGCCCGCTGTTCACCACCGGCCACGAGCGCTTCCCGGAGGTCCGGCACTTCGTGCTCGGCGAGGCCGAGGAGGTCATGCCCGCGCTGATCGCGGACCTGGCCGCCGGCCGGCTCAAGCCCCTGTACCGCTCCGACCGCCGACCGGACATCACCCGGACCCCCGTTCCGCGCTGGGACCTGATCAACCTGAAGTCCTACGCCCTCATGCCGCTCCAGTTTTCGCGCGGCTGCCCGTTCAACTGCGAGTTCTGCGACATCATCGTCATGAACGGGCGGGTTCCGCGGGTCAAGAGCCCCGCCCAGATGCTCCGCGAGCTGGACAGCCTCGTCGACGCCGGGTGGCGCGACCCGGTCTTCATCGTCGATGATAATTTCATCGGCAACAAGCCCAAGGTGCGGGCCCTGCTGTCCGAACTGATCGCCTGGCGGGCCCGCCGCGGCGTGAGCATGCAATTCACCACCGAGGCCTCGCTCAACCTGGCCGACGACCCCGCGCTTCTCGAGCTGATGGTCCAGGCGGGGTTCAAGAAGATCTTCGTCGGCCTGGAGACGCCCCAGGAGGAGAGCCTGCTGGAATGTGCCAAGGTGCAGAACACCCGCCGCGACATGCTCGCCGCCGTCAAGACCCTTCAGCGGGCCGGGCTGGAGGTCATGGGCGGGTTCATCGTCGGCTTCGACAACGACCCGCCGAGCATCTTCGAGCGCCAGGTCCGTTTCATCCAGGAGGCCGGCGTGGTGACGGCCATGGTCGGGCTGCTCACCGCCCTGCCGGGCACGCGGCTGTTCTCGCGGTTGCAGCGCGAAGGCCGCCTCCTGCATCACGCCACCGGCAACAACATGGACAGCGTGCTCAATTTCGTACCCCGTCTGGACCGCGAGGTGCTGGTCGAGGGCTACCGCTCGCTGGTCAAGCACCTGTACGCGCCGGGGGTCTATTACCGCCGCGTCCTGACCTTCCTGCGCGAGTATCGCCCGGCCGGGCCGAAGTTCCAGCTTTCCTGGCGCGACGTGGTGGCTTTCGTGAAGTCGCTGTGGGTCATCGGCCTGAAGTCCCCCGGCCGCCGCGAGTACTGGAAGTTTTTCGCCAAGGCCCTGGTGCTGCACCGCCGGGCCTTCTCCGAGGCCATGAGCCTGGCCATCTACGGCCACCACTACCGCCGTATCGCCGCAGCCCTGTAGCGGCCGGGCGTTCAATACCGCCTGCCGCCGAACCCAGCGGGCGGGCGGCTCCATCTTGCTCCCCGCTCGCGCCCACCCCGACGCTCCTCGCTGGCAGGTTTACCCGGCGGCGCGGTATGCTCTGGCGAAGTCCGTGGACCGGACGGTTGCGAATCGAGGTGGACGAATGACGCGGCGCGAGATGCTCACGGGGACGGCGGGGCTGGTGGCGGGCGTGACCCTGGCCCGGGCGCCGGCGGGCGCGGCCGAGCCCCCGCCCGGCGGATGGAAGTATTCCATGTGCGACTGGATGCTCGGCCGGCGGGCCAACCCCTCCGCCCTGGACCTGGCCCGGGAGATCGGTCTGGACGGCGTGCAGGTCAGCGTCGGCACGCCGGAGGACAAGCTCCACCTGCGCCGTCCGGACATGCAGAAGACCTACCTGGACCTGGCCAGGAAGCACGGCTTGGTCATCAACTCGGTGGCCATGGGGCTGCTCAACGACGTGCCTTTCGCCTCCGAGCCCAAGACGGCCCTTTGGGCGGCGGATACCATCGAAGTGGCCAAGGTCCTGGGGGCCAGGAACATCCTGCTGGCCTTCTTCGGCAACGGGCACCTCAAGGAAAGCAACGCCGAGGACATGCGCCGCGTCACCGAGTGCCTCCAGGAGCTGGCCCCCCGCGCCGAAAAGGCCCAGGTCGTCCTGGGGCTGGAGACGTATCTGAGCGCCGAGGCCCACCTGAAGATCCTCGACCAGGTCAGGAGCAAATGGGTGCAGGTGTATTACGACGTATACAACGCGGCCAATCCCGAGCACGCCGGCTACGATTACCTCAAGGAGATCAGGCTGCTGGGAGCGGACCGCATCTGCGAGGTGCACTTCAAGGAGGGCGGAAAGTTCCTGGGCGAGGGGGTCATCAAATGGCCGGAGGTGGCCGCCACGCTCAAGGAGGTCGGCTATCGCGGGTGGATCACTATCGAGGCGGGCAGCCCGACCCGCAACGTCGTCGCCGACACCAGGCGGAACCTGGCCTATCTCAAGAAGTTATTCGGTTAGGAGGGCATTCTGAAACCCGCGTGGGAGCGGCTTCCACCCGGTCGGTTTTCAGGGTTTCAGGGGCTCTCTAAATGCCGGGCTTTTCGGATGCACGCTAACCTCCCCATCGGGATTGTCCGATATCCTTCGGATGGCCGGGAGG
>JABRVU010000099.1:0-13433 GCA_039961895.1 Phycisphaerae bacterium | reverse complement strand
GAAAGGCGTTTCGCGCGTGATGCGGTCGAACCGCTCCAGAAACGCCGTCGGCTCGTCGAGGAACGAGGCGAACGCCGCCTGCGGGTGGGCCTTCACCGCCGGCAGGTTGAGCAGCAGGGCCGACACCAGGGCGGAGAGGGGTTCATCCTTGGCGTCGGCGTGGGTGTTGTAGATCTCCATGCCCGCCCATTGCGCGGGCTCGATTTCGGCGACTTCCTCCGGGTGGGCCACGAAACGCAGGTCGGGTTCGTGGTCGCGCCCGGGCCAGAACAGGGCGTTGTCGCTCTCCGTGCCGGCCAGGAAATAGACGCCGTCGCGCCAGCCCCGCACGTTGGCGGCGATGACGTCCTGGTCTTTGCGCGGATGTTCGGTGAAGCCGACGACGCGCGTGCCGGTGGCCTTGGCCGCGGCGACGATTTCCTCGATCGTGCCCCGGCTGTCGTGCGACAGCCTGCTGTGCACGTGGAACGTTCCGCGGACCAACGGGTAGGGCACGTCAATGGGGCGGACCCTGGCGGCCAGGGCCGCCCGGTCCTGCTCGAAGCGGGCCAGGTAGGCGGCCGAGAGCCGTTCGTGGACCGAGGGCCTGGCCGGCCGGCTGGCGGGCGGCGCGGCCGGCGCCTCCGCCACGCAAACGGCCGCCATCAGTGCCGCCAAGAGCCGCCGCATTCGCCACTCCTTGCCGGTGGAGCCTCGATCCGCACGCGCATAATAAAGCGGGCAGTCCACCGGTGCGGACCGCCCGCCATTGTACCCCATGATCCCCCGACCGCACGCGCGGTGGCCTTTGGACCTTACCGGCGGCGACGGCGCAGCCCCAGCAGGCCGCCCAGCCCCAGCAGGCTCAGCGTGGCCGGCTCGGGCGTCCGCCCGTACAGGTGCAGCTCGTAGGTCACGCCCGAACGCACCACCGTGCCCGACACGTGGGTCTCGAGGTCGCCGGTGCCGGCCACGCCCAGGTGGTCGGCGTCGGCCACTTCGATGTTCCAGTTGAAGCCGCTCTCCCACCCGGTGTCCGGCCCCAGGTTGCTGAGGATGTCCTTCTTCACCCCGGTGGCCAGGACGCCCGTGGAGATATTCGGACCCCCGGCCAGCACCGTCGAGGGGATCGCGCCCTTGTCCTGGTTGAAGTCCACGAGACCGAACTTGTCGACGTCCACCGTCACCAGGGCGAAACCGATCAGGAACGACATGGCCTGGGTGTTGCGGGCGGTCAGCGTCTCGAAGGACATGGGCACGTCCCAGTCACGGGTGTTGAACGAGCCGCTGGGGTCGCCCAGGTTGAGGGTGATGCTGCCGGCCATGGGGCTGGAAGTCGAGGTCGTGCCGGTGATCATGATCCTCGACTTGCCCGGCGATGAGTCGAGCGTGAAGACGTGCGTGGCGGCCAGTGCCGGCGCGGCCAGCATCGCCACCATCGCCGTTGCTGCGAACCATTTCTTCATGTTCCTTCTCCTCCGATTCACTGGAAAGACGATCTGTACCCTTTGGCTGCCGGGAATGGCGTCCCACCCATGCCGAGCCGATCTGACAGACCTGATAAACCGACGGATATGCCGCGTCCCTCCGACGGAAGCCCCCGCGTGGCGCGAAACGGGACATCCACCGAACAACTCAAACAATACCCCCGCGGCCGGCACAAGTCAAGAACAAACCGAAAGACCCGATCATGGGTGGGCGCGTGAAGGACTCAGCGGGCCACGGATTCCGCGGCGAGCGGCCGGGAATGCCGGCTGTGGAGGGTTTCGAGTCTCGCTTGAAGCCGTGTCCAGGCCATAAATCCCTGAAAGTCGTGAAGATTGACCAGCCCCGATTCGCTCCGGCTTCGCGGGCCGGGTGATACACCGAGCTGACTTTATCACGGTTCCGCGTGTTCGCCGATGCTCCGCGGCATTCTTCAAGATTCCCGCTGGCCTTCAGGCCTTTTCCGCCGCCCCCCGGAAGGCCAAGAAGGGGGTGATTTTTCAGTAAACACCACGCCGGTAACAACCGAAGTAACGGAAGCAGGCACAACCTGCCTCGTCCCGGCCGGAGCCGCCCTCGGGTCCGCCGGCGAGGCGGGCCCTGCCCGGTCTGATGACCGCGATCAGGAGCCGCCCCCGGATGATCCGCATGCAGCCGCCGCGTATCGAACACCTTCGCCGAATGACCGATTCCAAGGGACTGATCCACGCCGCGATGGGCGACTGCCCGGACCGCTTCAGCGGGTATCGCGCCTTGGATAACGCCGACGCCCTCAGGCTGTGTGCCCAGGTCAGCGACGCCGTGCAGGGCGAGCGCGTGCTGCCCCTGGCCAGAGTGTACTTCGATTACCTGTGGCGTTCGCGGTCCGGCGACGGGAGGGTCCATCACGCCTGCGACGCCCGCGGGCAGTGGAGCAGCCGGCAGGACGACGCCCTGGTGCAGTCTCGTCTGGCCCGGGCCCTGGCCGCCGTCATTGTCTCGGAGTTGCCGATCGGGTTGCGGCTCAAGGCCGCCGACTGGTGGCGCGAGCTGCTGGTTCACGCCGGGCGCGTCCACCACGCGCAATCGGCGGCCAACTGGTTGATCGCCATCGGGCAGCTCGGGGCCGCCGACCCCGGCCGCGACCTGCAACGGGCCCGCCGTCTGGCCGACTGGCTCGTCGAGGAGTGTTACCGGCGAATCCGCCGCGACGGCTGGGAATGGTTCGAGCCGGCATGGACTTCGGGAGGGGCCTGCATTCCGCAGGGCCTGTGGCATGCCTCGGCCATGCTGGACGAACCCGCGTATGCCCGGATCGCGGAGGAATCCACGCGCTTTCTGGTCGAGCACTTCTTCGAGGGCGACCTTCTGGTTCCGCCGGGCGTGGGCGGTTCGTGGTCGAGGACTTCGTCCAAGCCGTTGCATGACCAGTTGCCGTCGGACGCCGCCGCCATGACTGAACTGCTGTGTGCCGCCGAACGGATCGGCGCGTGGGCCGACGCCGGGCGGCTGGCCGAACTGGCCGCCCGATGGTTCGCCGGCAACAACGAACAGGGCGCCGTCCTGATCGACACGGGCACGGGAGCGTGCGCCGATCGGCTGGGGCCTGCGGGAGCCGCGTCGGATCGTGGCGGAAGCGCCGCGGTCGCGTATCTGCTGGCCGAAGCCGCTCGGGCCGTCCGTGCCGCCCAGGCCGCCGAACCTCCCGTCTATCTCGTACCCATCAACGGGTGAACGAAGCCCCGGTTCGCGGAAGGCACCGCCGACGCGCTCGACCCGCAAGAGTTCGCATGGCGCGCGGGCCAGTCCGCCGCCGGGCTCGATGACTCCACGATGGACTCCACCAGGCCCGTCATCCCTCGCGGGCCGACGGACCGGTCGGCGCATAAAAACGCCCGCGCTTTAGGGGAGGTTAGAGTCGCGGAGAGCGCGGGCGAAAGGGAATGGGCATGTCAAAACGGAAGCAATGCCACGGGCTTCCGTCGAAACGGCCTCAATGCCGCTGTACAACCAGGTCTTTCTAAGTGCTCCTCTCTGGGAGCTCAGACGTGCGGCCGTTCTGGTCTTGCCTGATCGGAATCGAACGATGACGTGCAACCGTTCTTCGACCCACAGCCAGGTGGGCGGTGCAGCAACCAGGCATCATACCCCTGCACACCGATCACTATACACGACCCTCGGCGCAACGTCCAATACTTTTTTGTACTTGTTTGCGTCGAGCCGGTTTCGTCGGTCCGTCCTCTCGCCGCCAAAGCCCGAGGCGCACGCCCGATGCCGATGAACAGGCAATCGCTGTGCCGTTGATGATTCCGATCGGCCTTGGCAGCTTATCTAATTTCCATATAATGAGTTACAATCTTAATCCGAATCGCTCGGCACCGGGTCGCCGCTTCGTCACTGCCTGCTTCAGGGGCAGGTGAACGGGCGGGTTGCGGGCGATTTCCGGGGAAAAAGAAAACTGCCGGGCACAAGAAATCTGCCGTTCGCGGCCTGCAAGAATGACAGGTGCCGGCCGATGATGATGGGTGCGATGATGTCCTCAGCCGCTCAGTCAGGGGGTGCGGGGGGTCGGCGATGGTTGGACCTCGACCCGGCTGAGTTGTTGAAGGAGTGTCAGGTCGATCTGTATCGGGCCAGCGGCCCCGGCGGGCAGAAGCGGAACAAGACCTCGTCGGCGGTACGACTGCGGCACGCCCCCACCGGCCTGATCGTCACCGCCGTTGAAAGCCGTTCCCAGCATGAAAACCGGGCCCGGGCGCTGGATCGGCTCCGCAAGGCCATCGCCCTGACCCAACGCAACCGCATCGAGCCGGGCCAGGCGCCTCCGCCGTTCTACGCCGCCGCCCTGCAACGCGACCCGGCCCTGCACGTCCACCGCAGGCACGCGGATTATTGTCACGTGATTCAACACGTGCTCGACGCGCTGCACGCCGCGCGCGGGAGCGTCGCGGACGCGGCCGGAGTGCTGTGCCTCTCCACCGGGCAGTTGGTGCGTTTCCTGGCCGGGGACCCCGATCTGTGGGAACACGCCAATCGGATCCGCCGCCAGTTCGCGCGGACGCCGCTGCGCCGCCCATGACCGCCGGCCGCACTCATACCCGCCGGAGCTTGGTCACCCGTCCGTCGGGCACCCACTCGACCACGTAGAGATTGCCCTTGGCGTCCCAGCAGGCGTCGTGCGGCGAGATGAACTCGCCGACCACGCGCTTCTCGTGCGGGACGTTGGGATAGCCCTCCGGCTTCTTCCATTGGGCGTCGTCGCTGCCCAGTCCCAGGTGGGTGATGAGCTGATTGTCCTTGTCGAAGATGGTGACTCGCCCATAAAGGTCGGGGATGAGCAGGTCCGAGCCGCGGATGCGGAAGTTGCACGGATAGCGCAGATCGTGGGCGACGAACCGGATGTGCTTGCCGTCCAGGGTGAAGTACTGGAGCCGCACGTTGGCCCGGTCGGCGACCACGACCGTCGGCTCGCTGCCGCGCGTATCGACCCAGATGCCGTGCGGACAGTCCATCTTGCCGGGTTCCTTGCCCTTTCCGCCCCAGGAGCGGATGTATTCGCCGGTCGGGCCGTAGTGGTGAATCCAGCTCTGGCCGTAGCCGTCGGCCACGTAGAAATCGCCGTTGGGCGCAAAGGCGATGTTGGTGGGCACGTACCGGCCGCGCTGGCCGTAGACCTCCTTGAGCGGCGGAGGACCCTTGCTCCAGACGATCTCGCCGGACAGCGTGGTCTTGTAGATCCTGTTCTGGTTGGTGCAGGCCAGGTAGAGGAACTCCTCGTTGCCCTCCTGGTGCAGGGTCATGCCGTGAGCCCCGCGCTGGAACTCGACGCCCCAGGAGTCGATGAACTTCCCGTCGGCGTCGAAGATGCAGACCGCGTCGCCGGTCGGGCTGGCGTTGTGGATGAAGATGCGCCCCTGCGCGTCCTCGACCACGCCGTGGGTGTTGCCGAACTGCTTGCCCTTGGGCAGTCTGGCCCAGTCGGGGATCAGCTCATAGGTGTGCTCGCCCTTGCCGAAGACCAGCGGGTGGGTGCCGGACTTGTCCTGGGCGTGGACCCTGGGCCCGGCCAGCGAAACGGCGGCCAAGCCGGCCCCGACAGCCTTGGTGAACTCCCGGCGGGTGATCCCGCTCGGGGCTTTGCGATGCGATCGTGCCTTCATGACAAGATGACTCCTGCCCCCCGCGCCGGGGGTTGGCGTTGTGCGAAAAACCACACGTTGTCTGGACCCGAACAGGGCTGTGACCACCCGGTCCTCGCGCAGGTCGTCGTCCGAAGGCGGCCTGCCCGTTTCCTGCGGGCGCGGATTATACCCCGGCCACGGCTCAAGGCCCACCGATCCGCACCAGGCCGCCCGTGGTTTGCAGCGTGACCTTCTTGCCGATGGTCAGTTGCTGGTTGTACGTACCGGCGGACAGGAACATCAGCGGATTCTGGACGCAGCCGGTGGGGGCCAAGGCGTTGAGTCCCAGGGTGATACCGTTGGAGCCGTAAAAGGGGCACGCCTGTACGCCCAGGCCGCCGGGCAACAGGCTGCACGTCTGGTTCGGGGAGTTCACCGCCACCCAGACCTGGTCGCGATCTCCGCCGAGATTGCCCTCGAACCGCACCGAGGTCACGCTGATCGTGTTATTGACGTTGTTCATGAAATGGACGCTTCCGTCGCCGACCAGCGTGATCTTGTTGCCGGTGTAGTTCTCATCGGCGTAGAGGGCGGCCGTGCGCCCGGAGGGAATGGCCCAGCGCACCGCCTTGGTCGCGTCGCTGAAGCCGTTCAGGTCGCCGCTGTGATCCTCGAAATCGCGCAGGTCGCTCCAGTTGTCCAGGCCGCGGTCCCGGTAGTCGAGGATGAAGCTTCGGCCGCCGGGGGTGTCCCAGCCGTTGTTATCCTCGTACAGCTCCACCCAGCCCCAGCAGGTGTCCGTGCCGGCGTTGTTCACGTTGTAGTTGCGGAACTCGCCCATGCGGATCGAGCCGTCCGCCCCGTCGTTGTCGTGTTCGCCGGTGTAGAGGATGAGCTGCCCGCTGGGCGAGACGTAGACCCCGCCGGCGGCGTCCAGATCGCCCATCTTCGGCGAGCTGAGCCGGAGGTGGCGCTCGGCGACGTAGCTGATGGTCACCGCCGGCCCGGTGCGCGTATAGCTGAACAAACGGACCCAGTCGTCGCCGTCGGTGAGCAGGTCGGTGGCGTTGTCCATGCAGATCAGATACAGCCCGCCGCCTGAGTCGCGGACGAAGTTCATGGTCTGCCACTTCATCCATTTGTCCTGCGTGGTCTGGCTGGCCTGGCTCTTCAGCCAGACGGCCACCGGTGTGAGCGACAGGTTCGCATCGCGCAGGTCGGCGGTGTTGGATTCGTAGAAGCGCAAGGTCTCGCTGTTGCCGCCGGTCAACATGAACAGGTACAGTCCCGTGGTCGGGTCCTTGCTGACGGCCATCACGCCGATGTTGAAGCCGTATTCGGGCAGGGTCTTCAAGACGGTCGGCGACTCCGGGTTCGAGACGTCGACGAAGCAGATCGTGCCGCGGCTCTCGGAGCCGGCATCGCCGACCGGCCGCTCGAGGGGTATGGGCAACACGCCGTCGATCATCTGCGTGCCGCCGGCGTGGGTCCAGGCCGGCCAACCACCCGAGCCGTTGAACAGGTGGTGCCAGACGATGGTATCCTCGGAGGGCGGCGCGGTGTCCTCGAACCTTGAACCGGTCTTGAGCTTGTTGGAGCGCATCCGCTCGCCGTCCGTGCCGCGCGAGGCCATCTTGGCCACGCACAGCTCAGCGGGATTGTCGGAAGTTCCGCAAAAGCCGCTGCCGCGCTGGCCGCTGCGCGTCAGGAAGAGGTAAGGAGTGCCCGCACCCTGGTTGCGGATCACGCCCTGATAATGGCGGCACATGTCCGGATCGACGCCCACGCCGAGGTTGACGCCGATCGGGTCGCCGTGCAGGTCCAGGCGGCTGAACTGGAGGACCAGGTTGGGCACCAGCGGGTCCCCGGCCCCGCCGGCGGGCACGGTCGCGGTCAGCAAGACTGCCGCCGCCGAGACGAATGCGGGCGGCCTGCTCAGAAAGCGGCGACAAGAGCCGGGCAGGGAGAACCAAGTCGGGCAGGTCTTTTTTCCCGTCATGATGGGCTCCTTTCGCGAATCGGACCTATTGCAGATTGACCAGGACCAGCACCAGCCCCTGGCCTTTGTCGAGGCGGGACATGGCCTTGCCGATCACGGCGCCCTGAGCCCGGGCATGATCGTTGACCTTCATGGCGTGGCCGGGGGTGTCGGAAGTGGTCAGCAGACTGCCCGGCGCGATGGCTCCGCCGGCGTCGGCATCGCACCAGCACCAGACCCGCCCGGTCAGGGCCACCGGGTGTTTGCCGTCGGCGGAGGTGCCCTCCTGCCGGAGGACCAGCCCGGCGCTGAGCCCCTTGGCCCCGCTGATGACGCCGGCCACGGTCGGGTCGTAAGCCTGGGTGGCCAGGCGCAGCTCGCCGGGATGCTCCGGGTCGATGCTGACCACCATGCCGGGCCGGACCTCCTGCTGGCCGCGCACCTCGAAGGGCTCGGCCAGGTCGGCCCCGCCGGTGATCTCCACGATGCTCGAGCGGACGGTACCCACCACGTGCAGCTTGGCCTGGGGATTGTGGGTGCCCACGCCGATGCTTCCGGCGTCGAGGATCAGCTTGGTGCCCTTGATCAGCGTGTCGCCGTTGAGGTAGACCGTCCAGTTCTGATCCACGTTGGTGCCCACCGCGAGCCTGCTTTTCACGCTGACGGAGCCCTGGGCGGTCGTCACGCCCTGGCTCCCCCCGCCCAACGTGAAGTTGTCGGGAACGGGTTCGTAACGCAGAATGTCTTTGTCATTGGCCCGCAGGCGGAACAGGAAGGGCTCGGCGAGAAAGTCGTAGATTTGTGAGCCGTTCTGAAGGCGAAGGCTCCTCTCGTTGCCGTTGATGTGCAGCAGCGACTGGGGGCTGGTGGTGCCGATGCCCACCCGGCCGGCGGCGTCCACGTAGAGGGCGTCCTGTGGGTTGCCGTCCGAGGCGTTCAGCGAGTGCCCGTCGAGGCCCGGCACGACCAGGGCATAGGGCGCCGGGTTCACCGGTTGCCGCGGGGCCAGGACCGTGCCGTTGACGGCGATCTGAAGCCAGCGGGCGTTCCCGTCGAAGGCGTTTGTCCCGAACTGGCCCGCCGAATTGAGCACCACCGTGAACAGACCGTCGGTCACGCCGACGCCCGCGACGGTCTGTTCGACGCCGAGTTGATTCCCGCCCACGGGCGGCGAACCGGCCCCGGCCGCGTCGTACAGGGAGAACGCGAGCGTCACCGTTCCGTTCACCGGCTGGCCGTTCTGCTTGAGCCGGCCCTGGAAGCTGAACGCCGGCCCCAGGGGGGTTTGTGCGCGAATGGGCCCGACCACCGTGAGCACCAGCGCCGTCCAGGCCAGGGCGCCGACCTGAATTGAGGAACGCATCAGAGCCTCCTTAAATAGAATGAGCGGCCGTTCCCGCTTGTGCACCGCGACCATCGGCCGCGCGCGGCGCGCGCGCGAGGATGGCCTCCGTCACGGTGCCCATCATGTCGATTCGAGGAAACAGCCACCGACCATTATACCATCAACCGGCGCTGACTGCTCCAGCGCCGGAGATGGCTTTCAAGGTACGGATACGTGAAACAATCGGCGGGGGTAAGACAGGAGCGGCCTGTCCCCGTGCGGGCCGTGGAGCGTTTATCGCCCCAGGCGACCGGTCTTTTCAGCGGGTCGCGGCGGAATCGGTGTGCTCCGGTTGCCGTCGCCGACTTCAAGGCGCCGCCGGCCTGGTTTCCGCCCGGAACTCCGGCGGGATCACTTCGGGAGGCACGGCCTGTTCGAGCGTCAGCAGGGGCTTGGCCGCGAACGGCCGATAAAGCGGGTCGCCGATCAGCATCATCATCCACGACTGGTGCGGCACGGTGAAGGCGTACACCTCGGCCAGGGTGAACCGCCCGGTCAGCAGCAGGGCGAAGAAATCGTCGGGCCGGGGGAAGGCTTGCAGATAGGGCTCGGCCACCGGGCCCAGCGTGGCCGTCGCGCCTTCTTCGAGCAGCCGCTTGCACCAGCCCTGCTCGCCGGGCGTCTTCAGGCTGATGGCCTCGCCGCTGGCGATGTGCCAGGCCACCGCTCCCGGCGCGAAGGTGAACGCATCCACGTATTTGCGCAGGCTGTACCAGCCGCAGTACAGCAGCGCGTCCGGGCATCGGCCGGGCGGAAACACCGCCCCCTGATTGTCCAGCACCACGCGCAGCGGCGTGCGCGACTTCAACAGCGCCGCCAGCCGCCGCAGGTGCTCGTCGTACTCGTAATAGCCGGCGGTGTGAGAGGCCATGCCGCGGGCGTCGATGTACACCGTGCCGGCCACGCCGGTCTTCTCGGCGGCCAGGGCCTTGTCGATGAGCCCGCGGGCCACGGCCGGCGTCGGCCCGTCGATCCGGCCGACCATGAGCACCGCCGGGGCGCCGGGCGGCGGTTTCTGACCGCCGGCGGCCAGATCCCGGCGCGCCCGCCAGCCCAGGGGATTGGGCATCCACCGGTACTTGGGATAGCCCTCGTACCACAACAGGGCCAGCTCGCTGTCCAGCGCCGCGTGGGTCTCGTCCGGGCGGACGGCCTCGATGTCGCCCGCGAGGCTCTGGAGCACGCCGCCCAGCCCGCGCACCTCGCGCACCAGCTTGCGGGCCTCGTCGCGGCCGGGGTCCTCGAGGCCTTTGGCCAGCAGTTCGCGGATGCGGGCCTCCTTCTCGTTGATCAGCCGCCGGAGCTGGGCGTTGAATTCCGCGGCGCTGACGCCGGGAACCTGGGGCTCCAGCTCGACCTGGCTGACCAGCCCGGCCAGACCCTCGACCGCGCGCATGGCCTCGAGCAACCGGGCCGTGGCCTGTTGGTCGGCCGGCGTCCGCTGCACGACCTCGGCCGCCGACTGGCGGGCCTTCAAGTAATCCTCGCGCAGCCGGGCCAGCTCCATCTCCGGCGTGGCCCGAGGGTCTTTCCGGCGGGTCGGACGGGTCGTCGCCGGGTTGAGCTGCCCGTTGATCCGCTCGAGCTCGACCAGCCCGGCCTGGTACTCCGACTGCCACCTGGCCAGCAGCCTGGCATGGACCGGCGTCGGACGGGTCATCCCCACGCGCAGCGGCAGGCCGTAGAAGTTCACCAGGCAGCGCACGCGGTCCCTCAGGCCGGTTTTCTCGAGATGGGCCCGCACCGCGTCGCGGATCGAACGCTGGTAGTCCTCGGCGGTGATCTCTTCGCCCTGTGGACCCTGGGTCCGGAAGGTCAGACCGAGCAGCCGTTCGGCGGGCACGCCGCGGGAGCGGGCGTAGTATTCGGCCAGCTCGCGCGAGTCCCCGCTGGCCGCGTTGTACAGCAGGAGCAGTTCGTCGGGGGCCAGCGGCGCGGCGGCCGAGACTCCGCCGGTGATCAACAGACACACGGTCAAGCAGCGGACGGAACGGCTCACGACGGCTCCTTGCGTTTCAGGTTTGCCGGCAAAACGCCCACGGCGTTCTGCTGAGGGGGCGCGCGAGACGGCCGCCTGGCCATCATACCGTGCGAGCCAAACCCCCGATATCGCGCCGGCCAGACGCCGGTGCCACTCCGGTGTTCGGCCGCGGTCTTATCGCAGCGGGGTATTGGCGCCGCCCGGCGTGGGGGCCTGTGGCAGGCCCCAGGCGCCGCCGCCGTCGGGGTAGCGCCCGGCCGCGACGTCCGCCGTCTGTTTGCCGAAGGAAATCGAGTCGATCACGGTGGTCCCGTCCTTGGCCGTCAGCACGACGTGCTCGCCATCGTCGTTGAGCTTGAAGTTGGCGTGCAGCGGACCCTGCGTGCCGTCGTCGTCGGCCAGGAACACCACGAACTGGCCCGGCCCGATGCTCACGCCGTTGGGAATGCGGTACTTGGTGGGGTTGGCGGGATCATCGCTCAGGTACATGCCGCCCAGATCGACGGGCAGCACGTTGGGGTTGTACAGCTCGAACCAGTCGGGGAACTCGCCGGGCTCCTGGGGGTCCTCCAGCGTGGTCTTGTTGTCGGCCATGAACTCGTTGATGACCACGTTGGCCGGCGTCACCAGGAAGACCGCCTCGGTCAGGGCGCTCCACTGCCCGCCGTCGAGGATGCGGGCCTTCACGATCATGTTGCGGTCCACGACCACCGCGCTGGGGTTGGTCTGCACGACGCCGACCAGCTCGAGGTCGAAGCTCAGGTCGCTGGTGCTGGTGGGGCACTGGTGGACCTCGACGGCCAGGACGTTGGTGCCGGTGACCAGGTTGGCGGGGGCCAGCGGCAGGGCGAAAAACGTGGACTCGTCCGGGTTGCCGATGCAGGTGTTCGCCGGCGTCTGGTACGTCCAGCTCGCGGGCATGTTGATCGTGACCGGGGTAGTGGCGTTGAGATAGACGGCGGCCCCGTCGTCGCGGAGGATGTTGGCGGTCAGGCTGGTGCAGACCGTGCCGGCCGGCACCTGGAACGACTTGCGGAAGTAATAGGTGGTGAAACTCCGCCGGTTGCTGGGGATGACGGTGGCCTCGTCGCCTTCGTTCCACCCGATCTGGGTGTTGCCCAGCTTCCAGGAGCTTTGGGCGGGGAAGTTGATGGCCTGCCAGGCGGTGCCCTGGTTGGAGCCGTCGTCGAGGAAGCGCCACTGCGTGCCCTTGGCGATGAAGGTCTGGGTGGCGCTGCCGTCGTTGTAGACCGAGGCGCTGCCCGACACCGCCCCGCCGATCAGGCGGGGATCGCTGCCGTCGGTGGTGTAGTAGATGGTGCCGCCCTGCCCGGCGGGGCGGGACATGACCACCGCGAAGCCGTTGGGCACGTTGCCGCCGTAGTGGTTGAACTGCGGGGCCTGCACGGCGGGGTACCAGCCCTTGCTCTTGAACTGGTTGAGCACCACGTTGGTCCGGTTGGGCAGGTAGCTGTTGACGATGGTGTTGACCGCCGGCTGCCAGTGGTCGTCGCGGTTGAGCGGGGTCGAGACCTTGGAATCCCCCCAGCGGGCCGACTCGGCGATGATGGCCATCTGGATCTGGTTGGTGCGGGCCAGGAAGCGCTGGGTCGCGGCCTGGGGCGTGAGCACGCCGTTGTTGAAGAAGTGCTTGTGCACGTGGTCGGCGAAACGCAGCCGGTATTCGGCGTTGTCGGCCAGCTTCTGGTGCAGGTACTGGGGATTGAAACGGGAGAATTCCGAGCCGGCCGGATACGGCCCGGTGCGGTCCTCGTTGACGTTGAGCAGGGTATGCTCGGCGTCGTGCTTGAAGGACTTGAATCCCCCGTGCCGGCCGGTGCGGTCGCGGCTGACGTAGTAGTTGTTCGGCGCGTTGTTGCCCAGGAACGCCGAGATCGGCCCGTCCAGGTCGCCGCCGTAGAACGTGCAGATGTTGAAGTCGATCAGGTTGTCCACGTCCACCAGGTTCTCGTAGGCGGGGTTGGGCGTGCCGTCGGGGTTGAGGCCCTGGACCTTGAAGTAGGCTTCGTTGCTCGCGAAGCCCGCCTGGGCCGCCTGGTAGACCCGGTACCAGGCGTTGGTGTCGCCGTCGGTCGCGTTGATGGTGTACGGCCCGGCCTCGACCTTGACCAC
The DNA here is from genome assembly GCA_039961895.1 of Phycisphaerae bacterium. Lineage (GTDB taxonomy): Bacteria > Planctomycetota > Phycisphaerae > UBA1845 > PWPN01 > JAAXZI01. Next base: position 393 of record JABRVU010000099.1, on the reverse strand, counting down.
GTCGTAGTCCTCGGGCCTGCCTCCGAAGTAGCTGGCCGCGAAGTCGGCCTCGGGGCGCTCCTCGGTCTGGTAGATGCCCCAGTACTGCCCGTTGATGTACAGGTGATAGAAGCGGCTGCGGGTGTAGGGCTGGCCCATGGCTCCCTGGTTGTCGCGGGTGAACACGTCGCGGCTCATGGTCATGCGCGAGTCGCCGTTGAAGCTCCAGCAGTAGTTCTGGGCGGTGCGCAGGTCGATGTGGTCGAACTCGTCCACGCCCTCGTCCTCGAAGAGCGGGAAGTGCAGCTTGCCTTCGCCGTACTCCCAGCGGAAGAAGAGGCGGAAGGCGTGCTTGGGATTATCGCCGCTGCGGCTGTAGCCGCCGCGGATGCGGAGGCCGGCGTTGATCTGGAA
>JABRVU010000098.1:0-28196 GCA_039961895.1 Phycisphaerae bacterium | reverse complement strand
GTCCACTGGCATGGCCGTCATGGGAACTTCCCCTGTTCCGCGGTCAGAACTCTCCCCGCCCACACCGCGGCAAGGAGGTGAACCATCCGTTTTCAGGTCGTGGTTCGCCACCCCGCCTCGGTGACGATTGCTTCCTTCTCCCTGCGGGTTTCCCGGAGTGCATCCTCAAGCCCCCGTGGGACCGGCTCTCAGCCGATCGGTTTTCGGGGTTTCAGGACGCGCGCTCATTCAGCGTTCCTTCGACCGTCCGGCGACCGGCGCGGTCACGCCGCCGCCTGGACCAGTTGCAGGATGCGGGCGATCAGCTCGTCGATCTGGAACGGCTTGCGCATGAAGTCGTCGGCGCCGGAGCGACGAAGTTCGGCGATCTCATCGGGATCCGCCACGCCGCTGATGATGATGATGCGGATGCCGGCGAAGTGCGGGTTGGCCCGCAACGTCCGACAGACGCGGTTGCCGTCGATATCCGGCAGCTTGTAATCCAGCACGACGCAATCCGGCTTGAACTCCTGGGTGAGCATGCCGGCCTCATACCCGCCGCGGGCTACCTTCACCTCGAAGCGCCCGTCGCGCTCCAGCAGCTCCACCAGCATGTCCAGGATGGCCTCGTCGTCATCGACCACCAGGATGCGCTTTTTCCCGGACTCGAGGTTCTCCAGCGGGATGGCGTTTTCCTTCATGAAGGCCAGCAGCGCATCGCGCGGGATGCGACGGAACTTCGAGCCCGGAACGCGAAACCCCTTGAGCTTGCCGCTGTCGAAACAGCGAATGACCGTCTGCTGGCTGACCTTGCAGATGTCCGCGACTTCCCCGGTGGTGAATACGGTTTTCATGGCTGCCACACCTCGATTCGGACCAAGGGGCTACCCCCCCCCCGATCCCTGAACCAAAGTTACCCCCATCAACCGGACGGCGATACCGATAAGCTCTTATATTGCCCATCTTCGCCATCTTGCCTAAGTAATCTACCAATAGCCCGTGCATGAGGTCAAGCGCGAATTCCACGGGTAGTTCTTGCTTACCTTTCTCGGACGGTGATGGATGGGCGTCATGTCACCGGGCGTTCAGCGCCGGGCGACGTAGAGGTAAAGCGTGGCGAGGTCGGCCGGGCTGATGCCGCTGATGCGTCCGGCCTGGCCGATGCTCCGCGGGCGGAAGCGCGCGAACTTCTCGCGGGCCTCGATCCGCAACTCCGGGACGGCGTGATAGTCGAACGAGTCCGGGATCGCGCGGGCCTCCATCTGCCGATAGCGTTCCACCTGACGCTGCTCGCGTTCGAGGTATCCGGCGTACTTGGCGCGGATTTCGACGGCTTGGAGCACCTCGGGCGGCGTGTCCGGCGGAATCACCTCCGGCCGATGCCCGCCCAGGTCGGTGAGGGTCGCGCCCGGACGGCGAAGCCATTCGATGAGCGGCCGACCGTCGAGATGCCGCTCGTGCAGTCGTGCCGTCAGGGCCGCGATGGCCGCCTGCTTGCGTTCGAAACCCGCCCAGCGGGTCTCATCGACCAGTCCCACGCGCCGCCCCAGCGGGGTGAGCCGCTCGTCGGCGTTGTCGCTGCGCAGGTGCAGGCGGTACTCGGCCCGCGAGGTGAACATGCGATAAGGCTCGTCCGGCGGGCGCGTGACCAGGTCGTCGATCATCACGCCGATGTAAGCCTGATCGCGTCCGAGCACGATCGCATCCCGGCCGAGCACCCGGGCGGCGGCGTTCAGGCCCGCGAGCAGGCCCTGGCCGGCCGCCTCTTCGTAGCCGCTGGTGCCGTTGATCTGACCGGCCAGGAACAGCCCGGCCACCCGTTTGGTCTCCAGCGTCGCGGTGATCTGATCGGTCGGCACCCAGTCGTATTCCACCGCGTAGCCGTACTGCACGATGCGGGCCCGCTCCAATCCGACGATCGAATGCACCAGCGCGTCCTGCACGTCGGCGGGCAGCGAGGTGCTGATGCCGTTGCAGTAGATCCACGCGCTGTCGTAGCCCTCCGGCTCCAGGAAGACCTGGTGGGCGGTCTTGTCGGCGAAGCGCACCACCTTGTCTTCGATGCTCGGGCAGTAGCGCGGCCCGCGCGACCGGATCTGGCCCGAATACATGGGGGCCCGGTGCAGGTTGGCGCGGATGGCCTCGTGCGTCCGTTCGTTGGTATGCGTGATCCAGCAGGGGACCTGCGGCCGGGTGATGGGCGGCGAGAGGTATGAGAACGGCACGGGCGGGTCGTCGCCGGGCTGCGGAGTGGTTCGGGAATAATCGACCGAATCGCGGTGCACGCGCGGCGGCGTGCCGGTCTTGAGCCGGCCGAGCGTGAAACCCAGCCGGGCCAGCTCGTCGCTGAGCGTGACGGCGGCCTGTTCGCCGATCCGTCCTCCGGCCGTCCGCCGCTCGCCGCAGTGCATCAGCCCCTTCAGGAACGTGCCGGTGGTGACGACCGCGGACCGGCAGGCGAACTCACGACCGTCCTGAAGGCGAACCCCGGTGAGGGCGGAGTGCGGATGGCGGATCGCGGATGGCGCCGCGTCGCCGTGCGGGCTGAAGGCCGCGGCGCTTGGTTCCTTCGTCCCGTGCTCCTCGCGCACGATCAGCCGCTCGACGATCCCCTCGACGACGTCCAGTCCGGGCAGCGTCGCCAGCAGCTCCTGCACGGCACGGGCGTACAAGACGCGGTCGGCCTGGGCCCGCGGGGCCCAGACGGCCGGGCCCTTGCCGCGGTTGAGCATCCGAAACTGAATGCCGCCGGCGTCGATGGCCAGGCCCATCAGCCCGCCCAGGGCGTCGATCTCGCGGACCATCTGCCCCTTGCCCAGTCCGCCGATGGCCGGGTTGCAGGACATCCGCCCGATGGCCTCGGCGCGCATGGTCACCAGCAGCACCGAGCAGCCCAGCCGGGCCGCCGCCCAGGCCGCCTCCGTGCCGGCGTGCCCTCCGCCGATGACGATCACGTCGTAGGCTCGAACCATCAGGCGGGATTATAGCCGCCGGGCGGCCTGGTCTGCATTGCGGCCCGGGCTCAATCGCCCCGTGCCGCCGCTTCAGCTCGACCTTGGCCCTATTGGGGTGAAGCGGTTATCGAGAAAAAGCCCGCCACCCCGGTTCCCGGAGTCCGGGAACCCCCGACACGGCTTGCGGACGTTCCCGGGTCCGCGCGCCCCACGGCCACGGCGGGTTTGGCATCGAACGGGCGATCGGCTATACTGCCCGGCCCGGCGCGCGGTGCGGTCGTGGACGTTCCACGCGGCGACGCCGGCCCAGGCAGGCCCGTCCACAAGCCTGACAACCGACCGGCCGAATACCGGCCCGGCGCGGGTTTCAGGATGGGCTCACAACCCGGGCACGCTCGCGGCGTGCCGCCCGCCTGTGGGTTGACGCAGGTCCCTTTCCCTTCGGGCCCGCCCACCGGCACAGAAGGAACTCATGGCTCAACACGAACTGCTCAATTCGATCCTGGCCGACGACGGCGCGCTGGACGCGGAGCTGGCCGCCCTCTTGGGCACCGAAACCACCAACGACGCGATCGCGGCGACCATCGACCAGACCATCGGCAACTTCCAGGCCGGCACCATCCTCAAGGGCCGCATCGTGGGCACCGTCGGCGACGACGTGATCATCGACGTGGGCCTCAAGAGCGAGGGCATCATTCCCGCGAACGAGTGGGACGACCGCTCGGCCATCGACGTCGGCGACACCGTGGACGTCTGGCTGGAGACCGTGGAGAGCGACTCCGGGCTGGTGGTCATCTCCAAGCGCAAGGCTGACCGCATCCTCAACTGGCAGCGCATCGTCGAGACCAGCCGCGAGGGCGATACCGTCAGGGGCAAGGTCATGCGCAAGATCAAGGGCGGGCTGCTGGTGGACATCGGCGTGCCGGTGTTCCTGCCGGCCAGCCAGGTGGACATCCGCCGCCCCGGCGACATCGGCGAGTTCATCGGCCGCGACATCGACGCCAAGATCCTCAAGATCGACACCGAACGCCGCAACATCGTCATCAGCCGACGCAAGTTCATCGAGGAGATGCGCCAGACCGCCAAGGAGAAGGTGCTCAACGAACTCAAGGTCGGCGACGTCCGGAAGGGCATCGTCAAGAACCTGGCCGACTTCGGGGCCTTCGTCGACTTAGGCGGCATCGACGGCCTGCTGCACATCACCGACATGAGCTGGGACCGGGTCAACCACCCCTCCGATATCCTGCGCATCGACCAGGAGGTCGAGGTCAAGGTGCTCTCCATCGACCGCGACAAGGAGAAGATCGCCCTGGGCCTCAAGCAGCTCACCGAGAACCCCTGGGAGAGCATCGAGGAGCGCTACCCGATCGGCGCCAAGATCAAGGGCGAGGTGGTCAACATCACCAACTACGGCGCCTTCGTGAAGCTCGAGCCCGGCGTCGAGGGGCTGGTGCACATCTCGGAGATGAGCTGGACCCGCCGCATCAACCACCCCTCGGAGCTGGTCAGCCTGGGCGACCAGGTCGAGGTGGTGGTCCTGGAGATCGACAAGAACAAGCAGGAAATCAGCCTGGGCATGAAGCAGACCGAGACCAACCCCTGGACCAAGGTGGCCGAGAAGTACCCGCCCAACACCATCATCGAGGGCAAGGTCCGCAACCTGACCAACTACGGGGCTTTCGTCGAGATCGAGGAGGGCATCGACGGGCTGCTGCACGTCTCGGACATGAGCTGGACCAAGAAGATCAGCCACCCCTCGGAGGTGCTCAAGAAGGGCGACACGGTGCGCTGCGTGGTGCTGTCGGTGGACCAGGAGAAGATGCGGGTGGCCCTGGGCACCCGCCAGCTCACCGAGGACCCCTGGCTGCACGCCATTCCCTCGACCTACATCCCCGGGCAGATCGTCAAGGGCAAGGTCACCAAGATCACCAACTTCGGCGTGTTCGTGGAGCTGGAGCCGGACCTGGAGGGCCTGCTGCACGTCAGCGAGCTGGCCGATCACAAGGTCGAGGACCCGCACGACGAGGTCAAGGTGGGCGCGGAGATCGAGGTGAAGATCCTCCGGGTCGATCCGCAGGACCGCAAGATCGGGCTCTCCAAGAAGCGGGCCGAGTGGGCCAGCGAGGAAGGGCGCGCCTCCGAGGGCAGGCCCAAGGCCCGTCGCGGCGGCCTGCACGGGCCGGGCGAGGAATCGACGGACGTGATCCGCGACTTCCCCTTCCGCCCGCGCGAGGTCGACAAGGCGGAAAACAAGCCGGACGAGTCCTGAGCGCCGGCCGGCCGCCGGCCTGATGAGCCGTTCGACAATCCATCGGGGGGATCCGATCCGCTTGCAAGAGCCCGCCGTTCCTGACCGATGGAGAAGAGTCGGAACCGCGGGGCCGGCCCGGAGCGACCTTCTTCAGGGCACCCCCGCTATAATCACCCTGGCGTGACGGGATTATCGGACGAGGGGTCCGCGGACCCGGCGTGAGCAGCGCGGTCGGTCTTTTGACGACTCCGTCAGCCGCGGGGACCGGCTTTGCGGCCGGGGCCCCGGCGGATGATAACCGACCGACCCTTCGTCGCCCGGCGTAGACCGCTGAAAACGCAGCCGACGCTTTGTCGAGTTTCGATCTGACAGGGGAGGACGAGCCATCGCCGCCGAAGCCGGTTTACAGCACTATCTCAAGCAGATCGACGAGGCCCCGCTGCTGACCGCCGAAGAGGAGCGCGAGCTGGGCAGCGCGATTCAGTACGCCCTGCGCGTGGGCGAGCTGTTCCGCGAGCGCAAGATCACGCTCAAGGAGAAGGAGGAGGCCGAGTGCCGGGCCGCCCAGGCCCGCGACCGCATGATCCTCTCCAACCTGCGGCTGGTGGTGAATATCGCCAAGAACTACCTCAACCGCGGGATGACCCTGGGCGACCTGATCGAGGAGGGCAACATCGGTCTGCTCCGCGGGGTGGAGGGCTACGACCCCACCAAGGAGACGCGCTTCAGCACTTACGCCTCGTGGTGGATCAAGCAGGCCATCAAACGGGCCCTGATCAACACCGTGCAGCCGGTGCACATCCCGGCGTACATGGTGGCCATGATCGCGGACTGGAAGAAGGCCGCCACCGAGCTGGAGGCCAAACTCAACCGCCAGCCGACGCTCCAGGAGATGGCCGCCCACATGAACCTCTCCGAGCGGAAGGTGCGCATCATCCGCCGGGCGGTCAAGGCCTTCAGCGCCCCCACCCAGGCCGGCGGGGCCGAGGGCACCTTCGGGCTGCCCGAGTTGCTGGCCGACGAGAAGTCGCCCTCCGCCGAGCAGATCGCCTTCAGCCACGCGGACGCCGAGGTCATCGAGCGGCTGCTGTCGCGCATCGACGAGCGCGAGGCCACCATCCTCAAGCTCCGCTACGGGCTGGACGACCACGAGCCCATGACCCTCAAGCAGATCGGGGCCCGGATCGGCCTGACCCGCGAACGCGTCCGCCAACTGGAGCGCGACGCTCTCAAGAAGCTCAAGGAAGTCCTCGAGGAAGACCAGTCCGGTGTGCCCGCCGGTCGGGACTGACGAGGATAGCCCCGCTGGCCGCGGCGGGAGACGATCGTTTCGACTTTGCGGCGCCCGGCCGTGACGCCCGGCCAGGTTGTGAATTCAATGCCTGTGCTTTCAGCCTGAATGGGAGCAAGGTCACGCGCCCGGCGAAGCTCCCGCCGCGGGCTTTCGAGCCCATCCCCCCACCGGTGTGGGACCGGCTTCCTGCCGGTCGGTGATCTGGGTTATGGGAGGGGCATGAGCCCGCGCGGCTCGATCGTCGCCTGGCCCGGCACAGGATCTCGCATCGTGAGAAAGGGAAGATGATCCGATGCCTGGTGTGCCACCCGCGACGCCGGCGGTCCCTTCGATGGAAACCCGGTTCACACGGGTCTTGGGACGCCTTCTTCAGGGGTTTGCCCTGCTGTTGCCGTTCGCGGGGGCGGCATTGGCGGATTCCCCGGCGGCACTGACCCGCGGGCGGTACCTGGTCCTGACCGCCGACCCGGATGGCCCCGCGCCCTTTGCGGCGGTCGAGTTCACCTACGGACCGGCCGGGGTCGCCGACGGCGTCGCCTGGCAGCTCACCGTCCACAGAGACGCCGCCGCCGACGCGCCGCCGCTCATGGCGCTGCGGGCGGTGACGGCACGCGATCCGCTGAGCGACTCCGCCGGGCCGCCGGTCTTCCGCGCCTATCGGCTGCGCATCCCGGAGACCGACGAGGCCTACGAGTACGTCAACGTCCACACCAACGGCCCGCTCCTGCCCGCCTGGCGCGATTTCGTGAAGTTTTTCGTTCCCCGCCCGGCCCGGGCGGCACGGCGGCAGGCCGGATTCCCCAACACCTGCGATTACCTGGGTCACGTCCTGACGCTTCAACGAACCGACGCGAAAGCCGAATGGCCCGAATGGCCGGGCCTCGAAACCCTCAGGCTCGACCCCGAGCTCCTGATCGGCACCGGCCGGAACTTCAAGGACTCGGAAGGGCGCCGCCTGCCCCAGCAACCCCAGCGGCAGAATTACACCTACGTCCCCTTCACCCAGGAGGACTATCGGGCGATGATCGAGGCCGGCGTCAATCTCTTCACCATCGCGCCGGAACAGGAGCCCTTCGTCCGCGGCGCGCCGGTCTTCTATCTGCGCGGGAAAGTGGACGGCCGGCCTCCGCTGCGCTACCCCGCCGACCTGTATCGCTCCAACTACGTCGGGGCCACGATGTTCATGGACGAGCCGACCATCCTGCTGATCGGCGACCGGAACGTGCACAACACGCTGCGCTACTTCAGCGACGCCGCCAACCTCATCACCCGGCGGGTCGAGGCCCGCTACCTGGACGACGGCGTCTACGGCGCGTTTCACCTCGAGCGGCTGCTGCGCCAGCACAAGGTCAGCTTCGGGGCCATGCGCCTGGCCCAGACCGACTACCCGGCGTGGGAGACGGTGTACGAGACGGCGTACTACCAGCTTGCCGGAGGCCTGGCCGGCTTCGTCCACGAGGGGCGGTATGATCTCGAGGGTTTCAACCGGCTGGCCCGGGCCAGCTCGGGCCTGGAGCGCCGCTACTCCGCCGAGGAGATGTTCAAGTTCATCTACGCCCAGATGCGCGGCCCGGCCCGGCGCTTCGGCAAGGACTGGGGCACGAGCATCTACGGCCAGGCCGATCCCAGGCTCTCGCCGCTGGCCTTGAGCATGGCCTATGACCGCGGGGCCCGCTACCTGTGGTTCTGGACCTCCGACCACGAGCATCACCTGCCCTGGCCCGAGCAGCTCGAACTGACCCGGGCGGTGCGCCAGCACGCCGCCAAGCACCCGCGCGGCTCGATCCGGGCCGGCCAGCCCGCGCTCGACAAGGCGATCGTCATCCCCTACGGCTATTTCCTCACCCTCGAACCCGAGCCGGGCCGGGAGCGGGGCCTGCCGCTCTGGTGGGTGCGCGAACTGGACGAGCAGCGAAAAAACGAGGCCTCTCAACGCTACCGGCGGCTCCTGGCCCGCGTCTTCGCCGAGGTCAACAAGGCCCTCGACGCCGGGCAGGAGTTCGACATCACCGTGGACGACGGCATGGAACTCAACGGATACCGTGAGGTCATCCGGGTGAGCGACGACTGAGGCCCGGGTTGCAGCAGGAAACGCCGGGGTTACCCGGCTAATCGTTCACCGTCGTCATCGGACGGGCCGGCCCTCTCGAGGGGCTCGGCCGCCGGATCCTCGACCGGCTCGGGTTTGGCCGGGTGGGGGAAATGAGCAGCGTAATCGGTTCGATTGACGTACCCGGCCGAGCCGGCGTAACCGATGATCCGCGCGGGCACGCCGAAGACCACGGCGTTGTCGGGGACGTCCTCGACCACCACGCAGTTGGCGCCGACCGCGACGTTGTCGCCCACGCGAATGGCGCCGAACAGCTTGGCCCCCGGACCGATGTAGACGTTATCGCCGATCACCGGCACGCCCTTCGAGCCGCCCCGGTTGGAGATGCCGATGGTGACGCCTTGGCTCAAGTTGCAGTTCCGGCCGATGCGCACGTGCTGGTTGACGTTGATCCCGCCGAAGTGGGCGATCGACAGGCCCGGACCGATCGTCGCCTGATAGGCGATGTTGATGCCGTACCTGATGGTGTATCGCCGGTGCATCAACCGGGCGAACAGATACAGCGGCAGCCACCACCGCGAGCGTGTGGCCAGAAACGCCGCGACCCGCATCCAGATGATGAACTTCCCGGCCACGCCCCAGAGCAGCTCACGCAAGACCAGATAAGGGTTGGCCCGGCCATAACACCGGTAGAGATCGGCGTAGATCAGGTATTTCAGCTCCCCCCATTTCATGGCATCTCTCTCGATTCAGATGATCGTCAAGCATCCAGGCGGCAGGTGGGCCCCGCCTCCGACGATTCACGGTGTGGGATGATGGCGACCGGGTGAACCGGCTCGACGCGGCTCTCGATTCAGCAGCCCCTGGCCGCGTTGGGGGCCCCATGCGTGAGTCATGACGAAACCATGACCCGCCAGCGCGCGTTCCTGGGACGCACGGACGAGCCATTCCGCAATCCCACGCATGTCGAATGTATGCTTCCGCGGCTCGTATTGCATTCAGACAAGAGATCAGGCTGAAAAACCGCTCGGTTCGTTTTTAGATTGACTAATTCGTTTCTTATGAATGACCGCGGCGGCGATCGCTCGGGGAATGGCTCAGCGCGGATCGGCCGAAGATTATATAAAACCCTCTTGCTTCGTTGGGGCGGTCGGATATTCTGGTACCAGACCCGTTGGGCTGGGGTGATTCGTCGCCTGCAAGGAGCGGCCAATGCGCGTGAGGCACGCAGCGTCGAACGGCAGGGTGAGACCCAGGGCCGCCCGGACCGGTCATACGTGCATCGGCCGGCGCGGCCGCGGCTTCACCTTGATCGAGGTCCTGGTGGTGGTGGCGATCATCGCCCTGCTGATCTCCATCCTGCTGCCCTCGCTCAAGAGCGCCAAGGAGCAGGCCCGCGTGACGGTCTGCGCGGCCAACCTGGGCACGCTCGGCAAAGGCGCCGGCGCCTACCTCAACGCCGAGCGCGATCGGTTCTGCTGGGGACCGGTTTACCCCCTCGAGACCAACGGCAACCCGCGGATGCGGACCTGGTATTTCGGCGGCAACCGTGGGCAGGACTCCACCGCCCTGGGCACCGGCGGCTTTTACGCCGTCGGCGGACCCAACGACTGGCACGCCGGACAGCGCCCGCTCAACAAGTACGTCTACCCCGGCCTGAAGCGCGTCAGTGAGAATCGCCCGCTCATGCAGGCCGGCGAACTGCGGGTCTATGAATGCCCGGCCGACAAGGGCGTCCGCTGGAACCTCAACATCGACAGCAAGCTCCACGACGGCATCTCCGGCTACCTGGAAGTCGGCACCAGCTACCAGGCCAACAGCAGTTGGCGGTATTACTCCAATGCCGTGGAGGCCGGTCAGAACCCCCGGCGGGCTTTCCAGCTCATGGAGCAGATCGTCAAGATCTTGAGCGACCACGGTCCGGGCCGGGCCATCCTGCTCTACGAGGACACCGCCGATTGGGCCCTCAACAACCCGCAGTTCCCCATCAGCAAAGACGCCAGCGGGCGGGTGGTCTCGGCCTACCGGGTCAAGACCTGGCACGACAAGTACGACGTGCACAACCTGCTGTTCCTCGACGGGCACGCGGCCCTGGTCAAGGTGGACTGGTGGCGGAACGACTATGCGATCAGCCGGAACTCGGGGACCGGGACCTGGGTGGCGCGGCACGACCTGTTCGAGAACTGATCCGGCCGGTGCTTCGTGCAGCCTGAAACCCGTGTGGCCCGGCTTTCAGGGCATCAAGACGCATTCTTCAGGCCGGCCGTCGCGGCGTCGGAGGCGGTTCCTCCGGTTCATCTTGAAGCGCGTGGCCCCATGTCTCATTCAACCGCTGACGCTCCCGTCGATCGGCGCATCCGCAGGGTGAAAATCGCGGTGATCGTGCTGGCCCTGTCCGCCGCCGGGTACTTCACGTGGCGGAGCCGCGCGCCGGGCGACGAACAGGCCGACACGCCCGAGTCGGCGGTGCCCTACGTCTGCGCGAACTGCGGCCAGGTGGTCCGCCTGACCCCGGCCGATTTCGACCGCATCATCAACACGCCGCGGCCGGGCGCCGCCCGGTCCGAGGAGACGCGCGGGCGCAGCCAGGGGCTGTTCTGCGAGAAGTGCAATCAGGCGGCCCTGTTCCTGGGCGCGACGTGTCCGAAGGACGGCACGATCGTGCCCAAACTGGCCCAGGACGGCTCCGCGGGCAGGTGTCCGAAATGCGGCTGGGCGGTCGGATCCTGAGCCCCGCGCCGCCTGCCGATCGTCCAGATACTCTGTTCAACCGACCGGCTGGAAGCCGGTCCCACCCGGATCTCACGACGAACCGGATCTCAGGACGCGCTTTTATTCGGGCAACAATGACTGGCCGGTCATCTCCGGCGGCTTGGGCAGGCCCATCAGGGCCAGCAGGGTCGGGGCGATGTCGGCCAGCCGGCCGTTCTCGCGCAGCTTCACCCCGCGGTTCCGGAAGCGGTCATCGACCACGATCAGGTCCACGTCGTAGGTGGTGTGGGCGGTGTGCGGGCCGCCGGTGGCCGGGTCGATCATCTGTTCGCAGTTGCCATGATCGGCGGTGACGACGAGGGCCCCGCCCCGGGCCAGGACGGACTCGACCACCCGCCCGACGCAGCCATCGACGGTCTCGACGGCCTTGACCGCCGCGGCCAGCACGCCGGTGTGGCCGACCATGTCGCCGTTGGCGTAGTTAAGCACGATCAGGTCGTAGCGGTCGGACTCGATCCGCCGGATCATCTCGTCGGTCACGGGAATGGCCGACATTTCCGGTTTCTGGTCATAGGTGGCCACGTCGCGCGGCGAGGGCACCAGCAGGCGGTCCTCGCCGGGAAAGGGCTCCTCGCGGTAGTCGTTGAAAAAAAAGGTGACGTGCGGGTATTTCTCGGTTTCGGCGGAGCGGAACTGCCTCAGGCCCAGATTGCTGACGTATTCGCCGAGGATGTTCTTCATCTTGGGCGGCTTGTGGAAGACGACCTTGACGGGCAGGCCCTTTTCGTACTCGGCCATGGTGGCGTAATAGAGGTTGTCGATTTTCCGGCCGCGGTCGAAGCCGCCGTTGGGCACCCTGGACCAGTCGTCATCGGAATAGACGAAGGCCTTGGTGAGCTCGCGCGGGCGATCGCCGCGATAGTTGAAGAAGACGACCGCGTCGCCCGGCCGGATGAACTGCCGCGGGTCGGGCTTGCCGTCCGGCGCGATCACCGAGGGAGTGACGAACTCGTCGCCGGTCCGGCTGGGCTCGGTGGGGTTGGCGTAGTAGTGCTCCAGGGCCGCCGCGGCCGAGGCGAAGAGGGCCCCTTCGCCCTGGGTGAGCATCCGGTAGGCCCTGACCACCCGGTCCCAGCGGTTGTCCCGGTCCATGGCGTAGTATCGGCCGATCACGGTCGAGATGCGCCCGGCGCCGACCTGCCGGAGCCGGGCCGCGGTCTGCTCGATGAAGCCCAGGCCGCTGGTGGGCGGCGTGTCCCGCCCGTCCATGAGGCAGTGCAGGAAGAACCGCCGCCCATCGAAGCCCACGCGCCGGCACAGCTCGGCGACGGCGAAGGCGTGTTCCATGTCGCTGTGCACGCGCCCGTCGGAGAACAGGCCGATGAGGTGGACGCTCCCGCCGGTCTTGCGGGCGTGATCGAAGGCGCCCCGCAGGACGGGGTTCTCGAAGAACGAACCGTCGCGGATGGTGCGGGTGATGCGCATGACCTCCTGATCGACGATCCGGCCGGCCCCGATGTTCTGGTGCCCGACCTCGCTGTTGCCCATGACGCCGGCGGGCAGGCCGACCTCCTCGCCGGAGGTGTGGATCTGTACCCACGGGTATTCCTTGAGCAGGCGGTCCTGGACGGGCGTATCGCCGATCAGCGTGGCGTTGGCCTTGTCCCACTCGGGGAAGGGATTATGGCCCCAGCCGTCGCGGACGATGAGGACGACGGGCCGCTTGATGAGGTTCGGCATGGGTGTCAGTTGCTCCGATGTCGCAGAGGACGCGTCCGACTCCCGGTTCGCCCGGGCAAACTCCGAAGCGGGCGCCATCGGCCGTCACGCGGACCGCCCCGCCATGAGCCGGGGCCGCCGTCCCTGAGCGTAGAGCCCGGCGCGGTTTATTGCAACGCGGCGCCGTTCATCCGCCGTATCGGGCGGGACGGAACTCTCGGGCGGAAGGCGTGCTGAATCCCATAGGGCTGGGGCGTCCGGACGGCGTGACTTCGGGGTTTGAGGACGCGCGCTCAGACCTCGAGGCACTCATAGCGTTTGGCTTCATAGGTGCATCCGACGTTGCGGCATTCGAGCGACCCGTAGCGCAGCCGGTCCTGGCGGTGGCTGTGCCCGCAGAAGGCGTAGCGCACGCGCGGCTCGGCCAGGAGGGCCTCGCCGAACAGCTCACTGCCCAGGAACGCGCTGCCGAAGGCCCACGCCGGGTTCTGCCCCGCCGCCGCCATCGCCGCGAAGGGCACGTGATGCAGCCCGACCACGATGCGCTCGCATTCGCGGGCCACGGCCGCCAGGTGGGCCGAGAACCGGTCGAACAGCCGTCGGCAGAAGTCCAGATCGCTCATCGGCAGGCGCACGTACTCGCCGTCCATCCAGCGCGTGCCGATGCACAGGGCCGACTCGGGCACGTCGTCGCCCTCGGCCAGCAGGTGCCGATAGCGGCTGTAATGGGCGGCCGCGCCGGGCGCGACCTTCTCGCGGTAAAAGCGGAGCGGCACCTTCAGCCAGGCCGGCCGGAAGCTGTAGTCGTACCAGCCCATCGAGCCCACGAAGCCCACCCCGTCGAGCACCCGCGGCTCGAGGTCCAGCGGATGGAAGCAGAACTCCCGGCAGATGGCCGGCAGGGTCTGCTCGAGTTTGACCAGCGAGCACTCGCCCGGATCGGTCCAGATGTCGTGGTTGCCGGCCACGAAGAACTTGTGCCCGGCGAACGAGTCGAAAAGCGCCAGCCCTTCCCGTACAATGCCCGCGTCGCGACCGGCCACGTCGCCCAGGAGCAGCAGCACGTCGGCGTCCAGCCGGCAGATCTCGCGGGCCAGGGCGGCGGCCGGCTCGCGGCTGCGCGCGATGTCGTAATGAAGGTCCGCGGTCACGACCAGGCGCATGAAACTTCTCTCCGCCCGAAAAGTCTACAACCTCGAGGGCGAAGGGGCGAGAGAATTGCGGTGTGAGGATCGCGGATCGCGGATTGAATGGCGCGGGCACTCCGGTAGCCTGCTCGATCCGCCATCCGAAATATGCCATCCGAAATCGGATTCTCCATGAGCACCATCCTGGCCGTCGAAAACCTGGTGAAGACCTATCGCCTCGGCGAGGAGGTGGTTCACGCATTGGCCGGCGTGTCGCTGGCCGTCGAGGCCGGCAGGCTGGTAGCCATCATGGGGGCCAGCGGCTCCGGGAAAAGCACCCTGCTGCACCTGACCGGCGGGCTGGACCTGCCCGACTCCGGCACCGTCCGGGTCGAAGGCCACGACCTGACGCGCATGTCCGACCGCCAGCGCACGCTGTTCCGGCGCCGGCGGATGGGCATCATCTTTCAGGCCTACAATCTGCTGCCCACGCTGACCGCGGCGGAGAACGTGGCCGTCCCGCTGCTGGTGGACGGGGTCGGCGCGCGGGACGTCGCGGCGCGCGTGCGCGAGGTCGTCGCCCTGGTGCACCTCGAGGCCCGCGCGAACCACCGGCCGCAGGCCCTCTCCGGCGGCGAACAGCAGCGCGTGGCCATCGCCCGGGCCCTGCTCAACGACCCGGCGGTGATCCTGGCCGACGAACCGACCGGCAATCTCGATTCGCTTCAGGCCGAGGAGATCTGGAAGCTGCTGCGGCGGCTGGCCCACGAGTTGGGCAAGACCGTGCTCATGGTCACGCACGAGGCGGCGGCCGCCTCTTACGCCGATCGCGTCCTGGTGCTCAAGGACGGCCGACTGGTCGGCACGATCGAGGACATGGAACCCGGCAATGCGGCACTGGTTGCAGCTCGGTACACGCAACTGGCGAGTTAGGCCCGGGCGGACCGCCTGCGCCCTGGCCGCCATCGCCCTGGGCGTCGGGGTGGTGGTGTGGGTCACGTGCGCGTACGAGTCCGTGCGGCGGGCCCTGGAGGATCAGGTCTGGTTCTGGATCGGCCGTGCTCACCTGTCGGTCGAATCGGTTTACGGGATGTACGCGGTCATCCCGGAGCGGATCAAGGAGGACGTGCGGGCCGATCCGAACGTCGCGGCGGTCACGGCCCGGCTCAAGCACGGGATGGTGGTGCTGCCGCTGAGCGCGGCCGCCAGCGGGCCGGCGGCGACCGCCCCGGCCGCTCCGCCCGGCGTGGTCGCGGGGCGCGATTCGCTGCGCGACCAGGTCTTCGACCTGGGCCACGCCGACGCCCTGCCCCTTTCCGCCGGCCGCCCGGTGCAGGCGGTGGGGATCGAGCCGGCGGTCGAAAGCCGGTTCCGCACCTACAACGAGCAGAACGTCGCCGGCCGGCTGCTGCGGCCCGAGGACACCGACGCGGCCATCATGGACCGCGAGCTGGCCGACCTGCTTGGCATCAAAATCGGCGACCGGTTCATCCTCCGCAACGCCACCACCGGCGCGGACGCGCCCGTCAAGGAGCGCGAAGGCATCCTCACGCTGGTCGGCACGCTCGATCTCCGCCGGGTGGCCAAGCGCCAGAAGCCCGTGCTGGTCGCGCCGCTGCCCACCATCCAGGCCATCACCGGCAAGAGCGGTCCGCCGTCCGAGATCACCCGGGTGGACATGATCCTGAAGGACCCCTCCCCGGCGGCCCTGGCCGACACCATGCGCCGCCTCCAGGAAGTGGTGAAGAACAAGTATCAGGGCCAGCCGGCGGCGGTGAGCTCCTCCGAGAACAAGCTCCGCCAGGTCAAGGCCGCCGAACGCCAGACCCAGTTCGTCCTGCTGCTCATCTCCACCGTGGCGTTGTTCACCGCGTTCTTCGTCATTCTCTCGACGCTGAGCATGGGCATGGTCGAGCGCATCGGTCAACTCGGCATGTTGCGCTGCCTGGGCATGACCCGGTTTCAGATCGGGGGGCTGGTCCTGGGCGAGGCCGTTCCCCTGGGGCTGACCGGCATCGTGCTGGGCGTGCCCATCGGCTTCGCCTTCGCGCGGCTGAGCGTGTGGCTGGCGCCCGAATACATCGGACGGTTCGCGGTCAGCCCCGGCGGCCTGCTGCTGGCCCTGGGCGGGGGAGCGGCCACCACCCTGCTGGGCGCGACCGTGCCCATGTTCCAGGCCACGCGCGTCTCGCCGCTGGTCGCCCTGCGCTCGCAGGCCCGCCGCCCGTCGATCGTCCCGCTGCTGGCCGCCGCCGCCCTGGGCGTGGTGTTGATCGTCGCTCACGTGCTGATGCTGCACTACACTCCCAAGCAGCATTGGCTGACCCAGCCCTTCAAACCCGTCACCGCCGCCGCCCTGCTTTACGTCGGCTATGCCCTGCTGGCGCCGGCCCTGGTGCTCAGCGCCGGGATGGCGGCCGTGCGCCTCACCGCGTGGCTGCTGCGGATCCGTCACGAGTTGCTGGCCGACCAGGTCGGGCGGGCCGCGTGGCGGTCGGCGGCCATCTGCTGCGGCCTCATGGTCGGGCTGTCGCTGGTCGTCTCCATCGCCGTCTTCAGCGACTCGCTGGCCAGCGGATGGGACTTCCCCAGGGATTTTTCCGAGGCCTACGTCTATTTCTCCGCCCCCGTCCCGTATGCCCGGGCCGACGCGGCCCGCCGGATCGGGGGGGTGAAGAAGAACGGCAGCGCCCTGGCCAACGAGCAGCTCCAGTGCCAGATCGTCGGCAAGGCGCTGTTCGACTTCGGTTTCACCCGGTTCGTGGCCGGCGATCCGAGCGAGTTCTTCGGCATCACCCGGCTGCATTTCGTGGAGGGCGACAAGGACGAGGCCGTCCGCAAGCTCGAAGCCGGCGGGCACGTGCTGGTGACGCCCGAGTTCGTGCGGGCCCAGCGGGTGGGGCTGGGCGACAGCGTGCGGATGGTCCAGGGCCAGGGCATCGCCGTGCCGGGGCTTCGGCCGCGGAGCGGGCGCGAGGTCACGCTGACCATCGCCGGCGTGGTCACGTCGCCGGCCCTGGACATCGCGGCCAATTACTTCAATGCCGGCGAAGCTCTGACCGTGGCCTCGGCGTTCGTCGTGCTGGGCACCATGAACGACCTGGAGCGGTTCTTCCAGGTGCCCAAGGCGGCCACGCTGGTGCTGCTGAACTTCGACCTGCCCGAGACCGCTCCGCCGCCGCTTTTTGCCGAGGCCTCGGCGCCGGCGCTGGCCGTCGCGGACGAGACCGCCCGGCTGATCGTCGGCTGGCGCGCGAGCCTGCCCGAACGGGCCGAGGAGATCGGCGCCCTGGAGGCCCAGATCCGCGAGGCCGCCGCCGAAGGCCGCACGCTGGCCTGGAACGAAAGCCCGCTGCTGCTGCTTTTCCGCGAGTGCCTGCTGGGCGGCGTGGAATGGGATCGGCCGGGCAGCGCCGAGCGGCGCTGGCGGGCCTTTCGAGAGGAGCTGGTCATGCGCCTGCTGGCCCGTGCCGCCGGCGAACGAGCCGAACACTACGGCTCGGTGGCCGCGCTCAAGCTCCAGATCGACCGCGACCTGCGCCGGGCCACCATCCTCTTCCTCTCCGTGCCGCTGGTGGCCCTCATCGTGGCCGCCCTGGGCGTGGGCAACCTGATGATGGCCAACGTGGTCAGCCGGAGCCGACAGATCGCCGTGCTGCGGGCCATCGGGGCCACGCGCGAGCAGGTCCTGCGCCTTGTGCTCGGCGAGGCCCTGGTGCTGGGCATCCTCGGCAGCCTGCTGGGCCTGGCGCTGGGCCTGCACCTGGCGACCAGCCTGAACACCATGACCAAGACCATCTGGGGTTACGAGCCGGCCTTCACCATTCCCGACCTGGTGCCGGCCGCCATCTTCTTCACCATCGCGGTCTGCCTCCTGGCCGGGCTCATCCCCGCCGCCCGGGCCTCGCGCAGCAACGTCATCGACGCCATGCAGGCGACGTGAGGCGGAAGCGTCATCAGTCATCGGTCCTCGGTGTCCAGTCATCGGCGGATGCCTGTCGGCGGCGCGCCGCGGGCCACCTGCCGCGCCAGCCGGGCGCCGGGGACGACTTTCAGCGGCGCCACCGGCATCAGGGCCGCGGCCGCCAGGCTGACTCCAAACTTCCCCTCAGGTTATAATCGCGGAGACTTCCCGCCGGGGTAGACTCGATCACCATGATGTCGGGCAGGACGCTGACCCGGTGGGAGCAACCCGTGCATTCGAGTAACATCGAGCTGCGGCCGGCCGGCGGAGCGGACGTCCCGGCCCTGGCCGCCATGAACCATCAGTTGATCCGCGACGAGGGCAGCCGCAATTCGATGACCCCCGCCGAGCTGGCCCACCGGATGCGCGGCTGGCTGCGCGACGGCTGGTCGGCTGATCTGGTGGTCATCAGCGGCGAGGTGATCGGCTACCTGGTCTACCAGGCCCGGCGCGACGAATACGTGCCGGCCCGCTGCGAGGTGCACGTGCGGCAGTTCTACATCCAGCCCGAGCATCGCCGCCGCGGCATCGGTCGGCTGGCCTTCGAGAAGGCGGTGCGCTCGCGTTTTCCCTCCGGGGCCACCCTGGTGCTGGAGGTGCTCGAGACCAACCCTCAAGGCCGCCGGTTCTGGGAAGCCCTGGGGTTCAAGTCTCACAGCATGACGCTCAAGCGGCCGACTTGAGGCCGGCGTGGCGTGCTGTTTCGCCTCTCAAGACACGAACAACACGGAGAAAACGGGGAAATTGAGCCTACGACCGGCACGAAGACGATCTCACCGGCGGGGTTCGGGACTGAAGGTTCTGGACTCGAAAAAGCTTCTCTTCCGCGTTCTCCGCGTCTGCGTGATGAATCGCATGAATGCGATTTGGGGATTAACACTGCTGATCGGACCGCCCTTCGTTCACGCCCAGAATGCCCCGGCGTCCCGGTCCGCGGAAGCCGATCCGCTCCTTCGCCTGAACGCCCATTACATCGCCGCCCCGGCCGCGGGGCAGGATCGCGCCGCGTGGCTGGCCGCCCTGCGCGAATACCGGGCCAACGCCCGCAAGGGGCTGGACCTGGGCATTTACGACCGCCCCGACATGCGCTGGCTCCGCCGGGTGTTCACCTGCCACTTCACGTTCATGTACGACCGCTCGTTCTATGACCCCGACAGGGACGAATACACGCTCGACCCGTTTCTCGACGACGGGCGGAAAAGGTTCGGCGGCTATGACGCGGTCGTGCTCTGGCAGGGCTACCCCCGGCTGGGCGCGGACCCGCGCAACCAGTACGACATGTACCGCGACATGCCCGGCGGGTTGATGCGCCTGCGCGAAGCGGTTCGGCGATTCCACGCCGCCGGGGTCCGGGTCTTCATCGACTTCAACCCCTGGGACACCGGCACGCGCCGGGAGAGCAGGCCGGATGAGGAAGCGCTGGCCGACCTGGTGGCCGCCTTGGACGCCGACGGCATCTTCCTGGACACCATGCAAGCGGCTCCGGCGGGCCTGCGCCAGGCCATCGACGCCGCCCGGCCGGGAGTGGCCTTCGTCCCCGAGGGCCATCCCGAACTCCCGCAGCTTGCCCTGTGCGGCGGATCGTGGGCCCAGTGGCTCGACGACCCCATGCCGCCCGGGTTGCTGCGCCTCAAGTGGATCGTGCCGGCCCACGTGCAGTTCCAGATCCGCCGCTGGGACTCGTCCCACCGCGACGAAATCCGCGCCGCCTTCTTCAACGGCTCGGGGATGATGGTCTGGGAGAACGTCTTCGGCGCATACAACCCCTGGTCGCCGGAGGACGCGGCCTTGTGGCGGAAGGCGGCCCGCATCCTCCGCCGCTTCGCCGACCATTTCGATGGTGACGCGTGGGAGCCGTTCCATCCCACGTCCTCGCCGGAACTGTTCGCCCACCGCTGGCCGGGAACCGATGTGACGCTGTTCACCCTGCGCCGGGATCGAGTGCAGCAGGCCACGCAGCCGCATTTCATCGAGGTACCTTCGTCTGGCGCGGGTTTTTGCGTGGACCTCTGGAACGGGCGGCTGCTCGAGCCCAAGCCCGTCGAAGGCCGATCCCGCATCGAGGTCGCCTTGTCCGATGGCCTTGGCTGCATCGGAGTGTTTCACGGGACGGAACCGGACCGGGAACTGCGCGAATGGATGCGCGAGCAGGCGGCGGTACAGCCGCTCGGCAGCGCGTCGGCGCAAGCGGCGTTCATCGGCCGTCCGGTCGGGCCCGCGGTCCCCACGGCCCGGACCGCTTCGCGGCGCGACCCGCCTGAGGGCATGGCTTACGTGCCCGGCGGCGCGTTTCGCATGCGCATCGTCCATCAGCGGCGCGAATGCGGATGCTATCCCGATCCGGGGACGCCGCCGGAGAAGCTCAAGGTCTTTCTCTGGGGCGAGCCGCACACCGGGCTGATTCATCACGACGTCAAGCTGGACCTCCCGCCGTTCTTCATCGACCAGGCCGAGGTCAGCAACGCCGACTACAAGCGGTTCCTCGATGCCGGCGGGTATCGCCCCAAAGACGCCAGCCGTTTCCTGGCCCACTGGAAGGATGGCCGGATTCCCCCGGGGCAGGAGGATCACCCGGTCGTCTACGTGGACCTGGATGACGCCCGGGCCTACGCCCGCTGGGCGGGTAAGCGCCTGCCCACGGAAGCGGAATGGCAGCTCGCCGCCCAATCGACGGACGGCCGGAAGTGGCCCTGGGGCGAGTCTTTCGACGCGGCCCGTTGCAACACGGCCGGCGCCGGAACCCTGCCCGTCCGTTCGCTGCCCGACGGTCGCAGCCCTTACGGATGCTTTCACATGGCCGGCAACGTCTGGGAATGGACCGAGAGCGATTACGACGACGGGCACACGCGCTTCACGATGATCCGCGGGGGGAGCTGGTTCGACGCCAAGACCAGCGGCTGGTATCTCCGCGGCGGCCCGCAAGCCTGCAACCATCACGCCAAGTTCATCCGCCTGGCCCCCTCCCTGGACCGCTGCGCCACGATCGGCTTTCGCTGCGTAATGGACGCGGCGGACTGAAACGATCACCCGGCCAGGTTGGACCGCACCCACGCGAGCACTTCCTCCTCGTGCCCGGCCGGCTTGACTTTCTCGAAGACGTGGGCGATGCGGCCTTTCCGGTCGATGACGAAGGTGGTACGGGCCACGCCCATGTACTTCCGCCCGTACATCGACTTTTCCTGCCAGACGCCGTAGGCCCGGCAGATGGACTTGTCTTCATCGCTGATCAGCGGGAACGGCAGGCCGTACTTGCCCGCGAACTTCTCGTGGGAGGCGGGCGAATCGGGCGAAACGCCCAGCACCACCGCCCCGGCATCCAGCAGCTTGCGGTGCGCGTCGCGGAAGCCGCAGGCCTCCTTCGTGCAGCCCGAGGTGTCGTCCTTGGGATAGAAGTACAGCACCACGACCTTGCCCTTGTAGTCGGCCAGGGCGACCGTCCGCCCGTCGCCGGTCGAGGCCTTGAAAGCGGGAGCGGCGCTGCCCACCGCCGGATAGCCGGCGGCTTTCGTCGATCGCGTTCCTGTCGTTTTTGCCATGGCGTCCACCTTTCCATGAATGGGCCCAACGCCGGAAGGATACCCCATCGGCTTGTGGCTCGCACGCGGCGCGGCGAGGTCCGTCCGGACGGCCCGGCCGGGCGTCCTGGCCGCAGCGCTGCCGGCGCTGATCCATTGCCCGCGGTTCCTGAATGCGTTAGAACGCGGCGGATGCGAGCGGATTCCATCGTTCACGCCGTTGCGGCCGGTCTCATCGGGCTGTTCGCGTGGGTCGCGTCGACCGGTTGTGACCGCCATGAAGCCGAAGCGTCGCCGCCCCGGCCGGTTCGGCCCGCGAGCGCCCCGTCGGCCTCTGCTCCGGCCGGACCGTTCCCATCCACGGGCGCGCCGGCCACAAGCCCGACGACCACCGCCCCCGTCCGGTCGGCCCAGACGCATCCGGCCGGCGCCGCTCCGGCGTTCGAGCCGCTGGCCGACGCGGTCGCGGGCGAATGGGCCGACTACGCCGCCCTGGACGGTCGGGAAATCCGCTACGACGTGACCCGGGCCGGACCGGGCGTGGTCCATGTGCGGATCACCGTCCGGCAGGATGGGCGGCTGCTCGGCCTGCCCGCCGAACGCCAGGAGCTGCGCGACCTCGATCCGCTGGCTCGTCTGGCGGCGTCGGCCAACCCTCTGCGCGGCATGAGCGCGGCGGACCTCCAGGCTGGCGGGCGATCCTGGAAGGCGATGCTCTTTGAGGACCGATGGGTGGATGAAGGCGTCGCCTACGTCCGCCGGACCTGGGTCCACCCGGAGGTTCCCGTGTACGGGCTGCTGCGCATGGAACTGCTCGGCGACGGCCGGCTCGAGGCCAGGCTGGAACTCAAGGGCTTCGGCAAGCCCTAGCGCGCCCGTCCTCGGGGCCTGGCCGTCCTTCAGCGATGAGCAATGGGCAACAGGGGGGAGCGGGCACTGCGCCGCGGCCGAGTCATTCTTTCGCCAGGATCGGCCGGTTGAAGCGCGATTCGAGCATCTGGATGGTCTCCACCACCTCGCCGGGGTTTTCGTCGGCGATGAAGCTGCCGGTGAAGTTGGCCGCTCCGAAAGGCTCCACCGCGTCGCCCATGCGGAAGCGCGGAGTCAGCGAACCGGACTCGATCCAGCCGGTCAGCCGCCGGCTCGCCCGGTCGACGCGCCAGGTCACCATCGCCGATCCGTCATAGCGGACGCCGGTCGGCGGGGTGAGCATGGCGAAACGCACGCGGGCATCGATCTGCGACGATTCGACGAAGGACCGGCCCGGCTGGGGGTTCCAGAAGGCCTGGATCAGCAGCACCTGCCGGATGGTCTGGGTGGGGTCGAGCGCGCTGGGCCGTTCGGTCTGGAGCACGAGTTCCACCAGCCCGCCGGGGGCGAGGCGATAGGCGGCCCGGCGGAAGTCCGTGTAGTGCCGATGCAGGCGACCGGCGTCGTCGTAGGCGGCGACGTCGATGCGGGTCAACGCGGGCTCCGGCTGACACGCGCAGAACAGGCCGGCGACGACGAATAGGGCCAGCCGGCCCCGACCACCCGTTCCACGTCCATCGGTCGGTCGAGAGTGGTGCAGGCGTCCTTCGTACACCGTCGGTCTCCAAGTCTGGGCGCCGAAAGAAGGGGAGCGAACGTCTTCACCATCGTCGCGGCGTCATCAGGGCGGCCAACCTCCCTGAAGCGCCGGGCGGCTCCATCCGCTTCCTTCACGTTCGGATCGGACCGGATCGGACTTGGCCGCACCCGGCGCGCCGGACACACCCTCTAACACAGGAATCGCGCGGGTGCAAGCCGACATCGGGCGGGAGGGCCGTCGGGGCCGTGATCCATTCCGGGGCTTGGTTCGCGGCCCCAGGGTGGTTACCATCCTGCCGGATCGGCCGCACCTCACCAGGAGCCGGACATGTCCCTTCCCTCCGTCAGCCGCGCCCAGGATCGTTCCGTGCCGATCTCCAGCTTCGGGTTGACACCCGGCGGGGTCCTGCTCATCGCCCTGTCGCTGTCGATCGGGTGGGGCATCCGCGGCAACTTCGGGCATGAGTACGGGGCCATGATCGCCGGGGCCCTCTCCGCCCTGGCCGCGTGCCTGGTCGCGGGGCGCGAGGACTGGAGGCGACGGGCGGCCTATTTCGCCTTCTTCGGCGCGATCGGATGGTCATTCGGCGGATCGATGTCTTACGGCTACGTGATTGCCTACGCACAGTCCGGCCACGGTCCGACGGTGATCTACGGCTTCGCGTGCCTGTTCGTGATCGGTTTTCTCTGGGCGGCGGTCGGCGGGGCGGCCACTGCCCTGCCGGCCATCCTGCCCCGCCGGCGCCTCACGGAGTTCTTCCCGCCCCTGATCGCCGTCTTCATCGCCTGGACGCTTCAAGACCTCGTGGTCTGGCGCCTGGACCAGACCGTCCCCGACCGCCGTCACGAGAGCTTCCTGTACTGGTACGACACGGATTGGCTCAGCGTCCTGACGGCGATGGCCGCGGTCCTGGCGGCGGCCGTCTTCCGCCGACGCCTCTGTCTGGCCTCGGTGATGATTCTGTTCCTGTGCGTCGGCTGGTGGGTGGGCTTCGGCGGACTGGTGGTGCTGCTGGGGCTGCGGATGTGCCCGCCGCGCGGCGACAGTTGGGCGGGTATGGTCGGTATGGTCGCCGCGATGCTCGTCTGGCTGATCCGGCGGCGGCTCCACGCGGCGGCGTGGGCGGGGCTGGTGGCCGGCGTCATCGGCGGGCTGGGCTTCTCCTCGGCCGTGCTCTTCAAGATGATCGAGATGAAGAGCGGCTACCGTACCAACTGGCACAGCATCCTCGAACAGACCTACGGCTTCATCAACGGGCTGGGCATCGCCGCGGCGTTCGGATGCCTTGCGGCGCGTCTGCCGGTGGTCGATGACGCCCCGACGGACCCTGGCGCAAGCGCCGCGGCCTTGAGCCCGCGGGGCCCCGCCGCGCCGGAGCCGCGTCGCTGGACCGACGCCTTCGCCGTGTTCTTCGTGCTGGTCGTCATCACCTACGTCAACATCGAGAAAAACCCCGAGGAGTGGGTCAAGGCCAAGGTCATGCCCGCGGAGATGTACGGCCTGTCAGCGTGGGGATGGTTCAATATCGGCTACCTGGCCGTCGCCGTCGCCGCCGCCCTGCTGCTGGCCCGACATCTGCGCACGCCGCTGGCGCTGGTGCCGGCTTCGTGGCTGGGCAAGGGCCAACTGCTCTACGTGGCGTTCCTGTGGTGGATGGTGGTAGGCAACTTCGAGCGGGCTTTGTCGGGTTTCGCTCCGCAACGACTGGTGACGGAGGGGGTCATCCTCATCAACGCGGTCCTCGCGACGGTGCTGGTGCTCTGGTTGCCGCGCGAGCGACTCGTCGAGGCGACCCCGGGGCCGACCGAGGCGGTGACGTCGGGATGGCGGCTGGGGCGGGTCGCGTGCTGGGGCGCGGTGGTCATGATCGTGGCGGTCCTGGCTCAGAGCGGACTGGCCCGGGCCTTCTACGGCCAGACGCCGGCCGAGCCGGGACACCAGCACTTTCGCTTCGGTCCCAAAGCGGAGCCGGCCCGGCCGGTCAAGGGCCTGAGCCATCCTTGAGCGCGCGGCCCTTTGCGCGCGGGGGCTGACACCAACGCCGCACGCGGTTAGCATGACCTCGACCGCGTGACAGGAACAACGCGCCTCGTCGCACCACGAGAACCGCCATGATTCAGCACCGTTGCACTACAACCCGCGCTCTGACCTGCGGCCTCCTCGTCCTCTTCGCGCCCGTCCGGCTGTCGGCTCTGGAAGGTGATCTGGTCCGCAGGTGGGAGTTCAAGACCGCCGCCGACGCCGCCGGCTGGGCCTTGGGCAACCACTTGAAGGACCTGAAGGTCGAGAACGGCGCGCTGCGCCTGACGGTCACGGGGCCGGACGCTTACCTGTTCGCCCCGCCGATCGAGGCCCCGTTGGACGGATGCGTGGTGCGGGTAAGGATGGGCAGCGATCACGACGGAACCAGCGAGGTCTTCTGGACCACCGCCGACGCGCCGGGATACGGGCCCGACCGGAGCGTATCACGACCCACGCCGGCGCCCAAGGCTCCGCTCCCTGACGGTCGCGGCTCTGCTGAGCGTCGCGGGGCGGATAAGGGCAGCAGCGCCAAGCCGGCCGACGAGGCCTTCGACACGTATGACTTCGTACTGGGTTCGCCGGCCGACGCCGGACGGAAGCTGACCGGCTTTCGGCTCGATCCGTTCAACGGCAGCCCGACTGGCACCGTTTCCATCGCCTGGGTCGAGCTGCGGCGGCTGCCGGCGGTGCTGGACGTGAACCTCTCCGCCGCCGCGCATCTGGTCGAGCCGGGACGGGCGGTGACGTTGAAGATCGCCGGGCGGCAACTGGCCGGACGCTCCGCCGAAGGGCCGCTCACCGCGACCCTGCCGGACGGTTCGAAGCTCTCCGGCCGGGTGGAGCAAGGCGCCGCGAGCCTCCAGACCGAGGTCAAGCCCGACGCTCCCGGCGTCCATCGCTATCGGGCCGCCGTGGCCGTCGCGGATGCGACGGCGGTGTATGATCTTGAAACTTCTCTGCTGGCCGGCAAAGGTGATACCCTGCCGGTCGCGGCCACCATGGGGAGCGACCAGGTTCGACTCGACTTCATCGCGGCCGCCGCCGGCCAGGGCGTGGGCGCGGCCCGCTGGTGGGTCGCCACCGCACCCGGCCAATGGAAACCGGCCGGGTGGCTCCTGCCGTTGGCCGAGGTCGCCTGCCTGAACGACGACGGCCGGGTCGTTCGCCGCCAGCCGGCGCTGCGCGTGACCAAGAACTTCACGGACACTGTCCGGTTGGAGGGTCCGCTCGATGACCAGGGCCGGCTGCGGGCCACCATCCTCTTCACCATCCGCTCGGCGGCCTCGCCGCATCAGCTTACCGTCACTACGTCGGTCGATGCCGTCGGGCCGGTCAGACTGCTGGATTGCTCCGGCCCCGTGCTGCGCGTGGACCGCGACCCCCCGGGCGACCCGCTCGATCGCCACGCGCTGTTCGGCGGGTTGGAGTTTCTCGACCCGGGCTGGCCGTCGTCGAGCGATCGGGCGGTGGGCGAGCGGTTCGCCAAGCGCTGGTCGCCGGCGCCATTCAAGGTGACGCTGCCGGTCATGGCGGTCGAAGCCGGCGGGCTGACGTCGATGATGCTGTGGCAGCCCTCGGCGGGCGAGAAGGTGGGTGAGGTCGGTCCCTGGCCGACGTTCGCCTCGCCGAACCTGCTCGACGGGCAGGCCAATCACCTGATGAAGCTGTCCATCCCCGCGTCGATGACGCTTCGGCGCGAGAATGAATCGCTGGCCCGCGAACCGCTGGTGTTGGAGAAACCCGGACCGGCAGGCCTGTGGCAATACGTCCTGCACGCGGAGGCGAACCTGCCGGCGGCCTTGGCCGCCCGGCGCTGGTACGAGCTGTATTCGCCGCCGGCTCCGCCGCCCCGCCCGCACAACGACGAAGAGACCTACAACCTCATCGCCCGCAACTTCGGCGAGACCATGTGGTGGCCTCAGGACAAGGGCTGGCGGCACCACTGGTATCTGGACAAGAACAGCTACTTCTCGCCGGAGATCGCCGCCGAGCTGATCGCCCACGCCCTGCTGACCGGCGAGACGAAATGGATCGAGCAGACCGGACTGCAAGGCAAGAACGTGATCGACGTGCTGGGTTCGCTGGCCGGCCGGCTGACCGGCGACGGCGAGGCCAAGGCCCGGATCGCGGCCATGCGCCCCGACGGAACCTGGCCCTACGCCAACTCCAAGTCGGCCAGCGACCTGACCCGCCAACTGACCCAGGGCAAGTATGACTCGCTCGGCGAAGACGGCACCACCAGCCTGGGCACCTGCGTGCAGGCGGCCCTGCCGATCCTGCGCCAGGCCGAGTTGACCGGCGACCCGGCGTGCGTCGAGGCGGGCCTGAAGGCCCTGTCGGCCATGCGCGGCTTCCGCGTGCCGCGCGGCGCGCAAGTCTGGGAAGTGCATAAGGATATTCCTGACATCCGCGCCGCCGCACTGGCGGTCGAGGCCTTTCAGATCGGCTATCGCATCACGGCCGACCGTCGCTATCTCGAGGACGCGAACTACTGGGGCTGGACCGGCGCGGCGTTCGTCTACGGTTGGCGCGTACCCACCGACCGGCAGGAGGGGCGGATGATCGCTTCGCGCGACCGCAACGACCCGCATCGCGCCGCCCTGCCGCTGAGCGAGGGGTTCCAGAACCCGCAGCGGCAGGTCATGCCCTATGCGACTGTGCCGGTCCTCGGCCCGACCTGTTACGTGGTCAACTGGTTCGGCGTGGTGGTGCAGTGGTGCGGGCTGGAGTGGGCCCAGCACGTCATCGAGCTGGACGCCGACCGGCCCGATCCGCTTCTGCGGAAGATCGCCGACGGGGTGCTGGCCAGCGGCTTGCAGCAGATGTTCGACAAGCCCCCCTGGGTCGGGCTCTACCCCGACGTCTGGGACGTCGAGCACAACACCGCCCAGGGCGCGTTCATCTTCCCCCGCTTTCAGCTTCGCTGCCTTCAGGCCCAGCGTCGGGCGCCGGTGTGGACGCGAACGTGGACTCGTATTCTCAGGAGCGACGACGGGAAGACGCGCTGGCACGTGAGCGGCTGGGGCCCCGAGCCGACGC
>JABRVU010000097.1:0-12500 GCA_039961895.1 Phycisphaerae bacterium | reverse complement strand
CCTCGAGCAGCAGGGCAAGGCCGCCTTCCTCTACGCCCACGAGACCCGCGGCTTCTTCCCCGCCTGCCAGTTCGACGCGATCGAGCGCATTCCGATCTGGACCCGACGGCAACTGCTGCGCATGATCTCGACCGGCAAAAACGGGAAAGGCGCCGCCGACATCTATTATTGCCCCAGCAACACCATCCGTCCCTGGACGGTGGAGAACTTCTCGGTCGCCGACCCCGGCGCGCCCAACGAAGGGCGGATTCTCTACTGGTGGGTGGCCAACCCCGACCCCGACCAGGCCGAGCGCTTCATCGACCTGAACAGGAACGGCACCAACAAGGACGAGTACGTCACCAAGGCCGAACAGAGGCATTCGGCCGCGCTCGCCCTCTCCACCGACCAGTCGCGCCAGATGGCGGCCGGGTGGTATTTCATCCACGGCCGGGAGGGGCTCCCCCCCAACGAAACCAACACCGCCGGCCTGTCGCGATCGTGGAAGAACACGCTCTACGGCGACGCCCACGCCGTCTCGGTCAAGTCCTTCAAGGTGATTCCCCGCTGGGGCCTGAGCAACTACGCGGGATGGTGACCCCGGGCCGAAGGGGACTGCGGACTCGTCTGCCGGTTGTCGGCTCATCCGGTCGCCGCGGCCGCTCGCCGCGACGCGGACGCGACCGGGCCGGGCGCGCAAAAAAACCGCCGGTCGGATGTCCGACCGGCGGTCTGGAACGATCTTTGACGTCTGGAATACGCGGAGTGTACGCGGGCGACCCGTCTGGAGGTCGAACCTCTTGAAGTTGGTGCCTGAAGCGCCCTGGCGGATGACTGTCGTTTCAGACAGTGCATCAACCATGCGATCAAGCCCTTGGCCATTAGTACCGGTCGGCTCAAGCGATTACTCGCCTTACACTCCCGGCCTATCGACGTGATGGTCTATCACGGGCCTTCGTCCCCGAAGGGACCCGAGACCTGATCTTGAGGGGGGCTTCTCGCTTAGATGCATTCAGCGATTATCCTTTCCCGACTTAGCTACCCTGCGCTGCCCCTAGCGGGACAACAGGTACACCAGCGGTCAGTACCTTCCAATCCTCTCGTACTAGGAAGATATCCTCTCAAGTCTCGTACGCCCACGGCAGATAGGGACCGACCTGGCTCGCGCCGGTCTGAACCCAGCTCGCGTACCGCTTTAATTGGCGAACAGCCAAACCCTTGGGACCGCCTTCAGCCCCAGGATGCGATGGGCCGACATCGAGGTGCCAAACCTCCCCGCCGCTATGGACGCTCGGGGGAGATCAGCCTGTTATCCCCGGAGTACCTTTTATCCGTTGAGCGATGACCCTTCCACGCGGGATCACCGGATCACTAGGACCTGCTTTCGCATCTGCTTGTCCCGTCGGACTCGCAGTTAAGCCGGCTTATGCCCTTGCACTCGACGCGCGATTGCCAACCGCGCTGAGCCGACCTTAGTGCTCCTCCGTTACTCTTTGGGAGGAGACCGCCCCAGTCAAACTGCCCACCTAACACGGTCCCTCGCCCGGGTTCACGGGTCGAGGTTAGGATACCAATAGCCCAAGGGTGGTATTTCAACGTTGCCTCAGCTCCGGCCTGAACCGGAGCTTCATCGGCTCCCACCTATCCTACGCATGAGATACTGGTGGCCAATATCAGGCTGCAGTAAAGGTTCACGGGGTCTTTCCGTCTTGCCGCGGGTACGTGGTATCTTCACCACGATTCCAATTTCACCGAGTCCGTCCTTGAGACAGCGCTCCAGTCGTTACGCCATTCATGCGCGTCGGAACTTACCCGACAAGGAATTTCGCTACCTTAGGACCCTCATAGTTAGGGCCGCCGTTTACGGGTGCTTCGGTTGCCAGCTTCTCAGGGTTACCCCCGATGACCGCCTCCCTTAACATTCCCGCACCGAGCAGGCGTCAGTCTCTATACGTCGTCTGTACGACTTGGCAGAGACCTGTGTTTTTGATAAACAGTCGCCAGAGCCGATTTGCTGTGCCCTGACTCCAATATTGCTACCGGAGGCAGGGACCCCTTATCCCGAAGTTACGGGGTTAGATTGCCTAGTTCCTTAAGGACGGTTCTCTCGAGCGCCTGAGGCTACTCGCCTCACCTACCTGTGTCAGTTTTAGTACGGACGCGCCACTTGTCCCCGCGCGCTTTTCTCGGTTCCTCCGCCACGCACTACCAGCAACCAATCGGCTGGTGCCCTTTCGGGAACCCTCACGTCTCGTGGTGGGCTGCATCTTGGAAAAACGCACGCACGGCTCAACCGCATGACGCGGCGCAGGAATATTAACCTGCTGTCCATCGACTACGCCTTTCGGCCTCGCCTTAGGATCCGGCTAACCCTGGGCGGATTGACCTTCCCCAGGAAACCTTAGGTTTACGGCGAGCGGGATTTACACCCGCTTTCTCGTTACTCATACCGGCATTATCGCTTGATCGGCCCGTTACCACTCCTCACGGTATGGCCTGTATCTGCCGATCAACGCTCCTCTACCACGCTAGAGGCCGGAAACTGGAAACCAGCACGCGCCCCGACGTCCGTCGTCGGGCCCGGCTGCTGGTCTCTGGTTTCCAGCCTCTAGAGTCCGCTGCTTCGGTTTCACGCTTAGTCCCGTTCATTATCGGCGCTTGGTTTCTCGTCGGGTAAGCTGTTACGCACTTTTTAAATGGTGGCTGCTTCTAAGCCAACATCCCCGATGTCTCGGAAGCCAAACTTCCTTATGCACTGAGCGTGAATTGGGGACCTTAGCAGGCGAGCTGGGTTATTCCCCTTTCGTCCGTGAAGATTGACCCCACGGACTCACTCCCGAGATAGTCGCTGCGGTATTCGGAGTTTGATTGAAGGCGGCAAGCTGGTGGCTCCCGCGTTTCATTCAGTAGCTCTACCCCCGCAACGTAGTTGTCTCGAGGCTGTCCCAAAAGACATTTCGAGGAGAACCAGATATCTCCAGGTTTGATTAGACTTTTACTCCTCCCCACAGCTCATGCCAGAACTTTTCAACGTTCACGGCTTCGGTCCTCCGCACCCTTTTACGGGCACTTCAACCTGTCCATGGGTAGATCACCTGGTTTCGGGTCTACCTCCAACGACATGGTCGCCCTGTTCAGACTCGCTTTCGCTACGGCTCCGCACCGGAAGTGCTTAACCCGGGCCGCTGAAGGTAACTCGCCGGTCCATTATGCAAAAGGTACGCCGTCACCCGGCCGTGCAAGCACGGCACCGGGCTCCGACTGCTTGTAGGTACATGGTTTCAGGTTCTTATAACTCCCCTAGTAGGGGTTCTTTCCACCTTTCAGTCACCTTACTGGTTCACTATCGGTCGTCGAGGAGTACTTAGCCTTGGAGGGTGGGCCCCCCGGCTTCACACGGAGTTTCACGAGCTCCGTGCTACTCTGGAAATCCGATCAACGCGGGGCAGTTGTCGTCGCGTACGGGACTGTCACCCTCTGTGGTGCGCCTTTCCAAGCGCTTCCGCTGACAATGCCTTTGTAACCGCTCTCGGCTCCGCAACCCCGGTCCGAAGACCGGTTTGGGCTAGGTCCGCGTTCGCTCGCCGCTACTGACGGAGTCTCGGTTGATTTCTTCTCCTCCAGGTACTGAGATGTGTCAGTTCCCTGGGTTCGCTCGAACGGGCCTATGCATTCAGCCCGCCGTGACACCATCTTCTTGCGAAGTGGTGCCGGGTTTCCCCATTCGGAGATCTCCGGATCAACGCTCGTTTGGCAGCTCCCCGGAGCTTATCGCAGCCTACAACGTCCTTCATCGCCTCTCGACGCCAAGGCATCCACCATGCACCCTTAGTAACTTGATCGCATGGATGACGGACTGTCCGCCCGTCACCCGCTCGCTTCAAGGCACCTTCGGCGCATCTGTTGCGCCTTCGCAGGAAAGCTTCCGGCGCGCTCGCGCGCCCCGGGCGCTTCCCACGCTCAAGAGATTCACCTCTGTGAGATTGCTTTCTACCTGCGTACGCATCCGCCCGGCGCGGGAGCTCGTCCCGCCGCCGCCGGATGTCTTCTCCACGTATTCGCTTGTCAAAGAGCGTCGCACTGGGTTCCGGGCCCGCCGGGAGCCCGCCGGCCAAGACCGGCGTTGCACCCAACTTCACCCGGAGCCCCGTAATCCTAATGTCCTGATCGGGTTTGTCAAGCCCGACCGGCTCAGGTTCGCAATTTTTTTCAGCTCCCGTCCCGTCGGCTACCCACCAGCCACCAGAAGTCGCCACGACTCTGGGCGGCGCACCCGCGCCTCGGGATGATCACCGCCACCGCGAGGCCAAGCCGCATATCGCCGCCGACGGAAAACCGACGATTCTCGCTGTTCTCACTGGAGCCGAACGGGCTCGAACCGTCAACCTCCTGGTTGCAAACCAGGCGCTCTCCCGATTGAGCTACGGCCCCTCGGCACCCCGCAAGGGGCCGAAAGAAGAGTAGAGCAAAACGGATGATCCGCGGCGGTGCCTGGCCGCCTCGGCTCGCCGCGACTCTACGTCTCTCAGTGTGCTCCGCACACTGGGCCCGAGAGGAGTCGAACCTCTGACCTCGTCGTTATCAGCGACGCGCTCTAACCAACTGAGCTACGAGCCCCACACCTTCCGACGGCCTCGATTCGACTTCCCCGGTTCCACCGACAAAAAAACCACCAGCAGGCCGCCGGTGGTCGTCAAGGACCGTCGCGTGCTTCTGCCAGCCTATGTCGCCAGAACCCTATATCGGCTTCGATCGGTTTTCGCCTTCAAACGGCTGCACCTCCCACAAGGCCAAGTCCTGCTCCCCACCCTTGGCATTGTAGTCTAATACCCGGGCCGGGTTTGTCAACCCGCCAACTCTAGCAGTCCGCCAGGGCCCTCCCGGCCGGTTCCATAGGGTTTGCCGAACGGCTGCTATGGTCATAAGATTATTTTTTGCAATATTTTACGAATAAGACTGAGCGGGCGTTCTCGTGCAAAAGGCAAGTCTGCTGTTTTTGGTCCCCTCTTTCCCGCAAGCGCGGATTGGCGTACATTCTGAAGCGGACTTCAGTCATGACGACGTCTCGAACCGCCTCATCCGCCGCTGCTTCCGCCGATATGCTCACCCCGGCCATGCGCCAATATGCCGAGCAGAAGGCCCAGGTTCCGGACGCCTTGCTGCTTTTTCGGATGGGGGATTTCTACGAGCTGTTCTACGATGACGCCCGGACCGCCGCCCGCGTGCTGGGGTTGACACTCACCAGCCGCTCCAAGGGCGACGGCGCCATCCCTCTGGCCGGCATCCCTTACCACGCCCTCGACTCCTATCTCAACAGGCTGGTCCGGGCCGGGTTCAAGGTGGCCATCAGCGAACAGGTCGAAGACCCGCGCCAGGCGAAGGGCGTCATCAAGCGCGAGCTGGTCCGCATCGTTACGCCCGGAACGCTGACCGAAGACAATCTGCTCGAACAGCGTGCCGACAACTATCTCTGCTGCGTGTGCCGTGACGGCGAGCGGATCGGCCTGGCCGGTCTGGAGCTCTCTACCGGCGCTTTCTGGGTGCAGTCGCTCGGCGAACGGGAGTTGCTTGACGAACTCGTCCGGCTCTCGCCGGCCGAGTTGCTCCTGCCCGAGTCGCGCATCGACAGCGAAGACCCGCTGGCCGGCCTGGTCTCCCGGTTGCGCGGCCCGGATTCGCCGGTTCCCGGGCTGGTCGTGACCCGTCGACCCGCCTATCTGTTCGAGCCCTTTCAGGCCGAGCAGCGCCTGCGCAAACACTTCGGCGTCACCACGCTGGAAGGCTTCGGCTTTAGGGGGATGGACGCTTCGCTGTGCTCCGCCGCCGCGGTGATCGACTATCTGACCGAGACCCAGAAGACCGCCCTGCGGCACATCACCCGCCTGGCCCGCCGCCTGGCCGACGATTACGTGGCCATCGACCAGTCCACCTGGCGGGCGCTGGAGATCGAGCGGACGCTGCGCGGGGGGACGTCGTCCGGATCGCTGGTGGCGGCCGTCGATCGCACCTGCACGGCGATGGGGGCCCGCTGCCTGCGCCGCTGGCTGGCTGCCCCTCTGCGCAAGCCCCGGGCCATCCAGGAACGCCAGGAAGCCGTCGCCGCCCTGCTGGCCGACCGCACCCACCTCCAGCTTCTCCGGGGCCGGCTTCGCCAGCTGGCCGACGTCGAGCGGATCACCTCGCGTCTGGGAGTCAACCGGGCCTCGCCGCGCGACCTGCTGGCCTTGGGCCGCGCCCTGCTTCAGGTCGATCAGATCTGCGAGCTGCTGCGGACCGGGTTCAGGGGCCAGGATTCAGGGTTGAGCTTTGATACGCGGGACGCGGGGGCGGGTGTCTGGGACGGTGGAGTAGAGAAGGGCGGATCACGGATTGAACGCGAGGCCGCTTGCCCCGGCCCACGCGGTTCCACCGAGGCAGGAGAACGCGACCGCCGTCTCGATGACCCCGATGCCATCGCCGGCACGCCGCTGCCGACCCCGTCCAGCGGTGCCTCGCCCGGCCTACGACGCACCGACGAGCAGGAACAAGGATCCAGAAACCAGAAACCGGAAACCAACCACGATCTCCCCCCGTTTCTGCGTCTGCGGTGCACCTCCTTGAGCGGCCTGCGCGAGCTGGGCGATTTCCTTACCACGGCGTTGCATCCCGACCCACCGGTGGTGCTCAACGAAGGCGGGATCATCGCCGACGGCTTCGACGCCGAGCTGGACCGCCTGCGCTCGATCGGCACCAACGGGCGGCAATGGCTGGCCGAGTTCCAGGCCCGCGAAATCCGGCGCACCGGCATCCCGTCGCTGAAAGTCGGGTACAACCAGGTCTTCGGCTATTACATCGAGATCACCCATCTGCATCGCGACCGGGTTCCGCCCGAATACGTCCGCCGCCAGACGGTGAAAAACGCCGAGCGCTACATCACCGAGGAGCTCAAGAAACACGAGGCGGAGGTGCTGTCCGCCCAGGACCGGATACGCCTGCTGGAGGAGGAGTTGTTCAACCGCGTCCGCCGGCACGCCGCCGAGCGCATCCCGGCCTTGCAGGAGCTGGCCGCCGCGGTCGCCGAACTCGACGTGATCGCCGGCTGGGCCGCCCTGGCCGACGAGCGTCGCTACGTCCGCCCCGAGCTGGCCGACGAGCCGGTCCTGGAGATTCGCGACGGCCGCCACCCGGTCCTGGAACAGACCCTGGCCGAGAAATTCGTGCCCAACGACTGCGTGCTGGGGTTCAGGGTTCAGGATGCAGGATTCAGCGAATCGACCGCGCCTATTCTGTTCGACTCGCCGGGCGAGCCGGAAGAACCAAAACCCAAAGTCCACAATCCAAGATCGGAGATTCTGGCCATCCTCACCGGCCCCAACATGGCCGGCAAGAGCACCTACATCCGCCAGGTCGCCCTGCTGACGTTGCTGGCCCAGACCGGGTGCTTCGTGCCCGCCGCCCGCATGAGGCTCGGCCCAGCCGACCGCATTTTCGCCCGCATCGGGGCCTCCGACGAGATCACCCGCGGGCAGTCCACCTTCATGGTCGAGATGACCGAGGCCGCCAACATCCTCAACAACGCCACGCCCAGCAGCCTGGTCATCATCGACGAACTCGGGCGCGGCACCAGCACCTTCGACGGGCTCTCGCTGG
This sequence comes from Phycisphaerae bacterium, assembly GCA_039961895.1. Taxonomy (GTDB): domain Bacteria; phylum Planctomycetota; class Phycisphaerae; order UBA1845; family PWPN01; genus JAAXZI01. Next base: position 4,892 of record JABRVU010000097.1, on the reverse strand, counting down.
CCTGGGCCATCGCCGAGCACCTGGTCGCCAACGTCGGCTGCAGGTGCCTGTTCGCCACGCACTACCACGAACTGACCCAGCTCGAGCAGTACATGGCCGGAGTGGTCAATTACAACGTGGCCGTCCGCGAGTGGCAGGACGAGATCGTCTTCCTGCACCGCATCGTGCGCGGGGGCACCGACCGCAGTTACGGCGTGCACGTGGCCAAGCTGGCCGGCGTTCCGCCGGAGGTCATCCGCCGCAGCCGCGACCTGCTGGCCGAACTGGAGGCCAACTTCTCGGCCACCCGCCGGGCCCCGGCCCGCGCCGCCCGCCGAACCCGCAGGGACGCCCACATCCAGATGCAGCTTTTCGCCGACCCGGCCGACGAAGTGGTGGACGCGGTCGCCAAAACCGATCTGGTCAGGCTCACTCCCGAAGGCGCCTGGGCGGCCATCAAGGCCTGGCAGGAACGGCTCAAGGGGCGGAACACGTGAGCCGGGAACGAGGTTTCATGGAAAAGAGCCGGAGCCAAGTCGCGGAATCACGAACCCGGGTGCATTGGATTCCAACCGGTGCCAGTTGTTTGCTTCATTCTGCGTATCCGCCCAAGATGGAAGGAAACGAATGGGAGGTTTGACCATGCAGCACGAGTCGTCGCTACTGTCGCGTCGCGGGTTGATGCGGACGGCCGTGGCCGGCGCCGCGGCGGGGGCGCTGCCGGTTCCCACGGCCCGGGCCGCCGTCCCGACGCCCGCTCGGTCGGCAAAGCGCGTTCTGCGCATCGCCCACCTGACCGACATCCACGTCCAGCCGGAACGCAAGGGCGGCGAAGGCATGGCCGCCTGCCTGCATCACGTCCAGTCGCTCAGGGACCGCCCCGACGTCATCTTTACCGGCGGAGACCTGGTCATGGATTCCAGCGGCGCCGATGAGGCCCGCACCCGCCTGCAATGGGACCTCTTTCAGCGCGTACTCAAGGCCGAGAACGGGCTGCCCGTCGAACACTGCATCGGCAACCACGACGTCTGGGGCATCCACAAGAAGGACAGCAAGACCACCGGCTCCGAGCCGCTCTATGGCAAGAAGTGGGCCCTGGAAGTCTGCGGGCTCGAGACCCGCTACCGCAGCTTCGAGAGGGCCGGCTGGCACTTCATCGTGCTGGACAGCACCTTCGTCACCGAAAACGGATACAAGGGCCGGCTCGATGAGGAGCAGTTCGAGTGGCTGGCCGATGACCTCAAACGCACCGACCCCGCCCTACCCGTCCTGGTGCTCTCGCATATTCCCATCCTGTCGGCCTCGGCGTATTTCGACGGCGACGCCGAAAAATCCGGCGACTGGGTGGTGCCCGGGGCCTGGATGCACATCGACGCCCGCCGGATCAAGGACCTGTTCGTCAAACATCCCAACGTCAAGCTGTGCCTCAGCGGCCACATCCACCTGGTGGACCGCGTGGATTACCTGGGCGTGACCTACCTGTGCAACGGGGCGGTCTGCGGCGGATGGTGGAAGGGGCTCTACCAGGAATGCGACGCCGGTTACGCGGTGGTCGATCTCTACGCCGACGGCGGCTTCGAGAGCCAGTACGTCACTTACGGCTGGAAGGCGGCGGAGGCTTGACCCCGGCGCGGCCTCACGCGACGCCGGGGAAGAGCCCGCCCCCAAACCACTGGGCGGGGTCGACATCCAGCCGGTTCCGCACGGGTTTGGGAACGGGCTTTAATCCGGCAACTCCTGGAGGAAGGTCTCTATGTGTCTCTGCACGTCGGCGGTGTGCCTTTCGACGCTGACCGACTTGGAAGCGATCTCGCGCAGCACCGCACCCGGGATGGCCGCCGCCAGGGCCTGCCCGTACGCGAACGGATGGACGGGATCCTGGTGATGGGCCAGGACCAGCGTGGGCACCGCGATCGCGGCCAGCTCGTCCAGGCTGCGGCACGGTGCATCGGGCGGGATGCGCTCCAGCCGGGCGACGGTCTCGACCGCGCGCGGGTCGTCGAACTGCCGCAACCCGGACGCGGCCACGTCCGGCGATTCGCGCCGGGCCTCGGCGTAGTCGGGCGTGAGCAGAAAAGCCTCCTTGCCGCGGGCCGGGCCGTGCTCGCGGATCAGCCGTGCGATGGTGGCGCACCAGCGGACCGTTTCGGGCTTGGGCCCGGCCAGCCACGCCGGACGCGAGAGCACCAGCCCCCGCACGCGCCGCGGATAGCGCAGCGCGAAGTTGACGGCCACGCCGGCGCCCATCGAGATGCCGCCGATGACGGCCCGCTCCAGGCCGAGGTGATCGAGGAAAGCGGCCAGATCGTCGGCGAGGGTCACGAACCCCAGCTTGTTTTCATCCCCGACCGGCGTCCGCCCGTGGGCCCGACAGTCGAAGCACAACAGGCGCACGCCCGCCGGCGGACGGAACAGACCCAGCGGCTGGCTCGCGTCCGCGCCCAGGCCGTGCTGAAACACGAACGGGGTTCCCGCGCCTGATTCCAGGTAGTGAAACGGAAGGCCATCGTGGGTGAAGTGGGGCATCGGGATCAGCTTTCGCTTGCCTTGCCGCCTGCTCGCGGCCGGAGAAGATCGACCGCACGCGGCGTCTGATGCCGTCTCCGCCCGGTACGGGAAGGACGGTGCGCCAAGGCGGACGCGACGTTCGCCGTCCCGAGCCGTCAGGCCAGCTTCGCCCGCACGAACGCGAGGCAGCCGGGCACCTGCGACTCGGTCAGCCCGTGCAGGATGAGCGGTCCGTCGAACCGGTATCGCCGCATGAGCCCCAGGTAGCGGTCGTAATCGAGCAAGCCCTGCCCGGCGGGCAGGTCGCCGGCCTGGCCGTCACGGCTCAAATCCTTGGCGTGAGCAATCACGATGTCGCCGGCCAGCAGCGCGAAGGCCTCCTCGAGAATCTCGCTCATCCGCGGCAGCTCGCCTGAGTGGAACAGGTTAGCCCCGTCCATCACGACTTTCAATCGCTCCGAGCGCAGCTCATCGAGCAGCCGGCGGGCCTTGGGCGCCGAGTCCACCACGTTGGCGACCTCCGGCTCGAAGGCCAGCGTCACGCCGGCGTCATCGGCGATGCGCAGCGCCGCCGACAGGGTCTCGAGCAGGTCGGCCCAGGCCCGCGGCGAATCGTTGGCCGGATGGTGCCGCCACATGTCCTCCGGGTCGCGCGTGCCGGTGCAGAGGGTGATGACCGACGTGCCCATGCGCCGGCAGGCTTCGGCCAGAACGGCCAGCCGACGCAGCCCCGCCTGCCGCTGCCGCGGATCGGGGTGGATCATGTTGAACGTGCCCGAGACGGCCGCCAGCTCGATCCCGCGGCTTGAAGCGGCCAGCCGGATGCGCTCGGCCAGGCCGGGGTCGATCTCCTCGGGCATCGAGGCCAGGCCCGCGCTGACCAGGTTGAACTGCACGCAGCTCACCCCGCTGTCCCGGACCGCGTCGAACACGGCCTCGAGCGTCGGGCGAACGAAGGTCTTGGCGAAAAGGCCCAGCCGCATGATCGTGGTTCCACCGGCGTTCCCGCCTCCGCCGCCCGTGTCAGAACGGGGCCGGCTCCTCGGCGGCCAGGCCCGGCCCGTCGTTGCTGTAGACCGCGCTGGGCACGTAACCCGGCTCGCCGCCCATCGACAGGTTGTCGAACCGCGTCAGGGCCTGGTTGAAGAAGAGCTTGACCGTCCCCACCGGGCCGTTGCGCTGCTTGGCGATGATGACCTCGGCGACGTTCTTGAGCTCCTCGGGGCAGTTCTCGCCCTTGTAGTATTCCTCGCGGTGCAGGAGCAGCACCACGTCGGCGTCCTGCTCGATGCTGCCCGACTCGCGCAGGTCGCTCATCCGCGGGCGGTTGTCGGTGCGGCCCTCGGGGTTGCGGTTGAGCTGGGCCATGACGATGACCGGGATGTGCAGCTCGCGGGCCAGGGCCTTGAGCCCCCGGCTGATCTCGGCCACCTCCTGCTGGCGGTTCTCGCTGTGGGCCGGCGAGCGCATGAGCTGGAGGTAATCGACGAAGACGGCCTCGATGTGGTAGCGGGCCCGCAGCCGCCGGGCCTTGGCCCGCAGCTCCAGCACGCTCATGCCCGGCGTGTCGTCGATGTACAGCGGGCAGTTCTCCAGCTCGCCGACCGCGGCGGCCAGCTGCTGAATCTCGAACTCGCTGAGCATGCCCCGGCGGAGCTTGTGCGAATCCACCCGCCCGCGCGAGCAGAGCAGCCGCTGGGCGATGGCCTGCTTGCTCATCTCCATGGAAAAGAACGCCGCCGGCTTGCCGGCCCGGGCGGTCACGTGCTCGGCGATGTTGAGCCCGATCGCGGTCTTGCCCATCGAGGGGCGGGCCGCGATCACGATCATCTCGCCGTTCTGCATCCCGCTCATCATGTCGTCGAGTTCGATGAAGCCCGAGGGCACGCCGGTGATGTAATGCCCGTCGCGCGACTCGATCTGCCGGAAGATGTCGGCCAGGTAGTCGCGGAGCTGGGCGGCCTGCTCGGTGATGCGCTGGTCGGTGACCTGGAAGAGGATCTGCTCGGCCCGGTCCAGGATCTCGCGGGCGTCGTCGCCCTGGCGGTAGGCTTCCTCCATCATCCGTCCGCTGGCCGCGATCAGCTCGCGGAGCTGGGCCTTGTCGCAGACGATGCGGGCGTAGTGCTCGGCGTGCACCGGCGAGGGCACGGACTCGGCGAGCTGCACGATGTAGTCCACCCCCCCGATCTCCTCGAGCAGCCCGCGGCGGGTGATCTCGTTGCGGAAGGTGATCAGGTCGATGGGCTCGCCGCGGTCGTAGAGATCGACCAGGGTCTCGAAGATCTTGCGGTGATCGGGGCGGTAGAAGCGCTCCGATTCGTTGCGATGGATGATGGGCAGGACGTCGCCGATGGCGTCGCGGCTGAGCATCATCGAGCCCAGCAAAGCCATCTCGGCCTCGA
>JABRVU010000096.1:0-10608 GCA_039961895.1 Phycisphaerae bacterium | reverse complement strand
GGCCCCGGGCACGAAGGGCGGGGTGGCCGTCAAGGGGGACACCATCGCGGCGGTCGGCGAGCTGCTGGCCGGCGCGAGCGGCCGCGTCGAGATCGATGCCGGCGGACTGGCGGTCGCTCCCGGTTTCATCAACATGCTCAGTTGGGCGGTGGAGACGCTGATCCACGACGGCCGATCGCAGAGCGACATCCGCCAGGGCGTCACCCTCGAGGTCATGGGCGAGGGCCACTCCATGGGCCCGCTGAGCCCGGCCATGAAACAGCACTACCGCAAGCGCCAGGAGGACATCCAGTACGAACTCGAGTGGACCACCCTGGGGGAATATCTCGACTGGCTGGTCCGGCGCGGCGTCTCCTGCAACATCGCCTCGTTCGTGGGCGCCACCACGCTGCGCGAGCATGAGATCGGCCACGCCGACCGCAAGCCCACCGCCGCCGAGCTGGAGCGCATGAAGGCCCTGCTGGCCCAGGCGATGGAGGAGGGGGCGATGGGCGTCTCTACTTCGCTGATCTACGCCCCGGCCTTCTATGCCGACACCGCGGAGCTGATCGCCCTGGCCAAGGTGGCGGCCAGCTACGACGGCATGTACATTTCCCACATCCGCAGCGAGGGCAACGAGCTGTTCGAGGCCCTGGACGAGTTCCTGACCATCGCCCGCGAGGCGAAAATCCGCTCGGAGATCTATCACCTCAAGGTCGCCGGCCGCGACAACTGGCCCAAGATCGACGAACTGATCCGGCGGATCGAGGCCGCCCGGGCCGAGGGCCTTCACGTCACCGCCGACATGTACACCTATCACGCCAGCGGCACGGGCTTAAGCGCCATCATGCCCCCGTGGGTGCAGGAGGGCGGCCATGAGCAGTGGATCCGGCGGCTCAAGGACCCGGCCATCCGGGAGCGCGTCATCCGCGAGATGCGCCAGTCCGACAAGTCCTGGACCAACATGCTCAAGGAGGCCAGCAAGGCCGACAACATCCTGCTGGTTTCGTTCCGCAACAAGGCCCTGCGGCACCTGGTGGGCAAGACCCTGGCCGAGGTCGCCGCACAGCGCGGCCGATCGCCCGAGGAGACGGCCATGGACCTGGTCATCGAGGACGACAGCCGGGTCGAGGCCGTCTTCTTCACCATGTCCGAGGACAACGTCCGGCGGGAGATCACCCTGCCCTGGGTCAGCTTCTGCTCGGACTCCGGTTCGCTGGCTCCGGAGGGACTGTTCCTGAACACCAACGTGCATCCGCGGGCCTACGGCTCGTTCGCCCGTCTGCTGGGCAGGTACGTGCGCGACGAGAAGCTGATCCCGCTGGAGGAGGCCGTCCGGCGGCTGACGTCGCTTCCGGCGGGCAACCTCAAGCTCGACCGCCGCGGGCGGCTCGCCCCCGGCTGTTACGCCGACGTGGTGGTCTTCGACCCGGCCACCATCCAGGACCACGCGACCTTTCAGCAGCCGCACCAGTACGCGACCGGCGTGGTCCACGTGTTCGTCAACGGCGTGCAGGTGCTCAAGGACGGCGAGCACACCGGGGCCAGGCCCGGTCGGGTGGTCCGCGGCCCGGGGGCCCGCCAGGGTCTGCGACGATGAGGATGGAGGGGGCGGGGACTACGGGTAGCAGGCCCTCATGACCACGCCATCGAAATAGTGATGGATGATGGCCTCGGCATCGTGTCCGCGCAGGGCCATGCCCAGGGCCCCGATCTGGCAGAGGCCCGCGCCATGGCCCCAGCCGGCGCCGGTGAGGGTGAAGGCGGCGACCCCGCCGCGGCCGTCGGGCTCCGCCTCGACCGCGAACGCGCTGCTGAACAGAAACTTCTCGTGCAGGGCGTCGCGGATGTGATACTGATCGTGAATGACCAGGACGGCGGGCCGGCCTTGCGGGTCGAGGTAGCCGACCTCCAGCTCGATCACCCGGCCGGAACGTCCCCGGCGCAACGGCCGCAGGGCGGTCAGCCGTTCCAGCGGCGCCTGCCCGTGCGGCCGGCGGGCCAATACCTTCTTGCGCAGCAGCCGCTCGAGGTCCTCGCGCCGGTGGCGCAGCTTCCATCGGAAATACGCCCCGCCCTCATCGACGCCGCCCAGGTATCGCGGAAGCGTCTCCTCGGGAACCACCGACGGGCTGCAATAGACTTCCGAGCGCCTGATCCAGTCGCCGGCCAGATACTCCGCCAGGTTCGCCTCGGTGACGGGCAGGAAGCGGTGCTCGGGCGCAGCGGGGGGGGCGTCGACGGCGGCGCGCTGGCCGGGCTTGGGCGCGCCCCAGAGGAACTCGGGGGCCTCGATCACCCCGCCGCAGCTCTTCGAATAGTTGGCGTCGAGGATGCCGCCGCCCGAGTGGCAGATGACCCGCCCGCGCGTGCCCGCGACCGCCAGGACGGCCGAGTCGGTCAGGAAGCTCGTCCCCTGGTAGCGCTGGCAGCAGTCGTCGTTGCAGCGGTCGATGGGCAGGCCCGGATGCTTGTCCTCGCTGTGCACCAGCACCCACGAGCGGGCCACCAGCACCTGGGACTTGAGGAACTCGAGCGGGCAGGCCCCGCTCATTTCGCTGGTCAGCACGCAGGCCAGGTAGTCCTCGAGCGGCAGCACGTTGACGACCAGCAACCCCTCGTCGGCGGGGTGGAACTCGAGCGCCCCGGGCAGCGTCAGGGCGACGCGCTTCTGCCAGTGAAAGCCGCGCCCGGTGATCAGCCCGCGAAGCTCGACGCCCTCGCCGTGCCGCAAGCGCCGGTGGCGGGCGGGTTCCAGCGCGAGCACGGTTCCGGGGCCGATGCGTCCTTTCGCGCCCTCCAGGATCACGCCGGCCTCATCCGCGCGCACCTCGGCCTCGCCGGCGACGGTGGCGCCGACTTCCCGCCCGTCCAGCAGAATACGGCAGGGCGCCGCGGGCAGGACCATGCGGATCGCGTGCATCCGGTCGGCCGGCAGCACCACCCCCACGCGCACCCGCGGTTCGCGCAGGTCTTGGGGAGTCCACGTCGAAAGCGTCGGGCCGTCCATCGCCGTCATCATCAGTAGGTCACCACCAGCCTCGCTTGGGCGGTCTTGCCGGGCAGCTCGATGACACCGGTGGCCGCGTCGAACTGGGTCCAGCGCCCCCCGTCGAGGGTCACGTCGCGGATCCGTCCCGGGGTCCCGGCGTGCACGCGGATCCAGCGGGGCGGATGGCGCGTGGGGCCGGTGTACTCGACGGCCAGTTCGCGTCCGTCGGCCCGCGTCGTGACGCGCAGGTCCATCGGACCGAACCAGGTCGGGGCTCCGGTGAGGACGATGGGCTCGCCGCCGCGGAGCCAGTCGGCCGGCACGCCGGACAACAGGTCCAGCTCGTCGTCGTGTTCGCGGATCAGCAGATCGCGCATCCAGACGACGAAGGCGCATTCGTCCGGGGGCTTGAACATCGGTCCGCCGGGCGTGCCCGGCCGGGGCACCCACTCGGCGAAGCTGCGCGCGTCGGCGTAGACGCTGGCGCAAAGCGTGTTGTAAAAGGCCCGGACGGCGTGCTTGCGCAGGCCGCGATCCTGGTAGACCGCCGGCACGGGCAGCAGGTTGGGCTGCAAGGTCATACCCCCCCACGAGAACCACTGGGCCTCGAAGTCGTCCAGCTTGTAGCCGCGCTCGGCGCCAATGAAGACGTTGTCCTCGGCGTCGCGCAGAATCCACTCGGCCTCGGGCGAACCGGGCGGGTAGATGCCGCATTCGATCAGGTGGATGGGCCCGTAGAGCGCGTCCCGGATCCAGCCCGCGTCGCGCCCGCGCAGCCGGCTCCGCGTGGGTTGGAAGGGCACGTAGCTGCCGTCGCGCAGCCGGACCACCGGCGCCCGGATCATCGCCTCTTTGCAGGACCGGCGGAGGTTGTCGCCGAACGAGCGGGCCTCACCGGCCAGCCGGACCGCGTCGGGATGGCCGATCTCGCCCAAGACCTCGGCCGCCGCCTGCATCCCACGCCAGGCGTAGGCGTTCACCGCGAACCACCAGAGCCACTCGGGCGGGTCCTCGAGGTGCCCCGGCGGCAGCAGGCCGATGCCCCAGTACCGGTCATCGGCCGTCAGCGTGTTCGAGCCGGGCTTCCAGGCCGCCTGGCGGGTGACGAAGTCGCACGCCGCCACCAGCGCCGCGGCCACCCGTGCCAGCCAGTCGCGGTCGCGGGTGAAGCGGTAATGCTCGGCCAGCGTCCAGAGCGTGAAACCGTGATCGAGGTTATAGTTGAAGGTCTGGTAGTTGCCGGTCTGAGTGGGCATCCCGAGAAAGACGCCCTCCTTGTCGGTGAAGCGCCCGTGGAGCCCCTGGGTGGACTGACCCCTGAGCATGGCGTCGAGATACCGCCGGGCATCGGCGTGCAAGCCACGGCGGTCCAGCGAGCGGACCTGGATGCACGACTCGTTGAGGCAGACGTTGTAGCCGAAGGTGCCGGCCGGCAGCACCTCCATCCCGTTGAACGGATCGCGGTCGGCCGATATCCACAGGTTGACCAGCGTCGCCTTGTAGAAATCGTTGAGCAGCGGATCGGGCACGTGAAAACCGGCGGCTTGGGCCAGCAACTTCCGCCAGCGGTCGGTCTCATGCGCGACCACCCGGTCGAAATCGAGACCGGCCAGCTCGGGCTTCTTCTCCTTGGAGGGTATTCCGAACGGCACGCGCCACTCGAAGACCGCCTCCTGGCCGGAGCCAAGCTCATCCTTCCAGGCCAGCGTGTCGATGGGCTTGCCCTGCGCGGAGGGCTCGGCGTGGAAGCCTCCCTTCGCATAGTAGAGATAATCGCCCGGGCGGTCGGGCTGAGGCCCGGCCAGGCGGACGAAGCCGTCCTCGATCAGGAGCCCTTCGTCGGGTTTCATGGGCGTCCGCGGCCGCCAGGTCAGCCGCAGCCCCGCCGGGCGCGGGGTCTGCGCGCCGTTGGTGATTTTCAGCCGGCACAGGAGCACCACTTCCTCATCTCCGCGCGGCTGGGCCGGCTCGCCCTTCAGATAGGTGGCCACGCTGGTCTGTTCATACGTCACCCCGCTGACCTGCCAGGTCTGAATGACCACCGGCAGACAGCCGTCCAGGCGGCGGAGGGTGATGCTTCCTCCGGCGGCCTGATCGACCGGCGGATCGCCGGTGCGCAGTTGCAGCAGGTGGCGCCAGCGGCCCGGTCGGCCATCGTCGGCGGGGACTTTGAGGGCGCTGGCGTTGATCTCCGTGCTGCCGTCATAGCGCACGGCGATCTCCTGGCGGGCCAGGGGCGGACCCAGCGGGATGTACAACCCCGCTCGCGGGTCCAGCTCGGGCAGTTCCCGCCGGGCCCGCTCGAAGGACTGTTCCGGCTCGGCGGCGACGCGGTCGAAGACCGATCGTCCGGTGACCGCGGCCGAGGCGGCCGGCCTGGAGGCGGACGAACCGCGATGCCTGATGGTCACGCCCAGCGACGGGACGCGAATCTCGCCGAAGCGGACGGCCTCGGCCGGCACGAATGACATCCCCTGCTGCTCATTCCGCGCGTCGCGCAGCGTGACGATGGTTCGGGTCGGCGACTCCAGGTCGTCGCGGGCGTGACGCACTTTCAGCACGATCGGCTCTCCGTCCACCTGGACGAAGGTCTTGGGCACTTTGCTGAAGGGTTCGAGGAGGTAGCCGTTGACCACGGACACGTCCAGGGGCACGCGGATGGCGCCGCCGGATTCGAGCCGGACGTCGAACACGTCCTCGGCCGGCGGATGGGGCCCGTAGGCGTGCAGGAATCGGACGGCGGGCAGCTCGCGCCGCCCCAGCAGGAACCGCAGCCGGTAGGTCCGCCGGTAGCGGACCGCCGGCAGCCCCTTGCCGGGCAGTTCCTCGTCGAGCGGGCGGAAGGCGAAGTTGACGTTCCGGTCGCCGGCCCAGGTATCGGCCTTGACCGTGGTCCATTCGCCGTGAAAGGGGTCGTCCACCGGGGCCCATCCCCCGGTCTTCTCGGTGGGCCAGTGCCGCCGCCAGTATTGCACCTGGATGCGGTTGCGGTCGGCGATGGCGTGGCGGAACTCGATGCCGACCTCGGCGATATCGCGCGGCTCGTCGAACTCCAGGCCGATGGCGTATTGCCCATCGGGCAGGCGCCAGGGCGGCCATCCGTCGATGCCCTGCTCGACGGAGCGGACCTCGAGCGTGGCCGGGTCCTCGCCCTCGTAGCGCACGATCCGCCCGAATTCCTTGAGGTCGATCCGGCCTTCGTCGCGGACGGCGCCGGCCAGAAGCGGCGCCCACAACAGCGACAGCACGATGCGCATGGTTTCCGGCTCCCGACGGGCCTGACGCCTCCGGCCCGTTTCAGACGCATTACAGTAAGCCGACCGGCCGGCGACGCAAGCCGGGGCGGGCTACGCAGCGGCCCGCGGGACAACTATAATGCCGGCGGCCCAGGGCCGGCCGGAGCCTGGAAGGAGACGACCTTGTCGAGAGACGCAGCCACCACCCGTGGGGTGGACCTGGAGCGCATCGCCGCCGCGGTGCGCGAAATCCTCCTGGCCGTCGGCGAGGACCCCCAGCGCGAGGGGCTCCAGAAGACCCCCATGCGCGTGGCCCGCATGTACGCCGACCTGTTCTCCGGGCTGCGCGACGATCCGGCCGCCCACCTGAACACGCTGTTCACCGAGGAATACGACGAGATGGTCGTCCTGCGCGACGTGGCCTTCCACTCGCTCTGCGAACATCATCTCATGCCCTTCGAGGGCATGGCCCACGTGGCCTATCTGCCCCGGGGCAAGATCGTGGGCATCTCCAAGCTGGCCCGGGTGATCGACGCCTTCGCCAGTCGTCCGCAGGTCCAGGAGCGGCTGACCAACCAGATCGCGGACATCCTGGCCGAGCGGCTGGACGCCAAGGGCGTGGCCGTCGTGCTGCGGGCCACCCACACCTGCATGACCTGCCGCGGAGTGAAGAAGGCCGGCAGCGTGATGGTCACCTCCGCCCTGCGCGGGCTGTGCAAGTCCGACGCCCGCACCCGCTCGGAGGCGATGGTGCTGCTGGGCGAGAACTGCGCGGGGCGATGAGATGAAGCACTTTTCGATCGTGATGCTGCTGTTCCTGGCGCTGGCCCCGGCCTGCGACCGCGGCGCCTCGAGCGCCCCGGCGAAGGCGAAGGTTTTTCGCGTGGCCGTGGTGGCGCCCGGTTCGACCGCCGACGGCGGGTGGAACTACAGCGCCAGGGAGGCCGCCGCCCGCGTGGAACGGGAACTGCGGCTCGCCGAGCCGGTCAGCTTCGTCGAGAACGTCGAGGCCTCCAAGCGCAAGGCCCTGCTGCGCGACTTCGGGCGCGACGGCTACGCGCTGGTCATCTGCCACGGGTACGAGTTCAACCCGGTGGTGCGCGAAATCGCCGGCGAGTACCCGGCGACCTTTTTCGTGGTCAGCGGGTACGACCGGCCGGAGGAGAAGTTCGGCAGCATCGTGTATCAGCTCGGCGAGGCGGCGTACCTGTGCGGGGCGATGGCCGCCAAGGTTACGCGGACCGGCCAGGTCGGCTTCATCGCTGCTGCACCGGTGCCGCCGGTCGAGCTGTGCTATCGCGGCTTCCGGGCGGGTTTTCTGGCCTTCAAGCCCGACGGCGCCGTGCGCGAGCCGGTGTACATCGAGGGGGCCCGTCCGTGGGAGGATTCGACCGCGGCCAAGGCTAAAACCGCCGCCCTGTTGCAGGTCCGGGAACCCGCGCCCATCGACGTGCTGTTCCAGAACGCCGACGCCGCCAGCCGGGGCGTCTTTGAGGCCGTCGAGGCCCACGCCGGGCCGGTCTTCGTCTTCGGGGCCAACCGCGACCAGAACGACACTCCCGCGACCCGCAAGGTGCTGGCGTCGGCGGTGATCCACGTGGACCGGGCCTTCGTGCGCCTGGCCGGGCAGGTCCTGGCGGGCGAATACAAGCCGCACCTTCAGACCGAGACGGTCGCCAGCGGCGTCATCGAGTGCGTGTTGAGCCCCCGGCTGGCCGAGCTGGTCGGGGAGCCCACCGCCGCCGCCTGCAAGGCCGCCGTCGAGGAGGCGCGCCGGGCCCTGATCGACGGCAAGGTCAGCCTGTCGGGCGCCTGACGCGACGGGCGGGACGGCGATCTCACGCGACGGCGATCAGCGTGTTGAAGCTTTCCAACATCTCGAAACGGTTCGGCGGGCTGGAGGCGCTGACCGACGTGAGCGCCGCGTTCCGGGCCGGCACGGTGCACGGCGTGCTCGGCGAGAACGGCGCGGGCAAGACCACGCTCATGCGCGTGGCCGCCGGGCTGCTGTTCCCCGACGCCGGTTCGATCCGCGTTGACGGCCGCGAGCTGCCCTTCGGTTCGCCGCCGGCCTGCGCCGCCGCCGGCATCGGCATGGTCCATCAGCATTTCATGCTCGTGCCCACGCTCACCGTGGCCGAGAACTGCCTGATCGGACGGCGCGATCAAGGCCAGTTCCGCGCCCGCCGCAAGGCGGCGGGCGAAATCGCCGCGATCGGCCGGAGACTCGGTTGGGAGGTGGATCCTTCCGCCCGCGTCGAGGCGCTCAGCGTCGGGCAGCAGCAGCGCGTCGAGATCATCCGCGCGTTGAGCCGCGCCGGGCGGGTGCTGATCCTGGACGAGCCCACCGCCGTGCTCACCCCGCAGGAGACCGACCAGCTTTTCGCGGCCCTGGAGCGTCTCCGCCGCGAGGGGCTGGCCATCGCGTTCATCAGCCACAAGCTCGGCGAGGTCGAGCGCCTCTGCGACGAGCTGACCATCCTGCGCCGCGGGCGGAGCGTGTACCAGGGGGCCGCGGCCGGGCTGGGGCGGGATCGGATCGTGGAACTCATGGTCGGCGACGCGGTCGCGCCGCTGCCGGCTCGCGGAGACGCCCCGGCCCCTTCCGGCCGCGAACCCGTGCTGCAACTCGACGCCGTCCATGCCTACGACGCGGTCTCGCGGCGGTCGCTGTGCGATATACGATTGTCCGTGCGAGCGGGCGAAATCCTGGGCGTCGCCGGCGTGGAAGGCAACGGGCAGGACGTGCTGGCCGCCGTTATCGTGGGCACGTTGCGGGCCGATCGCGGGCGGATCCTGCTGAACGGGCGCGACGTGACCGGCGAGCCGGTCCGCGAGCGGGCGGCCTCCGGGCTGGCTCACGTCGCCGAGGACCGGCTCAGGCAGGCCCTGGTGCCGGCCATGTCGCTGGCGGAGAATCTGGTGCTCAAGTCTTTCCACTCGAGGCGCTTCGCCCGCGCCGGACTGCTGCGGCGGCGGGCGATTCGTGACCATGCGGCCGAGCGGCTGGCCCGCTTCGACGTCCGGGCCGGCTCGCCGCTGGTTCCGGTCCGGCAGCTCTCCGGCGGCAATCAGCAGAAGCTGGTGCTGGCCCGCGAACTGGACGGCGAGCCGGCGGTCATCGTGGCCCACAACCCGGTGCGCGGGCTGGACGTGGCCGCCGCGCGCTTCGTCTTCGCCCAGCTTCTGGCCCAGCGGAGGCGTGGAGCGGGCGTCCTGCTGATTCACAGCGATCTCGACGAGCTGCTGGCGGTTTCAGATCGTGTGGCCGTCCTGTACGGCGGGCGGTTGACGCTGACCGACTGGCCCGCCTGCGATCGGGCCGCCATCGGCCGGCTCATGCTCGGAGGGCGGGCATGATCCCTCGAATGCCGTACCGCTCCGCCGACGGACCCTGGCCGGAGGCCGCGGGCCTGAGCCCGGGCGAGCCCTCGAACGTTCAGCGCGATGCCCGCCGTGACGCATGGACTCACCTGGGCAAGGGGCTGCTGGCGTCGGCGTTGTCGATTCTGGCGGCCGGCGCGCTGGTGGCCGGCGTCATGTCCCTGCTGGGCCGGAACCCGGCGGCCATCCTGAGCGCGCTGGCCACCGGCCCCTTTGCAGACCGCTTCCGCTTCGTCGAATCGCTGGCCCGGGCCACGCCGCTGATGCTCTGCGGACTGGCCGTCACCTTGGCCTTTCGAGCGGGGGCCTGGAACATCGGCGTCGAAGGGCAATACCTGGCCGGGGCGATGGCCATGACGGCGATCGGCACGGCGGCCGGTCCGTGGCCGGGGTGGCTGCTCGTCGCGGCCTGCCTCGTGGCGTCCGCCGCAGCCGGGGCCCTCTGGGCGGTGCCGGCCGTCGCGCTCGACAACCGCCGGGGCGTTCCGCTGGTGCTCAGCACCATCCTGCTGAACTTCGTCGCCCTGCACCTGGTCCAGTATCTGACCCGCGGACCGCTCCAGGGAGACGACCCGGCGGCGCCCGAATCGGCGCCGCTGGCGCCGCAGGCGCGCCTCTTTCCACTGGTCACTGGAACTGACTTCCATTGGGGCTTCGGGCTGGCGCTGCTGGCCGCGGGCGCCTGCTCGGTCCTGCTGCGGCGGAGCACGGCCGGCTTTGCGTTGCGGGCCGCGGGCCTGAACCCGGTGGCCGCCGAGTGGTCGGGTATCCGCGTGAACCGCGTGAAATTCCGGGTCATGTGCCTGTCGGGGGCCTTGGGCGGGTTGGCCGGCGGGATGCAGGTGGCCGGCGTGCATCACCTGCTGCGCGACGACGCCGCCGAGGGCTTCGGATACGTCGGCATCGCGGTGGCGCTGCTCGGGCGGCTCGATCCGCTGGGCGTGGCCGTCGCGGCGGTGGCGCTGGGCATGCTCGACGTCGGGGCCTTGCACCTGGAGCGTCAGGGCCGGCTGGGCG
>JABRVU010000095.1:0-12623 GCA_039961895.1 Phycisphaerae bacterium | reverse complement strand
CAGTGAACGCCGTAGTCGGCCAGCATTTTCGCCCGTTCGAGGGCGTCCTTGAGGCGGAAGGGGCAGAAGGGCCGGCTGCCGCCGGCGTCGATCATGAGCGTGGCGCCGTCGCCGGCCGCGCTCCGGGCGGCCTGGACCAGCTTCTCGTCCTCGCGCCGGCCGGACGCCCCGAACGGATGCCACCCGACCTTGAAGGCCCGGAACCGCCGGGCCCGCATCCGCTCGATGCGCTCGCCCAGGGTCTCGACCGGATGAAACAGGATCGACCCGTAAACCGGCACCCGCTCGTGGAAACGACCCCCCAGCAGAACGTGCACCGGCTGCTCGAGCACCTGCCCGGCCAGGTCCCACAGGGCCAGGTTGATCCCCGAGATGGCGTGGGTCATGGCCCCGCCGCGACCCGGCCAGAAGCTGACCTGGTGGAGCTTCTCGGTCACGCGCTCCAGCTCCAGGGGGTTTTCGTTCATCACGAAGCGCTTCAGCCAGGCCAGGGCCCCGAGCACCTGCTCGCGCTCGGAATAGGCCGAGCCCCAGCCGCCAAGCCCCTCGTCGGTGCGCAGTTCGATGAAGACGTGAAACCGCTCGTCGGGCGCGTGCACGACCCAGTCGGTGACCTTCATGGGCGATCCTCCCGACGGCGGTCACGGGAGCCTTGACGCAAACGGCGATGGAAGTCCCTCTCCAGCTCGGGCGACGGGAACGAGAGCACCAGCGACTGCCCGCCGTCGACGTAGAGGGTCTGACCGGTGACGTGATCGGCGCGATCAGAGGCCAGGAAGGCGGCCAGCTCGCCGACGTCCTCCGGCGTCCCGAAGACGCCGCGAGGGACGTAGCGCAGACATTCGGCCGCCATGCCGGGCGGAATGGGCTCGCGCCGCGTGGGAATCCAGCCCGGCGCGATGGCGTTGACCTGGACGCCGTGGGCGGCCAGCTCGATGGCCATCACCTCGGTCATTTTGTCCACCGCGGCCTTGGCGGCGGCATAAGCGCAGAAGTGATGGGTCGAGGCCCGCGTGTGCAGCGTCGAGACGTTGATGATCTTGCCGCCGCCCTGCCTGACCATCACCCTCGCCGCCTCCTGCGCGCAGAAGAACGTGCCTCTGGCGTCCACCGCGAAGAGGTGGTCGAACAGCTCCGGAGTGGTCTCCAGGAACGGGGCGGTCGTGTCCACGCCGGCGTTGTTGACCAGGATGTCCAGCCGGCCGAAACGGGCGACGGCCGTCGAAATCAACTCGCGGATCGCCGGCAGCGACGACAGTTCGAGTTCGACCGGCACGGCCGACCGCCCCAGAGCCTGGATGGCCTCGAGGGTCTCGTCCAGCCCCGCCCGGTTCGCCCGGCAGGTGACCACCAGGTTCGCGCCCTCGCGCGCCAAGACGCGGGCGATGCCCTGGCCGATGCCGCTGGACGCGCCGGTGACGACGGCGCATCTGCCTTCCAGTAAACCCTTCATGCCACCCGGCTCCCCTTCAAGCGCGGACCCCCGCTCACCAGAACCGCCAGTACAGATAGAACCAGATCGCCGCGTAAACGGCGTACCAGAGCCACAGTTGCTTGTACCACGGCAGGGGCGCGGATGCATACTCCGCCAGCCAGGCCGGCCGCCAGATCATGGTTTCATACCGCTCGGGCCTCGGCGGCGGCGTGGCCAGCGAGACCGCGACCACCAGGAACATGGTCAGCACCTGGGCGATGAAACCCAGATAGAGCCAGTGGATTCGGAGGCCGCCGCCAGGGGCGGGGTCTCGCAGGAACACGTAGGCCGACGCCACGACGACGGCTTGTATCACCGCGCCCCCGATCAGCCCGGCCAGCCCGCCGGGGTAGTTGGCCCTCCGCCAGAACAGCCCGACCAGCATGACCGAGATGAACGGCGTGGCCGTGTAGGTGACCAGGGTCTGGAAATACTGGAAGATGCCGCCGAACCGCTCGACGGCCGGAGCGAGCAGGGCGGCCAGGACCAGGGCGCCCAGGGAGGCGATCTGCCCCACGCGCACGGTGGAGCGTTCATCGGCGGCGGGATGGATGAGTTTCTTATAGACATCGAGTGAAAAGAGGGCCGCCGTCGAGTTGACCAGCGAACTGACCGTTGACAACACGGCGGCCAGGAAGCCGGCCAGCACCACACCCCGGATGCCCCAGGCGGGGGCCATGTGGGCCAGCGCGAACGGAAAGGCCCGGTCGGCCTGCCCCGGCGGAAACGGCTCGGCCCGGTGCAGTTCGTGAATCCAGTGATACACCACGAAACCCAAAAAGCAGGTCACCAGCGGGCGGATGAAGTTGATGAAGCCCGCGAAGATCGTCCCCATGATCCCGTCCCATACCGACCGGGCCCCCAGGATGCGCTGGATCATGATCTGGCTGGTGCCCTGGTAGAACAGACCCAGCCCCACCGACAGGCACATCAAGGCCGGAAACGGCGCGATGCGGTCGCCCGGCGGGCGGTAGAGATGGAAACGCTGCGGGTTGGCCGCCACCATCGCCGACCACCCGCCGGGCACCTTGGCCAGCACGATGAAGTACAGGACCAGCCCCCCGCCGACCAGCAGGATGGTCTGAAGCAGGTTGGTCCACATCACCGACTCCAGTCCGCCGCGGATGGTATAGACGGCCACCAGCGCCACCGACAGCCATAACACCAGTTGGAAGCTCGTGCCGGTGAGGTGGGCGAACGTCAGGCTCCCTCCGTACAACACCGGCACCAGGAAGACCACCACGTAGGCCGCCAGCATGACCCAACTGTAAAGATCCGCGCACAGCGGGCCGAAACGCCTGGAGAAGTACTCCGGCACGGTGACCACCCGGTTGCGCAGGTACATGGGGATGAAGAAGGCCATGACCAGCGTGTAGGTGGGCAGGGTCCACCACTCCCAGTTGGCGATGCCCATGCCGTGCTGATAGGCGGCCCCGATGGTGCCGACGATCTGTTCGCTGGAGACGCTGGTGGCCACGATGCTCGGGCCGATCAGCCACCAGCGCAGCCGGTTGGAGGCCAGAAAGTAGCCGCTGGCGGTCTTTTCCTGCCGGCGCGACGCCCACAGCCCCACGAACACGGTGAAGCCCAGCGAGACCACGATGATGGCCAGGTCCACGAAGCTCAGGGCGTTGGCCGACGGCATGTCGCCGTTGTCTCCTATTCCTGGTCGAACCGCCCCACGATCCGGTATTGACCCTTCGGCTGGGGCGGAAGGACGATGACGTCGCCGGGCTGGACCTCGACGGGCCGGTCGTTGACCGCGGCGGACTTGAGCGGCCGGCCGTCGCCGGAACGCAGCCTCACGCGGATGCCCGTCGGTTGTTCGACCAGAGCGAGATCCGCCTTGGCTTGCACGCCGTCGCCGTCCGCCGCCACTTCCATCTCCAGTTGCACCCGGCCGCCGAAGTACGTCCGCATGTCCCGCACCGCCAGCCGGTCTCCGGGCCGCAGCCACGAGCGGGGCATGGCCTGGAACAAAAACAGCTCCTGCTGTCCGCCATCCCAGCCCCCGGTTTCGTTGATGAACATGCGGCGGATGAGTTGCCAGCGGTCGCCGTCGCCGGGAGCGCAGGAGGGCACGCCGTCCAGCGACTCGACCCCCACGCGCCAGTCGTGGTGCAGCACCACCGCCAGGTTGTTGAACAGCCACTCGAAGAACCGGGGCAGGTCGTCGCGGGCCAGGAACAGGTGGCCGCCGATCGGCCACATGGTCTCGTACTCGACATAGTGGCGCATGAGCCAGTGGCGCTCGGCCTTCGGATCGGAGACGGCCTCGAAGTTGGTGTCGGCGATGCCCCGATGCGGCAGGTTGAGGATCGGCCCGCTGCCTCCCGGAATGCCGGCCTCCAGGAAGGCCAGGGCCTGGTCCACCAGCAGGTTGTTCGGCTCCAGTGCTCCCCAGGCACCCGCCCGCAGCGGCCCGTAGCCGGTGTAGGTCCAGTCGATGCGCTCCCAGTTGAGCTCCTGCACGATGCGCGGCACGTAAGGCAGAAAACGCCCGTCGGGCAGAGGAATCGGCCGGGCCCGATCCCGGGCGGAGGCATAGGCCCGTTCGAGGTCCCGGCGATAGTCGTTGAGTTCCTTCCTCATCTCCTCGGCCCGCGGATGCCCGATCTCGCCCAGCAGCCGGACGATCTCGGTCATGCCGTAGATGCAGAACGCATCGTTGAAGATGGTGCAGCCGGCCAGCCAGTCATGGGCCGAGGCCGCGGGCAAGACGCCCCAATGCTCGACCCGCCTGCCGTTCTCTTCGCGCATGGTGCGGCGGCGCTGCACGCTCACCCAGTCGAAGCCGTCAAGCATGGCCTGGAGCGGCGAGCCGGGGCCTTCGCCCAGCCATTGCCGGTCGCGCGTCAGCCGGTAGTGACCGGCCAGGGCCCACATGCCCAGCCCGTGACTCAGCAGCAGCGGATTGGCCGTCCACTCCCGGAAATTGCCCAGGAAGCCTTTCACCTTGGCGTAGCCTTCGCCGGCTAACGCCCGCCCGGAGCCCATGTGCGACCGATCCAGCCCGCGGACCTCATCGGACTGCATGTCGATGAACGTCGCAAGCGCCTTGCGGTTGATGTGCTGCAAGCCGCGGAAGTCGAACACGGGCAGGGCCTTGGCCTCGTTGCAGGGCCAGAGCTGCTCGTACCAGTTCGGGCTGGTCTTGTACATCCACAGCCCGGGCTTGGGCGTGGATCGATACGCGACCTGCTGAGCCATCTGCCCGGCCACGGCGACGAGGTAGTCGTTGACGAAGGGGTCGGGCGTGGTGATCTGGCCTTCACGATAGAGCAGATCCTTCCAGAAGGCCCGCACCTCGGAAAGAACCTCTTTGCTCTGGAGGTCGAGCAGCCGCCGTCCCACGTTCTTCTCCACGGCGGCATAGGGCAGGATCACCCGCATGTCGGCCTGCTCGCCGGGGGCCAGGTCCACCTGCCACTCGATGACCTTCGCGGCCGGCGTGGTCACGCCCTCGGGCGCGGGAACCTCGTCGTGTTGACGCACCGTGCCCTTGGCCGGAGCGGGCAGAACGTAGCGGACCTTGCCTCCCACGATGCCGAGCCCGTCCTCGAGCCGGTGAGGCAACGGCTTGCCCAGCTCGGGCAGCGCGTGGGCCTTGTAGCCCAAGTTCACCTTGGAAGCATCGCCCACGTAGAGCCAGAGGTGGCCGGTCCGGCGGGCGTAGCCGCCGTTGCGTACGCTGAACAGCGCGTGCGTGACGAGCACGTCGCCGGCCTTGGGGTCCAGGCCTTCTTCCGGCCGGCGGTCGAGCAGATGGGCGAAGACCGTCTCTCGCCACAGCAGGTCGCCGTCGCGCGATTCGACGGTGGGGACGGGCAATCGTCCGCCTTCCAGGCTCCGTCTGATGGCCGGTGCGTTCGTGCCGACGCGATCGAGGAAGCGCATGCGCTCGCCGAAGCCCACGCACAGGTGCAGCAGATTGTCGCCCAGGGGGGCCACCTCGGCCTCGACCCCGCGCCACTGCGGGCCGAACAGCAGCGATCCGTCCCACAGCACCGCCGTCTGCCATTCATAGCCGGGGATGCCCACGTGCTGGACCGGTCGGACCATCGGCGACCATTGCCGCCGGGCGGCCTCGAAGGTCCATTCGATGTGTGGGCCCGCCGAGCCGCCCGCCTCGACGGTGGTCATCCGCCGCGTCTCCGCTTCGCTCACGAACGTCACCGGCGCGCTCTGGACCTTGCGGTCGGTGACGGCCTTGAACAGTTTCGACGCGACGGCCCCCTGCCGGGCCAGCAGCGCGATCTCGTCGGGCGTCAGGGCCCGAGGCACGATCAGCACGTCGTCGGCGGTGGCCAGCAGCGGGAAGGGCGGCGTGCCCGGCATTCCGCCGAACAGCATCGGTCCGGGGGCTCCGCTCAGGTCCAGGCGATCGAACTCCTTCGCATCCGACTTGGCCTGCCCGAGCCTCGCGCCGTCCAGATAGGCGCTGACCGTCCCACGGCTGAAGGTGACGGCCAGGTGATGGGGCTTGTCGTCCTCGCTCCAGTCGGGGACGGGCTTGATGGTCAGTTCAAGGTCCACCAGACCCGACGCGGACGCGCGCCAGTGATGAAAGCGCAGGAAAATGCCGTCGCGTTCATATTTGCCGGACGGATCGAACGCAATGAACAGGGTCCCGTCCGCCGGGCTGCCGCTCCAGTTGCTGAACAGCGTGTTGACGCCGGCTTTCACCTTCCGCAGGTGCACGGCGAAGGTGGCCTCCGGGCCGAGGTCGCCGGGGCGGCCCAGGGAGATCGGCGACGGCGCCTGCGTGACCAGCGATTGCAGCCCGAACAGCGGCCGTTCACGGTCCATCGCCGGATTGCCGTCCCATCGCCAGGTCCCGTCCTGGAACCCGTCGGCTCCCAGAGCGTCGGCGTAGGGGCCGCGCGCTTCGTCGTTGTCGAACGTCAGCAGCACCTCCTTCGCCGAGGTGACCGGCGGCGCGAGCAGGCTCCAGGCCAGTACCGATAACAATAACAACGCCCTGCGGGCCAGGTTCGGGTGCATGATTTCTCCTCACGGCGGGTCGCAAACCCCTGAAGGATTCACAGGCGCGCCCCCGACGCCAACGGGTTTAAGGGTATCTGCCACGGGAACGTCCGCGCGCTACGACGCGCGCGGAGAGATCACGACCGGACGTCGCGCGAACCTCGATGCCCGAATGGCGCGGCCCGGCCGCGCCGCCGACACGATGGGTCTTCGGCCCTTCTTGTTTCCGGGCTTCGTCCGCTCACAGCACGCCGTACTGGCGATACGCTTCCGAGATCTTCATGCCGTTGCGGATGGCCTGGCGGGCCACGCTCTCGGCGTGGACCTTGGCCCAGGCCCGGCGGACGGCCTCTTCCTCCACCGCCCGCGGCACCACCACGATGCCGTCTTCGTCGGCGAAAACCAGGTCGCCGGGATGAAAGACCAGCCCCTCGATCGTCACGGGTACGTCCATGTCCACGACCGCCTGCCGGTCCTTGCTGTCGCAGGGACTCACCGCGCGCGAGAACACCGGGAAGTTCAGGGCCGTCATGGCGGCCACGTCGCGGACGGCGCCATCCACGATCGCCCCGACGCAGCCGCGGTTGGCGGCCGCGGTCGAGAGCAGCTCGCCCCAGATCCCCGAGCGCCGCGAGCCGCCCGCCGCCGCGATGAACACGCTGTCGGGAAAACAGGTGTCCACGGCCAGCAGCTCGAGTTCGTAGGGATCGGGCAGCTCCCAGTCCGTCTCGGCCCACAGCGTGGTCTTGCAGCGGCCCGCCAGCCGGACCACTCCGGTGCGCGGCGGGAAAGAAACGGGCAGGGCCTGTCGGCGGAAGCCGAGCGCGTCCAGGGCGTCGCAGATCACCGCCGTGTACAGCGTCTTGCGCATCATGGGCAGCGTGATCGGCTGGTTCTTCAACTGCTCCAGCGTATCCATCGTCAGCAATCCTTCCCCGCGTCCAGCAGCCTGCTCACCCGCCCGGCGCCGTCGAGGACGTCGTGAATGAACCGGTCGAGCCCCACCGACTCGACCCGGGCCGTGGGCACGCTCACGCTGATGGCCGCCACCACCCGGCCGTGGGCGAACACCGGCGCCCCCACGCAGGTCACGCCCACGTCGGTCTGGTCCTGCTCGACGGCGTATCCGTCCGCGCGGGCCTGCCTGAGAATCGCCCGGATGCGCTCGGGATCGGTCTCGGTGAAGGGGGTCCGCTTCTCGAAGGGGCTGGAGCCCAGCACCGCCGCCTGCTCCTCGGGCGGCAGGTGGCAGAGAATGGCCCGGCCCAGCGCGGTGGTGTGCAGCGGGTCCACGCCCTGCGGCGAGGCCACGCGACGCAGCGGATGCCGGCTCTCGAGCACGCTCAGGTAGATGATCTGCCCCTCCCGGGCCACGCCCAGGTTGACCGTTTCGCCGCTCCTGCGGTGCATGTCCCGCAAGACGGGCTCGGCGGTCATCAGCAGCCGGCGGTCCTCATCGTCGGCCACCCGTCGGCGGGCCGCCCCGCAGGACTCGCGGATGACCAGCTTGGGAGCGAACTGCATCTGGCGGGCCTCGAGGTCGGGGTCGGCCAGGCGCTCGAGCATCATGCGGACGGCGGCGGCGGCCATCCGCTCGTAAGGCCGGCGGACGGTGGTCAGGGCCACCGGCAGGAACGCGGTCAACTGCACGTCGCCCATCCCCACCAGGGCCACGTCATCGGGAACCCGCGCGCCCAGGGCCGCCAGGTTCGACATCAGGTGGGCCGCGGCCTCATCGTCCTGGCAGACGAATGCGTCGGCCCGGCATTCCTCCAACAGCCGCCCCACCGCCACGCGGTCGCGCACGTCGCCGCGCCAGATCAGTCCGGGATCGTGGGCGATGCCCGCTTCGTCGAGCGCGTCGCGGTATCCGGCGATGCTCGCCAAGGCCGAGGAGGTCGGCTCCGGCCAGGCCACGAAGCCGATCCGCCGATAGGCCAGGCTCACCAGGTGCGAGGTCAGCAGATACCCCGCCTGGTGCGAATCCAACGCCACCAGGTCGAAATCAGAACGGCCGGGAAACAGCCGCGTGTCGCGGTCCAACAAGACCACCGAGATGCCGGCCCGGCGGAAGCCCTCGACGATCCGCGTGTTGACCTCGCTCTGCGAGGCCGGCAGGGCCAGCGGCACGAAGAAGACGCCGGTCACGTTGTGGTTGACGTAGTGGCGGCACAGGGCGTCCGCCCTTTTGAGGGCCGACAAGCCGCCCTCGGCTTCGCCGCCGCCACGGGCGTCGTCGATGTCGTCGGTCAGCACGCCGAGGCTCTGTTCGCCGGCGGCCTGGGCGATCGCGTCGCGGAAATCGCGCAAGGCGATTCCGCCCTGCCGCGGCAGAACCGTCGCCAGCAGGTTGCCGCCTCCACGGCGGGGTTCGCCGCCGGTCTGAATCTCCTGCACGAACGACCCGACCCGCCGACGGCGTCGGAGATAGCCTTCCCGGGCCAGGTCGCGCAGCGCCCGGGCTACCGTCAGACGGGTGGCGTCGAAGCGATCGGCCAATTCCATCTCCGTCGGGATGCGATCCCCCACCGCATACCGACCGGCCAGGATGCCGTTATGGATGAACTCATAAATCTGGCGGTGCTTCGGTTTCTTGGGAACCGTACTCACAAATCTGCTCTCCGCTCATCAAATTGATTAATCAAAATAGCAGCAGGCGCAAGACTCGCTCCAACCGTTTCTTGGCACTGTTGTCGCCTTTTTCTCATGCAATTGCCACAGATATCTCACCAGAGCCCATTCTACAGTGTCATTCCGTGGCGTCAACAGTGCTCTCAAAAAAATAGATCAATTCATAAATTTGGTTATTGCATTTTGGAGAGGGGTTCCATATCATGACCCGTGCTGCCTGAGAATTGGGACCGAAGAACGTTCGTCGACCAGGGCCGATTGCGAACCCGCGGGCCGGAAGACTCCGGCGCGACACACGCGCCGTCCTTCGCCTCGCGCCGCATTTCTCGACCGACGAGGAGAAGTCCAGATGCACGTCCGCGGATCGCACCGGGAGGGCGCGAGTCGCTCAGAAGCCGGCGTATCGCGTCGCGCCGCCTTCACGCTGATCGAGGTGCTGGTGGTCGTGGCCATCATCGCCTTGCTGGTGGCCATCCTTCTGCCCAGCCTGGCCAAGGCCCGTGAACAGGCCCGGCTGATGGTCTGCCAGGCCAATGCCAAGAACATCGGGACCATGATCGCCTGCTATCGCACCGAGGGCCGCTCCAACGCCCCGGTCATTTTCCTCTACTACCGCGAGTGGCCGGTGTCCTACATGGCCACCAAGCATCAGTATCTGTCACTGGCCCTTCGTTCCCAGGACAAGACCCTGCCGGCCAGAATGCCCGAGCGCTATGACCCCAACAAATTCTGGGACGCGGCCACGGCCCGCGAATACGAACAGACCATGATGCCCGAGCATTTCGTCTGCCCGATGACCCAGCCGGGCAATCCGCAAATGACCTTCCGGTTCACCGGGCGGACCATTCCCATCAAGGGCCCGCTCAACACGGTCTCCTACAATGAGCGGCTCTGGATGGGCGGGCGCTTCGAAAGCTACTGGACCATGGCCAACGAGGAAGTCATCCGCGGACTGCACAACCCCTATCTGGGTCCGCAGCATCCCAACTTCCCGACCGAGGGTACCGCCAAGTACAGCTTCGCCACCTGGCACAAGGGCACGCCGCGCGACCTGTCCACCCGCGTCGTTCCGCCGGTCGACGGGCACGTGCCGCTGAACGATCCGCGCTGGCCCTATCTGCACCGCAACTGGGACCGCGACCTTCGTCGGCTGCGCTCGCCGAGCCCCAGCGAGCTGTGCGTGTCCTGGTGCGCCCAGGGCGAATGGTATCGTGACGCGGACATCTGCAATCCGGGCAGTCATCGCCGGACGGTCGGCGGCGGGACGAACGCGATCCTGGGCGACGGACACGTGGAGTGGGTGCGCGGCTCGCGCATCGGTTCGCTCTGACCGCGCCGGTACGGAATGAGATCCGGCACGCCCCGGCGGCGGGACGCGCGAAAACGAAAACCCAGGATGCCGAGGCGGATCCTGGAAAATCCGGTACGGCGACCTGACCCCCTATGACAGGAGACACACACATGGGAAAGAAAACACGCATCCCGCTGCCGGCGGGTTTGATACTGGCCGGTCTGCTGACCTGCCCGGCCGCGGGCGTGAACGTCTGGTACGACTTTGAGTCGGCCTCGCCCTTCGGCCCGTTGTCCGACAAGCTGGTCGGCGACGGGGCCCAGGACGTGGGCCTCTACGACATGTTCCCCTTCACCGCCGGGTTCTGGACATCCGAACCCCTTCACGGCACGCAGTCGCTGCGTCTGCGGGCCCACAACCCGGTGCGCATCCCGACGCCCCTGAACCTCGGCCCGCAGGTCACTTTCGCGGCCAAGGTCCGCTACGTCTTTGGCGGCGTGCGCGACCTGTTCGGCAATTACGGCGGCGCCGAGGCCCCCGCCGACACGATCGTCGGCGCCCCCGGGCAGATGCGCATCTCCTTCGAGCCCCGCGGCAACATGGAGGGCGTCAGCGCCGAGGGCCAGGCCCTGCGGTTCATCTTTTTCCGGGCCGAGGGCAATATCGACGTGAGCGCCAATGCCGACACCATCGCGTCCTGGGGGCTTGAGTCCGGCGAGATGAACCCGCACCACCTGGCCGTCACGTACAACGACGGCGAGGTCAAGCTCTATTTCGACGGCGTGCTGGTGGGCACGGGCGGCGCGGCCGGGGCGGGCAACCTGGACCTGACCCCCAAGGGCCACCCGCTGGTGTTCGGCGGCGTGCACCCCTGGGAGGCCACCCCGGGGCTGATGGCCACCACGCCGGTCTGCGGCGACATCGACGACGTCCTGGTGCTGCGCCGGGTCCTGAGCCCCGAGGACGTGGCGACCCTGGCCGCCGCCGGCGCGGCCGCCCTGGCCTTGACGGAGACGACGGCCGGCGAGGTGCTCTATGACATGGAAGGCGACGCCGGCCACGTCATCACCGACAAGCTGAACCAGATCAGCGCCGACGACACCCCCGTCGATGAACGACTGTGCTCGGACTTCGCGCAGACTACGCCCATGTTCGGCGACCAGTACCTGCGGCTGGAGTGCTTCTCGGCGTTCCCGATTCCGGGAACGCGCCACCCGGGCGCGCAGGTCACCCTGGCCGCGCACCTGCGCGACGTGCCCGGCGGCATCCGTTACCTGATGACCAACTCCTCGGGGGCCGGCCTGGCCGGCGAGGCCATCCTCTGGATCAACTCTCTGGGCACCTCCAGCGGGCAGGCCCTGCGGTTCTTGTACTGGGATTCGGCGGGCAACCTGACCCACAACGTGGAGGCCACCGCGCCGATCCCCGACTGGAGCCGGGCCGCCGGAGACACGAACGTCCATCACGTGGCCTGCACCTGGGACGACGGCGTGGTCTCGCTGTACTTTGACGGGCAGCTGGTGGGCAGCGGCGGATCGGCCGGGGCCGGCAACCTGGACATCTCCGTGCCCAAGCGCCTGCTGCGCTTCGGCGGGCGCTCGCCGGTCACGTCCGACGCCGCCAACGACAACAACTTCGCCTTCGAGGGCGACGCCGACGACGTCCTGGTGCTGCGTCGCGTCCTGACGCCGGCTCAGATCCAGACCCTGGCCTCCGCGGGCGCCGCCGCCCTGGGCCTGACCGAGGCCGCGGCCGGCGAGGTGCTCTATGACATGGAAGGCGACTCCGGCGACGTGGTGACCGACAAGCTCAATACCCTCTCCGCCCAGAACGCGCCCTTCGACGCCGCCGTCGAAATGATGGAGACCCCCAGCGGCTACGTCAGCGACGAGAACCCGCTGTTCGGAGGCAAGTCCGCCGTGTTCGAGGCCTATAGCGCGTTCCCGATTCCGAGCGCCGTGGACCTGGGGACGAAGGTGACGCTGGCCGCCCACGTCCGGGACACCCGTGCCGGGCTGCGGCTGTTGATGAGCAATTACGACGGCTTCGATCTCAAGGGCGACTTCTGGTTGGCGATCAACGCCTCGGGTGCGGCCGGGCAGTCCGTGTGGTTCCGGTGGGTCGGCCCCACGGGCGTGCTGAGCGTCACCAACAACGAGCCCCTGCCGCCCTGGAGCCGCGAGGCCGGCGACGGCGACGCGATCCACCACGTGGCCGCCACCTATGACGACGGCGTGGTGA
>JABRVU010000094.1:0-3431 GCA_039961895.1 Phycisphaerae bacterium | reverse complement strand
CCAGCCCCTGGCGACCTGGCCGGGCTTGAGGTCCTGCCGCTCCTCGATGGTCGGCAGGGGCTGGCTGACGCTGACTCCCGAACAGCAGGACCAGTTTTTCGCCCGGCTGCGCGAGGAGGTGAACAAGTATCAGGTCATGCGGGGCCTTGCGAAGCTGGAGTTCGGCCAGCCGTTGCTGGCCCACCCGAACCTGGAGCTGTACGTGGCCGCCGACTCGAAGCATCCCATGGCCCGCATGGGGTGCACGGTCTGCCACGAAGGCAACGGCGAGGAGACCGACTTCGTCCTGGCCGCCCACACGCCCAAGAGCAAGGAGGAGCGGGCCCGATGGAAGCGGGACTACTACGTCCGCACGGCCGGCATCCTGCCGGAGCAGAATTTCGAGACCGCTGAGCATCACTGGACCCGGCCGATGCTGGTGCCCAAGTATTCCGAGGCCGGCTGCGTGAAGTGCCATTCCAAGGCCGCCGACATCGCGGTGCATGAAGACAAGCCGGCGGCCACGCGCATCAACGAGGGCCGTTTCCTCTTCACCAGCCTGGGCTGCATCAACTGCCACCTGGTCGAGGAGCTGGCCGATTCGCGCAAGGTCGGCCCGGACCTGAGCCACCTGGGCGAAAAGGTCACGCGCGGCTTCGCGGAGAACTGGATCCTCTTCCCCCACGACTACCGCCCCTCGACGAACATGCCGCACTATTTCCTCCAGGAGAACAACGACGAGAAGTCGGAGACCGGCGGGGGCGATGCCGACCCGGTCCTGCGGACGCGGACCGAGGTGGTGGCCATGGCCGAGTACCTCTTCGCGGCCAGCGACGGTTACGCCCGCGAGGCCCCGCCCGAGGACCTCTGGGCGGCGCTCAAGGACGAGTCGAGCGCGGCGGCCAAAGCGGCGGCGGAGCGCGGGCGGCGGCTGTTCGGCGCGACCGGCTGCCTGGCCTGCCACGCGAACCTGGCTTACCGGCCCGACGATGAGAACGGCGTGGCCGGCGCATCGCTGGGCGAGCAGTGGATCGTCAACGACCAGTGGTCCAAGCTGTTCGCCCTGGCCCAATGGGCCCAGACGCAGAAGGCCCTGCGGCTCAAGGCCCGGGCGGTCACCAACGCCCGCAAGGACGGCCTGGACCCCGCGGAAGTCAGACTCGGCGAGGAGGCCAAGGAACTGCTGGCCCTCGACAAGGAGGACGGCGGCAAGGGCATCGCGCTGCCGGCGTTGCAGAAGGCCTTCGAGGAGTCGTTCGGGCCCAACGGCTACGACGTGACGGCGGCGCGGCGAAGGCTGCGCGATTCCAGGGGCGTGCTGCCGTTCAAGGGCGTTCTGCCCCAGGTCGATCCCCGCGAGCTCGAGGGGCTGGCCTTGAGCGAGGAGGAGCAGGCCCTGGCGGAGATTTCGGAGGAAGCCTCGACGGGGCTGTACGAGATCGCCGCCGCCCGCTACGCGGCCATGAGCTACGTGCAGCGCGTCGAGTACGCGATGCGGCACTTCAACAACGCCTACGACACGCTGTTCAAGCCCGACCGGATCCGCGGGCCGATCTTCACCCGCTTCGCCCCCGAGCTGTCGAGCATGCGCGCCAAGTTCGCGGACTATGAGCGGGCCGTAGCCTGGCTGTACGACTGGATCAAGAATCCGCGGCACTACTCGAGCTATACCAAGATGCCGGCCCTGCGTCTGCAGCGCGGGCTCTTCCCGGCGGTCGACCCCCAGACCGGCGAAGTCGCCGCGGAGAAGGTGGACGCCGACCAGGCCCTGGATATCGCCGTCTACCTGGCCACGCTCAACGACAACGCCGAGTTCGCGGAGAAGGCCGCCAAGACGCTGCCCGAGCAGGACGGGCAGGACGCCAGGGCCTACGCCGCCAAGCGCGACGAGCTGTTAAGGACGCTGCTGGGCGGGCTCAACTCGGCGGCCGGCACCGAGGCCATCCTCCGCGACGAGGGCGGGGCGATGAGCGAGCAACTGGTCCGCAAGCTGGTCAGGTCGCTGGGCGAGGCGGAGGCCCGCCGGCGCGTGGCGGCCATGGACCTCGAGCAGCGCCGCTGGATGTTCCTGGGCGACAAGATGATCGGTCACTACGGCTGCTACGCCTGTCACCAGGTCCGCGGCTACGAAACCGCCGCCCGTCCGGGCACCGAGCTGACCGCCTGGGGCGAAAAGCAGCTCACCCAGCTCGACTTCGCCTTCTTCGAGCACGCCTTCGAGCACGAACGCGAAAAAGACCCGCGTTTCAGGCACCTCTACCCGTTCGACTGCGAGAAGCTGATCGCCTGCGCCGGCACCAACCCGCCCGAAGAGATCGAGCACACGCTGGCCTCGTTCGCCTGGCACAAGGTCCGCAACCCGCGGATCTACGACCGCAAGAAGCTGAAAGGGCCGTATGAAAAGCTCAAGATGCCCAACTTCTTCCTGAACGACGAGCAGGCCGACGCGATCGTGACGTTTCTGCTGTCGCGCAAGCCGGCCCGGGTCAACCCTTCGCTCCAGGTGGATTACGCGGGCACGCCGGCCGGGCGCATCGCCGACGGGCGGA
Source organism: Phycisphaerae bacterium (assembly GCA_039961895.1). Classification (GTDB taxonomy): domain Bacteria; phylum Planctomycetota; class Phycisphaerae; order UBA1845; family PWPN01; genus JAAXZI01. The sequence goes on along the minus strand of JABRVU010000094.1, from coordinate 903 downwards.
ACCTGGCCCGCGAACTCAACTGCGTGGCCTGTCACAAGATCGACGGCAATGCGGCGGTCATGCACCAGTACATCACCCGGATCGAGGGCGACCACGCGGTGTTCGACGAGGTCAACGGGCCGCCCTGGCTGCGCGGACAGGGGGCCAAGGTCCGCAACGAGTGGTTCTACGGCTTCCTGAACAACGTCCAGATGCTGCGGCCGTGGCTGAAGGTGAAGATGCCCAGCTTCCACCTGGACACGGCCCAGGGGACCCGCCTGGTAGAGTACTTCGTCGGCCTGAGCCAGCAGGAGTCGGCCTGGCTGGCCGAGACGCTGATGCCGGTGGAGCGCTACCTGGCGGACGCGAAGCGGCTGACCGACCGGACCGTGCTGGCCGAGCGTGAGCCGCGGCCCGGTACGGCCGGCGACGAGCCGCTCATCGGCAACGATCCCGTGGCCCAGACCGGTAATTCCTCGGACGCGCAGGGCGCGGACGCGAAGCCGGCCGACGCCGCCCAACTCCCGCCCGGCGCGGACTGGTATCAGAAAGAGGCCTTGAGCCGACAGGCGAAGGCCCTGCGCGACTATGCCGTCGCCAACCGGCTGGTGTCGCCCAGCGCCCTGAACCCGACGGACAACACGCCGGAGGACCTGGCCGCGGCCCACGCCGAGATCGTCGAAAAGGCCGCGTTCCTCCAGCGGCTCTACAACGTGGAATACCCCTTCTCCCGCTCGGGCGGCTACGTGCCGTCGGAGACGGCCGCCGCCGACGGCGAGGTGCTCTTTTACGAACTCAAGTGCTTGGCCTGTCACGTGTTCGGCGATCCGACCGTGCCCGGGGCTCAGGCCCATCCGACCGCGCCCAACCTGCAACTGACCGAATCGCGGCTGCACAGCGACTGGGTGCGGATGTGGCTGGAGG
>JABRVU010000093.1:0-7003 GCA_039961895.1 Phycisphaerae bacterium | reverse complement strand
AGCCGGTTGAGCCGCTGGGTCTCGCCCATGATCACGTTGTAGCATTCGCGGAGGGTCTGCTCGTCGTCGATCACGCCGGTCGAAAGCGTCTCGGCGTAGGCCCGGATGTTGGTCAGCGGCGTGCGCAGCTCGTGGGTGACGTGGTAGAGGAAGTTGTCGCGGGCCCGCTCGGCCTCCTTGGCCTGGGTCACGTCCTGGATGATGAGGATGTGGTCGCGCCCGCCCAGTTCCGAGGGCAGCGACCAGAAGCGCAGCGTGGTGTCGCCGTGCGGACGCTTGAAGGTGTGGTCGATCCAGCGCCCGGCGGCGGCGCCGGGCCTGCTCCCGGCGGCGCCGGAAAGCAGCGACATGTGCAGGGCCGCGTCGAAAATGGTCGACGCCGCCTTGCCCTCCAGCGGTTCGCCCCCCTGGCCGACCATGCCCGCCGCCGTCCGGTTGGCGAAACCCACCGTGCCCTCCCCGTCGATCACCATCACCCCGAACGGAAGCTGCATCAGGATGTGGATCAGCCGTTCGGAATGGAACGCGTCCATGGCCGCGCTCATGTCCGTGTTCAGCCGCGTGCGACGAAGCTGTTCCTGCATCTCGCTCACGAAGTCGATCAGCCGGTTCCAGGAAACCGAGATCTGGTCGAAGGAATCGTTCATGCGCAGGGCCAGCAGTTGTTCGGCGACCGGCTCCTGGCAGGACATGAGGCGCTGGCGGATGGCGGCCAGGGGAGTGATCGCCCGCCTGAGCACCCGATAGCAGATCAGAAACAATGCCAGGACGAGGGGCAGGGCATAGCCGGCCCAGATGAGCACCTCGGACTGCGACCAGACGAAGGGGGCCTGGGCCAGACCGACGCGAAGCTCCTCGCCCTTGGTGGTGCCGGAGGGCCCGGCCAGCTTGGCGATCAGGATCTGACTGCCGGGCCGGTCGGGGTCGGCGGCGATCTGAACGCCGTTGGAGGCCGTTGAGTTGGCCACCAGCACGCCGGCCCGCTTGCCCACCTGGTCGGCATCCGAGTGGGCGATGTACGTTCCCTCGCTGCACGTCACCGCGCACCAGCGGACGCCGTCCTCGCGGCCGGCCCGGCGGACCTCGACCGCCACCGCCTCGGGAGACTCCTTGCGGGCCAGGGACAGGTGGCGAGAGAAAGCCTCGGCCCACTGGGCCATCCGGGCCAGTCGTTCCTCGCGCAGCTCGCGCTCCTGGACGCGCAGGGCGGCCGCGCCCACCGCGGCGATGGCCACGAAGTACAACGCGCCGAAGGAGAGCCCCACCCAGGGTGAAATCTCCTCGTTGTTCTTCAGGAACCATTGCCGCCAGAGGGACATAGCGACTCCCGAACGCGCCCGGCGCTTGCCGCGCGGCCAGCAGGCCGATTATTGCCACTCAAGGTCTATCGTTTGTCCCCCACCTGGACTTAACCCTCCGCGGACACAATCCCGCCCGCCGGGCCCGCCCCGGCCGGTTTGTCGGCCCGATAACGTCCGCGGCGGGTTGCGTTGGGTTATCGGGGTTCGTGACGGGCACTGATCGAGGACCTGTCACTTCCCCCCCCCCGCTCAAGACCGGAAGGTCATCCTTGGGTTCACGGTCTTGCGGGCGGCGCGGCCGGGTCCGTAGAATACGCCCGGGGTTCCCGCCCGGAAGGAGACATACCCATGCCACGCGTCGCGGTTTGCTTATCGGGTTGTGGCGTTTTCGACGGCAGCGAAATCCATGAGGCCGTCCTGACCCTGCTGGCCCTCGATCAGGCCGGGGCCCAGGCGGTCTGCTGTGCCCCGGACATGGAGCAGACCGCGGTGGTCAACCACCTGACCAAGTCGCCGGCCGCCGGTGAAAAGCGGAACGTGCTGATCGAATCGGCGCGCATCGCCCGCGGCAACATCGTGGACCTGGCCAAAGTCCGGGCCGCCGACGTGGACGGGTTGATCTTTCCCGGCGGTTACGGGGCGGTCACCAACCTGTGCGACTTCGCCAAGGCCGGCGCGGAGTGCACCGTCCATCCGCAGGTCCGGCGGCTGGTCGAGGAGCTGCTCGCCGCCGGCAAACCCATCGGCGCGATCTGCATCTCGCCGGCCATGCTGGCCCGGCTGGTGGGGACGCGGGCCCGCGGGGCCCGTCTTACCGTCGGAACCGACAAGACCACCGCCGCCGCCATCGACCGCATGGGCGCCCGGCACGTGGACTGCGCCTGCGACCAGTTCGTGGTGGATGAAAAGCTCAAGCTGGTTTCCACGCCCGCCTACATGCTCGGCAACGGACCGGCCGAAGTCTTCGAAGGCATCCGCAAGCTGGTCGCCGAGGTTCTGCGCCTGGCCAGAGGCTAAGCGCCCATCCCCGGACCCGTGTGGGACCGCTTCCAGCCGGCCAGTCTACAGGGCTCTGGGATGGTCTCGAAGGTTCCGACCGGCTTTGCGGCCTCCGCCGTGGCCGTCGCGCGTCGATGGTTGGAAGGCGGAGGTCCCCGCCCCGGCCGGCTGCCGAACCGAACCCAGCGTTCTCGAGGCTCCCCCACGGCTCTCCGCCTCGGTCGCCACGACCTCGGCGTACCGCCGATTCCCTCGGGGATCAACGGCCCGCCGCCTTGACGACGGAAGTCATGCGGGCGACGCCCCGCCGGGATAAAATGGACCTGGTGGCCGAAGCGCGCGTCACGTCCCGATTCGATCGCAAAGAACCGGGCCGGCGCAAGGGCCGCGCGTCGGTGGCGGCCCGCGGGGGCGGATGTTGACGGGTGAACCGACGTTTGTCGGAAGGCATGGACGGCATGATCGACCATTGCACGCAGCTTCACGTGGTGGCCGAGGGCCCGATTCTGCTGGTCGCGTCCGACTTCGACGGGACACTGGCGCCGATCGTGACCCGGCCGGCCGATGCCCGGCCGGACCCCCGGTCGCTGGAGGCCCTGGTGACGCTGGCCGGCCTGCCTCACACCCACGCGGCCATCATCTCCGGCCGGGCGCGGGGCGAACTCGCCAGGCTGGTCGGCGACGCGCCGGGCGTCGCACTGATCGGCAGCCACGGCGTCGAGACGACCGAGACCGGCCCGTTGTTGTCCGAGGCGCAGGCGGCGCTGCTGGCCGCCGTGAGGTCCGCGCTCCAGGAGATCGTGGATCGCTGCCCCGGCTGCCTGATCGAGCCCAAGCCGACCGGCATCGCTTTTCACTACCGCGCGGCCGCTCCGCAGGTCGCGAACCATGCCCGCGAGCTGGTCTTCAACGGACCCGCCACCCTCGACGGGGTGCAGGTGCGGGGCGGCGCCCAGGTGATCGAGTTGACGGTCGTGCCCGGCGACAAGGGTCTGGCGCTCGGCGCGCTGCGCTACCGCACCGGAGCCTCGACGACGGTGTTTATCGGCGACGATCTGACCGATGAGGACGCCTTTCGCGTCCTGGCTCCGTCGGACCTGGGCATCGTGGTGGGCGAGCACCCCACGCTCGCTTCGCTGCGGCTGGCCGGACCGGAGGCGGTCGCCGCCCTGTTGCAGGAACTCGTGACCCTGCGGAATGCATGGCTGGGCCAACGCGTGGTCATCCCGATCGAGCGGCATTCCATCCTCAGCGATCAGCGGACCGTCGCCGTCGTGGAGCCCGGCGGGTGCATCAGTTGGCTCTGCCTGCCGCGCCTGGATGCCACGCCGATTTTCGCCCAGCTTCTGGGCGGGCCGCCGGCCGGCTACTTCAGCATCGCTCCCGCCAGCGGCGACGCCGTCCTCGGGCAGGACTACGCCGATGACTCGTTCATCCTGCATACCCGATGGCCGGGAATGCACGTGACCGACTATCTCGACTGCGCGGGCGGTCGTCCCTTTCAGCGGGCCGGGCGAACGGACCTCATCCGCCGCGTGGAAGGCCGGGGCCGGGCCCTGGTCCGCTTCGCTCCGCGGCTGGACTGCGGCCGCATCGAGACCCGGCTCACCGTTCGAGAGCAGGGGATTGAAATCGAAGGCGTGGCCGATCCCATCGTCCTCTTCGCGCCGGGCCTGGCCTGGCGGATCGTCGACGAGGGACACCATAAGACGGCGGTGGCGGAACACGAGCTGGCGGACGGACCGTTGGTGCTGGAACTGCGCTACGGCACGCGGAACCTCGACGGCGGAAACCGTCTGGAAGCGGAGCGACGTCGCGATACGCTGAGACTCTGGGCCGGCTGGGCCCAGGGCCTGAAGATTCCCCCGGTGGTTCCCGCCCTGGTCCGCCGCAGCGCCCTGGTGCTCAAGGCCCTGTGTTACGGGCCCACCGGGGCCATCGCCGCGGCCGGCACGACCAGCCTGCCCGAGCAGTTGGGCGGACAGCGCAACTGGGATTATCGCCTGTGCTGGCCGCGCGACGCGGCCCTGGCCGCGGCGGCGCTGGTCAGGCTCGGCAACACGGGCGTGGCCATGCGGCTGTGCGATTGGCTGCTGGGCATCATCGACCAGTGCGAATCCCCCGATCGCCTGCGCCCGATCTATACCGTCACCGCCGGGCATCTCGGTTCGGAGGCTCAGATCAACGAGCTGGCCGGCTACGGCGGCAGTCGGCCGGTGCGGGTCGGCAACGCGGCCGCACACCAGGTCCAGCTCGACGTCTTCGGTCCGGTCGCCGAACTGATCGCCCTGCTGGCCGAGAGCGGAGCCCCCATTTCGCCCGATCACTGGCGTTTGATGCAGGCCATGGTCCGGGCGGTGCACGCCCGCTGGCAGGAGGCCGACCACGGCATCTGGGAAACGCGCGGCCCGCGCCGGCATCACCTGCACTCCAAGGTCATGTGCTGGTACACGGTCGATCGGGCCCTCTTCGTCCAGGACCTGTTTCTGGGGCGGCCGAACGGCGAGTGGGAAGCGTTGCGCGAACGCATCCGGGCCGATATTCTGGAAAACGGCTGGAGCCCGCGGCGGCGGGCCTTCACGGTGGCCTATGGCGAGGATGACCTGGACGCGACCGCGCTTCAGACGGGCTTGACCGGCCTGCTGGACCCGGGCGACGAGCGATTCCTGCTGACGGTTCAGGCCGTCGAGCGGCACCTTCGCCGCGGTCCGTGCGTCTACCGCTACCTGTACGACGACGGCCTGCCCGGGCGGGAGGGCGGCTTTCATCTGTGCACCTGGTGGCTGATCGAGTCGTACCTGCGGCTGGGCCGGATCGAGGATGCCCGTCAGCTCTTCGCGGACTTCATCGAACTGGTCGGTCCCACGGGCCTGCTCAGCGAGGAATACGACCCCGACACCGCCCTGGCCCTGGGCAACTTCCCCCAGGCCTATTCCCACCTGGCCTTGATCAACGCCGCCGTGGCCCTGGCCCGATATGGCTCGTAACGTCCCGGCGGGCCGGCCGGAGGGACGGTGAAGATCCTGAACGCGAACGGATCGATCCGGCTCTTTGGGATTCAGCGCGGTCAGGCGTGGTCCGGCGCGACCGCGGGGAAACGGTCGGTGTGAGTCAGAACAGCTCCCTGATCGGCCCGGTGCCCGGCTCGACGATCGGAAAGGAACGACCCTGCTCGTCGGTCAGTTGCCATTCGAGGTGGATGCCCAGACGGTGATAGACGGTGGCGACCACCTCGGCCGGTGTGACCGGGCGTTCTTCGGGAAAGGCTCCGAGCTTGTCGGATGAGCCGATCACCCGACCGCCTCTCACGCCCCCGCCGGCGAAGAGGATCGACCCGCAGTGCGGCCAATGGTCGCGCCCGCCGTCGCGGTTGATGCGCGGGGTCCGCCCGAACTCGCCCATCGCCACCACCAGCGTGTCGGCCAGCAGCCCGCGGGCGTGCAGGTCCGCCAGCAGCGTCGCGTAAGCGGCGTCGAACATCGGGGCCACGCTTTCGCGGTAGCCGTCGAGCGAGCAGAACGGCGCGCGCCCGTGGCTGTCCCACGTGACGCGGTTGAAGACGGCGTCGAACATGTTGACGGTGACGAAGCGCGTGCCGTGCTCGATCAGCCGCCGGGCCAGCAGGCAGGATTGCCCGAAGCGATTGCGGCCGTAGGCCCCGCGCAGGCCGGCGGGCTCTTCGGAGAGATCAAGGGCCTTCGCCAGCCCGGTTGCGGCCGGCTCGAAGGGTGGCGGCCGCGACGTTGACTCATCCGCAAGGCACCGCTGAACGGCGTGCAACCCTGACGCCGGCTCCTGCCCATCAGGCACGAACGGTTCGTGCCGTCGGCCGAGATACCCGGCGGTCTGGCCGTGACGCCCGTCGCCGCCGGTGTGGCCGATCCGTCCCGGCAGGATCACGTGAGCGGGCATCCCGCCGCCAGACCCCTGGATCGCACCGACCACGCAACCCATGTGCGGGTGTTCGATGCCGCCCTCGAAGAGCCGGCCGGTCTGCATCAACGCCAAGCCGGCGTCGTGCACCGGCGCCGCCGGGTGATGCAGGGAACGCACGATGGCGAACTTGTCGGCCTGACGCGCCGTCCGGGGCAGGATTTCGCTCAGGTCAATGCCGGGCACGTTGGTTCGGATCGGTCGAAACGGCCCGCGCACGTCGGCCGGCGCATCGGGCTTGGGGTCGAACGTATCCAGATGGCTCGGCCCGCCCACCAGCATGAGGCAGATGCAGCTTCGCGCCGTCGAGCGGCCCGGGGGCGTCGCCAGGACATCCATCGCCGCCTTCGGCAGCGCCAGCCCGACGCCCGCCAGCGATCCGGCGAGCAGCATCTCGCGGCGGGAATACAAATCGCCGGCATTCAACGCACCATTCGACTTCAACGGCACCATGTCAGGGCCTCCGGGGGACTTGGGCTTTCTGCCGCCGCCAATATACCCGCTCCCGAGCTGGGGGCCATCGCCTCGGCGAACCGATCACGATGATTTGACTTCCCGCGGCGCGCCGGGAACAATCGCGGCATGAAGGCGGTCCTGCTGATCGTGGCCGGTGCGGGATCGGTGCTGGCCCTGGTTTTGCTCCTCGGCCATGGTCGAGACGCACCGCTGCCGGCGCCCGCGTCGCCGCGGCCGGCCACCACGGCTCCGGCGATTGTGGCCAACCCGCCGGAGCCGGCCGTGCCACCGAGGATGAGGATTCCCCCGTTGGC
>JABRVU010000092.1:0-10557 GCA_039961895.1 Phycisphaerae bacterium | reverse complement strand
GCATGAGAGGTCTCCCTGGCGAAGCGGCAAGAGGAAGTCCCACGGCGACGACGAATGTAACCGCGGGAACGGCGGATTTCCATGCCCGCGGACCCGAAAAAAGAACTCCGGCCCCGAAACGGCGGCCGGAGCTGAAAACTCAAAAAAGAGGGTCGGGAACCGACGACGAAACCGAATCGGAGACCCAGCGGCCTCTTCGACCCTAGGCACCACTCTCCACTTTGTTCAACAGGTTCCCGACCCTCGGCCGCTGAATCTCCGAATCACGCTTGGGAAGTCGCCGGTTTCAGGTTCCCGGATTCCGGCCCCCGATTTCCACCACCCGGTTCGTGCGGGCGTCACCGAGGATGGAGCGGGGCCCGTCGCAGAACCCGAGACCGACCACGGCGGACCGTTGTCTTCGTTCAAGGCCGCCACTCTTCGCGGAGGACCGCGAAGCGATATTCATCCTCGTATTGCCCGTCGCGGAAGACCGCCTGCCGCAGGCAGCCCTCGGGCACGAACCCGCACTTCTGGTAGACGCGGATCGCCCGCCAGTTGCTGCCGATGACCGCCAGCTCCACCCGGTTCAGGTTCAATTCCTGGAAGGCGAACTTGAGCATCAGGCGGGTGGCTTCGGTGCCGTAGCCCCGCCCCTGGCTGGCCAGATCGCCGATCAGGATTCCGAAGGTCGCGCTTCTCGAGATCGGGTCGATGTTGCGCAGACCGGCCGAGCCGATCAGGGCGTCGTTGGCCTTGACCACGATCCCGAAGGCGTAATGGGTTCTGTCCTGGCCCAGCTCCTCGAGATACGCGCGTTCGCGGGTGGCGGTGACGGGCGGGCGATGACACAGGCGGACCCGCACGCGCGGATCATTCAGCCACCGCCGCAGCAACGGCTCATCCTCCAGCTCGAGCGGCCGGAAGTAGATCCGCCGGCCCAGCAGGTAGACCACCGGCCGGGGCTCGCCGGCGAGGGCCGAACGACCTTGCGCTTCCTCGGCCGTTTCGACGTCCGGACCGAAATCCGGATATCGCCGCGAACTCACGTCCTGAACCGTGTCGGTTATCATCATGGACACTCCTTGTTTCTCGCGCCGTCAGCACGCGGCCTTCGGCACTCCGCACACGCGCCTTTCCTTTCTCCCGTCACCTGGCCCCTTCCTCTCCCTGCTGCTCTTCGGCCCGCCAAGTTGTTCACGGCGCGCGGAGTCTCCGTCCGCGCCGGGCGCGGTCTTTTCACGTGCGGGCCACCCGGCCCATGTGAAGAACCCAAGGTTGACCGGCGGCGGTCGGCATCCTGAACGCACTGTGCGAATGCCTTCGGACGCCGCCGCCGCCGGTGCCGATGCGGAACGTCCGATCCAACAAAAAACCCCGTAGCTTTCGAGGGCCACGGGGTTTGCGGAGTTCACCGGAATCTCAGCTCACCCTATGGCCCGCCCCCATTCACCTTGCGGCCACACAGCGTTTCGACGGCGCGCGTGTCCGTGGCCAGACCGGAGGCGATGACGTGCAGCGCCGAGGGGAACCCCGGCTGCATCGCCTGATCCTGCCACATCGAGTCGAGCCTGCTGAGCATGTCGAGCTTCCACGAACGCGGGCATACCCGCCGCGCGTCACACTAATATACACCAGCGATCGGCCTCGTCAAGCGGTTTCCTCAGGAAATATCGAAAAAGTGCCGCCCGATCAGACCGACCCGGTCGCTGCCGGAGCTTCGGCGCGTTCGATCTGGCGGTCGCCGGCCAGCCGTCGGAAGACCGACGGCGCGTATCCGGTCATCTGCTTGAACACCGCGGTCAGACGGGCCAGCCCGTTGATCCCGCACTGCTGGGCCACGACCGAGAGCTTCAGATCGGTCTCGGCGATGAGGTGCTTGGCCTTCTCGATGCGCAGGCGGCGGATTTCGCCGAGCACCGAATCGCCCAGCACGGCCCGGAACCGCCGCTCGAGCGTCCGGCGGGACAGTCCCACCGCGTCGGCCACCGCGTTCACGCTGATGTCGGCGGCCAGGTGATTGCGCACCCAGGTGAGGGCGGCGGCCACGTCGGGGTCGTCCACCGCGGTCATCTCCGTCGATTGCCGGGCCACCACGTGGGTGGGCATGATGGCCACGCGAAGCTGGGCCGGAGCGTGCCCGGACATCATGCGGTCCAGCAGGCGGGCGGCCTCGTAACCGATCTGCACGCCGGGGTTCTTGACGCTGGACAGCGGCGGGCGGCACAAGCGGCACTCGAACTCGTCGTCGTCCACGCCCAGGATGGCCACTTCATCGGGCACGCGCAGCCCCAACTGGTGGCAGGCGTCGGCCAGGTCGCGCCCCGGCTTGTCATGAGAGGCCAGAATGCCTACCGGCTTGGGCAGACGCAGCAGCCAGTCGCGCACCGGGCGGTCCAGCCCGCTCCAGCTCGCGTCCAGGGGCGGCGCGGGGCGATACTCGGCGTGGCAGGCCGACGGAACGAAACCGGCCTGGGCCAGCCGCTTGCGGAAACCCGCCTCGCGCCCGGTCGAGGAGCCTCCGCGCGAACTGCCGAAGAAGCCGAAGTGGCGCAGCCCGCGCTCCAGCAGGTGTTCGGCCCCCAGCCGGCCCACCTCTTCGTGGTTCACGTCCACCAGCGGCCCGCGCCAGCTCGGGATGGTGCTCGAGGTGTTGACGATGGGCACCCGGCAGCGGTCCAGCCGCCGGGCAATGTCTTCGTCGTACAGTCCGCAGATGATCCCGTCGGGCTTCCACCGCCACATGGGGGCCAGCACGCGGACGTCGGCCGGAGCGTCGTGGAAGACCCAGTCGCGGGTGACCGCGTAGGAGTGGATGCCCTGCACCACGCGGCGCGAGAAACCCATCTCAAACCCGACCAGCAAGGCGATGCGGCGCGGCGCAGACATCAGATGGGATCCCCGATCCAACCGGCGGACGGCCGCGCGAGCCGGGAGGTGGCTGCCGGATGACAGGCTGCCGACCGCGGCCGTCAAAGGTCATTATCGACGCCGGCCGGAGGGTTGTCCATCCGCGCCCGAACAGCGGGTGAGGGAGCATGACGGTTCTTTCGGGGATCAGCGGCCTCGAATATGGATCGCCGCCGTTGTCACCTCCGCAAGCCCGTCCCGGGCGGCGCGGGCAGGCCGGTTGGCCGGACTTCCTGCCGCGCCTTCGCGGCCGTGGGTCGGCAGTTGTGATTCGAAACGATCGTGGAGGGCTACCCGCGACGCCCCCGTCCTGAAACTCCCGAGACGATCCACAAGCCTGCTGCTCAACGCCTTCCGCCCGGCGGCTTGAGACCAAAAGAGAAAAAAAGAGAGCATCAGGATCAGGAACGCCCGGCCGAGGGGCTGCTGTTGGCGATCGCGTGCTGGAATACGGGGCTGCCGAGTCTGCAGCCTTGCCCCATCCCCTGGGACGCTGTAAATTCCCGCGAATTCTCAGGCGGAGAGGGTTCGTCCGTGTTGTGACGGACCGCCGTCATTTGGACGTTTCCACTTTCAAGAGGCAGGCACACACTGATGTCCACGGCAATCGTTCATGTCAGCGGGCGGGAGATTCTGGATTCGCGCGGCAATCCGACGGTGGAGGCCGTCGTGGTGCTCGAGGACGGCAGTCACGGGCAGGCGGCGGTACCGTCGGGGGCCTCGACCGGCGAGCATGAGGCCGTCGAGCTGCGCGACGGCGACAAAGGCCGCTACCTGGGCAAGGGCACACTCAAGGCCGTCGAGAACATCAACAACGCGATCGCCGAGGCCGTCCTGGGGCTGGACGCCACCGACCAGGAAATCCTCGACAAGACCATGATCCAGCTCGACGGCACGCCCAACAAGGGAAAGCTGGGGGCCAATGCCATTCTGGCGGTGTCGATGGCGGCGGCCAAGGCGGCCGCTCAAGCCTGCCAGTTACCGCTTTTCCGCTACCTGGGCGGGGCCTCGGCCCACGTGCTGCCGGTACCGATGATGAACATCCTCAACGGCGGCAAGCACGCCGATAACACCGTGGATTTCCAGGAGTTTATGATCCAGCCCTGGGGAGCGCCGACCTTCCGCGAGGCCCTGCGCTGGGGCACGGAGATCTTCCACAGCCTCAGGAGCGTGCTCAAGGGCAAAAAGTACAATACCTCGGTCGGCGACGAGGGCGGATTCGCCCCCAGCCTCAAGAGCAACGACGAGGCCTTCGAGGTCATCGCCACCGCCTGCGAGAAGGCCGGCTACAAGCTCGGCGAGCAGGTCTTCTTCGCCCTCGATCCGGCCGCCAGCGAGCTGTACTCCGAGGCCCGCGAAAAGGGCCAGGAGGGCTACTGCTTCTTCAAGAGCGACCCCGGCAAGATCGTCTCGTCCGAGGAAATGGCCAATTACTGGGTAGAAAAGTGCAACAAATGGCCGATCCGTAGTCTGGAGGACGCCCTGGCCGAGGACGACTGGAAAGGCTGGAAATACCTGACCGACAAGCTCGGCGACAAGATCCAGCTCGTCGGCGACGACATCTTCGTGACCAACGTGACCCGGTTGACCCGCGGCATCAGGGAGAAGATCGCCAACAGCATCCTGGTCAAGGTCAACCAGATCGGCACGCTGACCGAGACTTTCAACGCCGTGAACCTGGCCATGCGCAACGGCTACACGGCGGTCATCAGCCATCGCAGCGGTGAAACGGAGGACACCACCATCGCCGACGTCGCCGTGGCCACCAACGCCGGGCAGATCAAGACCGGCAGCGCCAGCCGCACCGACCGCGTCGCCAAGTACAATCAGTTGCTGCGCATCGAGGAGCAGCTCGGCGAGGAAGCGGTGTTCGGGGGAGTGTTCTGGAATCGGTGATTCGCCCATGACCCATGCATGAGAGATGGGGTGTATGCGGGATGGAGAGAAACAAGCCGCGGTTGCCCGAGCAATCGTCAGGCGTCGCGCCGACCTGGCGGCGGACGCTCGAGCTTTCGACGCGGCAATGCGCCTCTTGCGGTTAACCAGGATCATTCCAGCGGAAGAGCGGCATCCGTTGACGGATCGAATCCGCCGTGCCCCGAGATCGGTGTGCTCAAACGCTGTCGAGGCCCGGCGTGAACGTTGTCACCCCCCCCGCCTTCATCGGCAAACCCAAAGATGCCGAGGGAGAGGCCGCCGCGACCCAGGCAGGGATGCAGTTCGCCGTGGCTTGGGCGTATCTGCCCAGGAAGGCGGCAACGGAGGGATACCAGGAGTACAACGCGATTCCCGGTGTGCTCGTCGACATGATCGTCCGTGCTGGCGATTGGACCCTGAAGCGAGGTAATGGATCGAGCTGAACGATGATTGCCCACTTCTCTCCATCCGCCTATCGCTCATACGCTCATGCCTGGAGGCCCAGATAGCCGATGTCCCGGTCTGCACCGACCGCCACCCACGCCGCTCACGCCATCATGTTCTGGTTGCTGGCGGGGATGGCGTTCGCGCTGTTTGCCCCGGCGGTGCTGCTGCCGTTGTGGGAGGAATCGCGGGCCGCCCACGTGTACGAGCGGGACAAGGCCCGCGAAGTGGCTGATCTTCAGGCCGTCCGGGACCGCAACGTCGTGCGCATCCGGGCCTTGCAGGAGGATCCGCTGGTGATCGAGCGGATTGCCCGGCGGGACCTCAACATCCGTCCGGAAGGGGAGCAGGCCACGCAATGGTCGAGCCGGGAGCTGGCCGCCCTGGCGGTGCGAGTGCCGGCCGAGCTTGCGGGCGACTCGGAGGCGGCGTGGGTTCCGCCGTCCTGGGTGCAGCGCGCGTCCGCCTGGCTGCCCGACTGGCCGTACCGGAAGCTGTTCGTCGAAATGCCCAACCGGCTGCTGATGCTGCTGATGGCGGGGGGGCTGCTGGTGACCGCGTTCGTGCTCTACAGCCCGAATTCCGGCCGGTCGCCGCGCCCGCGTTCAGGTTGACGCGCGGAACCATCCCTTCAGAGCGATCCCCGTCCTCTGCTCTGACCGCCCTTCAGGACGCCGCCTGCCGGCCCGGCCAGGCAATCCGCTTCCGCCCCGCACAGGCCACGGCGACCCGATGGCGGATCGATCTCGCGCCGGCGCCTGGGGCGGCCTGCCGCCATGAAGATATCTCCAAACTCTGAAAACCGACCGGCTGGAAGCCGATCCCACACGAGATTGGGGAGGGGCTCTACACGCATTCGCCGCTCACTTGTCCCGTGCTTGGCGGACGGAGGACTGCACGCACGACCCACGCGATGGTTCCCAGGCCGACGATTGCGAAGACGAGGAACACCCCCAGGCCGGCGAGCGTGCCGACGCGCTCATGGCGCTCGACGAGGGTCTCGAGCCCGATCGTGCCGAGGCGGGCGGCCTCGCGGGCGGCAAGAACGCCGACCCAGAAGATCCCGATCCCCAGCGACGCAACGATCAGCCCCGCCCGGGGCGTCGCGGGCCGAAGCGAGGCGAACACCAGACCGATCGCCGCCAGCAGGCCGCCCCCGGCCGCGGGCACGACCAGGTGGGCGATGCCGGCGAGCGAACCCGGCCCGCCGTCCGCCTTCCCGAGGCCCAGTGTCGGCACGGCGGCAAGCAGCGCCGCAAAGATCGCCACGGCCCCCAGCCGTGCGAGGGGGCGAAGAGCGCGGGCCCCGGCCTCGACGGAGATCCCGGAGGCTCGCGCCCGCAACTGCCACGCGAGCAGCACGCTGGCCGTGGCAAAGCCCGAGGCGATCCAGAAGCCGAGCCGCGGTGCGATGGCCGGCGAGGCGTACACCATCGCCCTGGATTCATACAGCACCGCCCACGCGCCGCGATCCAGCGAGAGCAGGTGGTTTTCGATCCAGGACCACGCGACGAAGAGGATCGCGCCCATCACCAGCACGGCCACGGTCCCCTGGAGCGCCGTCCGGCCCTCGATGCGGCGGGCCTTGAGCAGGTACAGGAGGTAAAACGCGACGATGAGGACCGGCAGGATCGCCATCCAGCGGTGGAACGAGAGCAGGTTCGCGGTGTAGAACTCCTGCTGGTAGAGGATCTGAACGAAGAGCAGCGGAGCGACCCCGGCCGTGATCGCCGCCGAGAGCACGAAGGGCATCCAGTCCTTCAACACCGTCGTGACGGGGGTCCAGGCCGAGGGTCGCGACGTTGGCCCGAGCATGCCCCGCAGCCCGGCCGCGCCGAGCAGGATCGCGCCGGCGAGGACGTAGGCCATGAACGCCACGTGCAGGAGAAGCGTCACGATGTACAGCACCACGTACCAGAACGTGGGCGCGGGGAGATGGAGCGGGAAAAGCGCGTTCATGGCGCCCCGGTCCGTCGATCGGCGAAGCGGCGGGGGGTGGCCGGCGGTCGGGTTTGAAGAGGCGGCGGATTCGCTCGCGGACGGGGCGGAAGCGGGGGTTGTGAGCCGGGCCTCCGTCGCCGGACGGGTGCCGGCCTCGTCGAGCCAGGCCTGGATCCGCGTCAGAGCACGCGGGTCGTCGCTCTCCGGCCAGTGACCGGGGCGCCCCCCGGACTCCCACCGCACGTACTGGACCAGGGCTTCCAGTTCGTTGGGGGTTCCCGCGAAAGGCGGCATGAAGCCCTTGGTGAACTGAAGCTTGGCGACGTTCATCCTCTGCTGCTCGAGCGACCACGAACCCATCAGGTGCGTCAGCCCGTTGACGCCGCGGACGGTGTGGCACACGGCGCACTGGTTCCTGAAGGTCAGGGCCCCGACCTGAAGCTGCCGGTTCGGGAAGGCCGCGGCGCCGCGGAGCGGGAACGGGTCGTTGGTCGTGCAGCCGACCACGCGCAGATGCTCGACTTGGTCGGGAGAGACGGCGTTGCTGAAGAGCACCTCGCGGATGGTGTAAGGCTTGCGGACGCCCTCGCGGACGAACTCGCCGCCCGCGGTGGCGCCGAAGGCCAACGCCAGCAGGAGCGTGGCGGTCGCCCCGTTGACGTAGAGCTTCTGCCGCCACAGTCCGATCACGACGTAGCCGCCCAGCAGCACGCTGGAACCGACGGCGATGTTCATGAAGAGCGTCATGGCCGCGCTGCCGCCGAGCACCCATTGCCGGCTGTCTTCGGGCATGGCCGCGAGGAACCAGACGCCCAGCACCGGCATGGCGGCGATGGGGAGCATGAAACCGGCCGCGCGATTGATGAGCCGCGTGCGTTCCTCGCGCGACACGTCGGGCATGGTGTTCACCACCACCGCCGCGACCAGACCGGCGATCACCGTCGCGGCGACGGTCCGGTACAGGAGGCTGGGCCAGAAGGTCGGGTTGAAGAACCCGGCCCAGATGTCGCCGGTGCGCAACCACTCGCCGGGGGTGAGCTGCCACGAGAGGATGCCGTTGATCCAGAAGAGCGAGCCCCAGCCGGCGATGCTGTAGATGACCAGCAGCGCCAGTCGCGTGCGGTCGGAGAGGACCTTGGCGTAGCGATAGAACGCGTACCCGGCGATGACCTCGACCCAGAAGAAGAGCCATTCGGTGGCCCACACCCAGTGGAAGACGTCCACCATCCGGCCGATCGTCGCGGGCGAGACCTGGATGCTCGTGAACCACATCCCCACGCCGGTCAGGGCCCCGACGACGAACGAGACGAGCACGAGGTAGCGGAAGTAGGAGTCGAGCAGGCGTCGAGCGGCCGGCTCCCTGCCCTTCATGGCCAGCCATTGGAAGCGGGCCATCAGCATGCCGCCGCCAATGGCGAACTGGGCGAGGAAGACGTGGAGGATGCCCAGGCCGCCGATGACCATGCCCTTCATGACGGGTCCGAAATCGTTGATCGGATAAGACACCAGTGCTGCTGGGGTGGTTGGCATCGCATCGTCCTGTTGCTTGAGTCCCGAACCTCATGAAGCCATTCCCGCGGGCCGGCATGGGTCGGAAGTTGCCCGTTGCTCATCTTCTCGCGGCGGCGCTCCCGCAAGACGGCGTCTGCTCGGCCTTCGTGATACCCCTCCTCGCTTTGGGTGTTGGACGATCTTCCGTCCGGTACGACCCCGAATAGGAGTAGCACCAACGACCCTGTTCTACCATTCCTTCAGAAGCATAGCGCTGCCGGCCATTGCGATCTATTTACGCCCGCCAACTCCCCGGTTAGGCTATGCGGGCGTCGGCTCGCGAGGGTCCTGCCGTATCGAGTCACTTGAGCATCAGAAAGGACGTGGCCATGACTGAACGCAAACCCATGACCCGCCGGGCGTTTCTGCACGGAACGGCGGCCGCCGTCGCGGCCCCTTACATCGTGCCGGCCTCGAGCCTGGGCAAGAGCTACTGGATCGCCCCCAGCGAGCGCATCACCGTGGGGTTCATCGGCATCGGCAACATGGGCGGCGGGCACCTGGGCGGGTTCCTCGACGACCGCCAGGTCCAGGTGGTCGCCGCCTGCGACGTGGACGCGAACAAGCGCCGCAGCACCCGCGAAGCGGCCGAGAAGAAATACGGCCAGGCTCAGCGCTCCGGCACCTACAAGGGCTGTGCCGAATACAACGAGTTCGAGAAGCTGCTCGAGCGCCCGGACATCGACGCGGTGCTCATCGCCGTGCCCGACCACTGGCACGCCATCATCTCCATCCACGCCGCCCGCTGCGGCAAGGACATCTACTGCGAGAAGCCGCTCTCGCTGACCGTCCGCGAGGCCGAGGCCATGGTCGCGGCCGTCCGCCGCTATAACCGCGTGTTCCAGACCGGCAGCCAGCAGCGCAGCGAGCACAACTTCCGCTTCGCCTGCGAGCTGGTTCAGAACGGGCGGATCGGCAAGCTCAAGACCGTCCACGTCAACATCGGCATGCCCTCCGCCGAGCGCTATCTGCCCGAGGAGCCGGTCCGCGAGGGGCTGGACTGGGACCGCTGGCTGGGGCCGGCCCCCTGGCAGCCCTACAACGCCGAACGCTGCTCGGGCAGCTACAGCGGCGGGTGGCGGCTGATCCGCGATTACTCCGGCGGCATGACCACCGACTGGGGCGCCCATCACTTCGACATCGGTCAGTGGGGCATGGGCATGGACGGGCACGGCCCCGTCGAAATCCGCCCGCCGATGGGCAACGAGCCGCTCACGTTCATCTATGAGAACGGCGTCAAGATGTTCCGGTCCAACCAGGCCGAGGGGCACGGCAACGTCAACGGCATCCTCTTCACCGGCACCGACGGGCGCGTGGAGGTCAACCGCGGCTACCTGAAGGCCTGGCCCGAGTCGCTGCTCAACGAGCGCATCGGCCCCAACGAGATTCACCTGTACGAGAGCCCCGGCCATCGGCAGGACTGGATCAACTGCATCCGCAGCCGCCAGCGGCCGATCTGCGACGTGGCCATCGGGGCCAGTACCATCACCGTCTGCCACCTGGCCAACATCGCCTCGTGGCTGGATCGCCCGATCAGGTGGGACCCGGTCAAGCGCGTGATCGTCGGCGACCTGGAGGCTTCCCGCTGGCTGGATCGCCCCAAGCGCGCCCCGTGGCGCCTCTACCTGTAAAGATGCCAGGCGGCTCAGCCGGGCACCGACGTTTCGCCGGTGCAAACGCAAGGGTCCCACGACGCCCGGTCCATTCAAGGAGCAATCGTCATGATGACTATTCGTCCGCAAGCGATCGTCGTTTTGTTGTCGGCACTGCCGATGTGCCTGACCGCGCTGGGCTGGTTGCAGCCCAGCGCGGTCA
>JABRVU010000091.1:0-2759 GCA_039961895.1 Phycisphaerae bacterium | reverse complement strand
CGCCCGGCGCGAGCACACGGTGACCGATGCGGAACTCCGCGGTCGCCGACCCGCCCTCGGCGCCCTCGGCCAGGCAGAAGGCCTTGCCGTCCGGTCCGGCGTCGGAGTCCCCGCGCCCTCGGCCCGCTTCGCCGGGGTTCTGGCTGCTGCTCTTGAGGTGGATGTTGAAGGGCCTGGCGTCCGGCAGCCGGAGCGAACCGCCCGTCCCGCCGGCCGGCGGGCCGGAAACCTCGTCCGGCGAAACCTCGATTTCGGCGCCGACGTCGCCCGTGCCGCAACCCGCCAGCAACCCTGCCGCCAGGACCGGTAATACGAACCGCCGTCGATGCATGGCCTGGGGTCCTCCCGGTCGGTGATGTCCATCCCGAATATGACAGCGCTATCTCGTAACGGCCGGCCGTGAGTGCAGGCCGTGGAAAGCCGAAAACCACCCCGCGACCGGCACAGGGGCCGGTCGCTACGGGGCAAACCAGCGCTGTCACCCTAAAGGCCGCGGGCAGGTTATCACTCCCGGCCAGGGGTGTAAACCGCTCCGGAGCCGCGGAAGGTCCGTGAAGGCGTTGCCGGCGGTGAATTCGTATCGCAAACTTGACGATGCAGGGGATAAGTGGTTTGACTCGGGGCACGCGGGATGGCGATCGACCTCGAAATCGACTGCCAAGTCATCGACAGCCTGATCGACGAGCTGGACGTGAAGGCCAGCGCCCACCATCTCGCCGATCAATCGGCTTCCTATTGGGTGTGCCAGCGCCGGCATCCGCGCCACCCGTTTCGCGTGCCCTGCCGGGTGCGATTTCTGACCCCGGGCGTGTTCACGGTGAAGGTGTTGCCCGGCCGGACCCGTAATCTGTCGCGCAGCGGGATCGGTCTGGTGGTCCGGCGGGTCTTCGCCGTCCAGGAACCGATCGAGGTGGAGGTGTTGGCCCCGGGCCGGCCGGCGACCTTCATGGCCGGCGTGGTCCGCTTCTGCCGATACGCCGGCCGCGGGTATCACGAAATCGGCGTGCAACTCAGGGCCGCCGGACCTCACCCCATCATCTCCAAGGAGCCCCTCCTGGCCGCTCAGACCCTCGACTGGGTCAAGCCCGTGGAATCCGGGATGAGGTGACCAAGCGGCCGGCAGCGTCCCTTGGGACGCGTCGCACAGCTGCGCAGGTCATCCTGGATCGGCACACCGCCGGTACACCAGCCGGCTTGCCGGGTGCTTGTCGCCGTGCGGCTTCGTCGAGAACCCTCTCGTTGAGGCCCATGAGCGTCACCTGGAGCGGCCATTCCCCCTGGGGGCCTTCCGCGCCGCTGGGGGCCGCGGCCCAAGCCTCCCCCTCGTGTTGGCCGATAATACAGAACAGGGCACGGCAGCGCGATGATCTCTTTATGGCCGGGACGAACATGCAACGCTGGTGGGTTCGTTATGGCTTGGCCGTTGCCGCGGTGGGGGTGGCCCATCTCGCGCGGGCGTCCCTGGTCCGGCTGGTGGGCGACCTGCCGCCTTACATCACCTTCCTTCCGGCGGTCACGCTGGCGGCCTTGTTGTTGGGTCTGGGGCCCGGATTGCTGGTCACCGCCGTGGCCGTGCTGACGGTGTGGTTCGGGAACCTCTCTCCGCCCGACGCGCCGCGGACCCTGACCCGTTCGGACGGCGCCGGCCTGATCCTGTTCGCCCTCATGGGCACGGTCATCAGCGTGGTCGTCGATCTGTATCATCGCACCCGGCATCGGGCCGCCGAACTCGCCCAGGAACTGGCCGACCGCAGCATCAGCGAACTCAAACAGGCCCAGGTGATGCTGCGCTCGACCGAGGCCCGGCTGACCACCATCGTGGAGAACCTCGACGAGGGGCTGGTGGTCTCGGATTTGAACGGGCAACTGCTGCACTGGAACCCCGCCGCGCTGCGCATGCATGGATACGCCGATTTGACGGAATGCCTGCTGGGCGTCAAGGAGTTCACGCGGGTCTTCGAGCTGTCGGAGCTGGACGGCACCATCGTTCCGTTCGACCAGTGGCCGCTGCTGCGCATCCTTCGCGGCGAGCGGCTGCGCGACTGGGAATTGCGGGTCCGGCGGCTCAACACCGACTGGCAACGGATCTACAGCTACGGGGGGATGCTGATCCCCGACGCCAGCGGCGAGCCGATGCTGGCGGTGGTGCGGATCACCGACATCACCGAGCGCAAGCGGGCCGAGCAGGCCCTGGTGGCGGCCAAGCAGGCCGCCGAGCGGGCCCAGGCCGTGGCCGAGTCGGCCAACCGGGCCAAGGACGACTTCCTCGCGGTGCTCAGCCACGAGCTGCGCACTCCGATCACGCCCGCGCTGATGATCAGCCGCGAGCTCGAAAGCCGCGCCGACCTGCCGGAGAGCATCCGCCAGGACCTGAAAGTCATGCGGCAGAGCCTCCTGCTGGAGGCCCGGCTGATCGACGACCTGCTGGACCTCACCGCGGTGGCCCAGCGGAAGCTTCGGCTGCGGCTCGAGCGGGTGGACGTGCACGAGCTGCTGCGGCACGCGCTGCACACGTGCAGCGACGAACAGTTCGCGGAGAAGCGGCTGGAGGTCCGCTGGGAGTTGTCGTCCTCGTCGCCGACCGTCTCCGCCGACCCGGCCCGGCTCGAACAAGTGTTCTGGAACCTGCTGCGCAACGCGATCAAGTTCACGCCGCCCGGCGGGACGATTACCATCGGCACCACCGACGTCGAAGGCGGCCGAATCCAGGTCCAGGTCCGCGACACCGGGGTGGGCATCGATCCGAGCATGCTGGGAGG
>JABRVU010000090.1:0-14465 GCA_039961895.1 Phycisphaerae bacterium | reverse complement strand
TCGGCGTCGGCCTGGTCGGGGTTGCTCACCAGCGGGCAGTTGTCGGCGGCATCGGTGACGCCGTCGCCGTCGTCGTCGGCGTCGCACGCATCGCCCTGCCCATCGCCGTCGGTGTCGGTCTGGTCGGCGTTCGAGGCCAGCGGGCAGTTGTCGGCGCCATCGGTGACGCCGTCGCCGTCGTCGTCGCTGTCGCACTCGTCGCCGGCGCCGTCGGCGTCGGTATCAGTCTGATCGGCGTTGGGCGTCAGCGGGCAGTTGTCGCCGGCGTCGGGTACGCCGTCGTCGTCGTCGTCGGCGTCGCACTCGTCGCCCTGCCCGTCCTCGTCGGTGTCGGTCTGGTCGGCGTTGGGCACGGCCGGACAGTTGTCCACGTTCCCGCAGACGCCGTCGCCGTCGGCGTCATTGGCGGCGTCCAGCGGGCAGGGGTCGCAGACGTCGCCGATGCCGTCGGCGTCGGCGTCGATCTGGCCGGGGTTGGCGATGGCCGGGCAGTTGTCCACGTCGCCGCAGACCCCGTCCTCGTCGGCGTCATTGGCCGGGTCGGCCGGGCAGGCGTCGCACACGTCGCCGATGCCGTCCGCGTCGGCGTCGGCCTGATCGGCGTTGGGCGTCAGCGGGCAGTTGTCATCGCCGTTCAGCACGCCGTCGTTGTCGTTGTCGGGGTCGCACACGTCGCCGATGCCGTCGCCGTCCACGTCGGCCTGGCCGGCGTTGGGAACGGTCGGGCAGTTGTCGCAGGCGTCGCCGAGGCCGTCGGCGTCGGTGTCCGTCTGGGCCGCGTTGGCCACGTTGGGACAGTTGTCGCAGACGTCGCCCTTGCCGTCGCCGTCGGCGTCGGTCTGAGCGGGATTGGCGGTCGCCGGGCAGTTGTCGCAGGCGTCGCCGTCACCGTCGGTGTCGCCGTCGGCCTGGCCGGGGTTGGCCACCGCAGGGCAGTTGTCCACGTTTCCGCAGACGCCGTCGCCGTCGGCGTCATTGGCCGGATCGGCCGGGCAGGGGTCGCAGGCGTCGCCTGAGGCGTCGCCGTCGGCGTTGGCCTGATCGGCATTGGCCACGGCGGGGCAATTGTCGGCGCCGTCGAGGACGCCGTCGTTGTCATCGTCGCCGTCGCAGGCGTCGCCGGCGCCGTCGCCGTCGTTGTCGGCCTGATCGGCGTTGGCGGCCAGCGGGCAGTTGTCCGACCCGTCGGGCACGCCGTCGTTGTCGTCGTCGGCGTCGCAGACGTCGCCGGCGCCGTCGCCGTCGGTATCGGTCTGGTCGCCGCTGGCCAGGAACGGGCAATTGTCATTGACGTCGAGGATGCCGTCGTTGTCGTCGTCGGCGTCGCAGGCGTCGCCGGCGCCGTCGGCGTCGTTGTCGGCCTGGTCGGCGTTGGCGGCCAGCGGACAATTATCGCCGGCGTCGGGCACGCCGTCGCCGTCGTCGTCGTTGTCGCAGGCGTCTCCCGTGCCGTCGCTGTCGGCGTCGACCTGGTCGGGGTTGGACACCAGCGGACAGTTGTCGGCTTCATCGAG
Source organism: Phycisphaerae bacterium (assembly GCA_039961895.1). Taxonomy (GTDB): domain Bacteria; phylum Planctomycetota; class Phycisphaerae; order UBA1845; family PWPN01; genus JAAXZI01. The sequence goes on along the minus strand of JABRVU010000090.1, from coordinate 12,951 downwards.
GATGCCGTCGTTGTCGTCGTCCGGGTCGCACTCGTTGCCCAGCCCGTCGAAATCGGGGTCGGATTGGCTGTCGAACGGCACCAGGGGGCACTTGTCCTCGAAGTCCAGCACGCCGTCGTTGTCGTCGTCGGTGTCGCAGACGTTGCCTTCGCCGTCGCCGTCGGTATCGGTCTGGTCCGGGTCGGCCGGATCGACCGTCTGGGGACAGTTGTCGAACGCGTCGGGCACGCCGTCGTCGTCATCGTCGGCGTCGCAGGCGTCGCCCTGCAGGTCGCCGTCGGTGTTGGTCTGGTCCGGATTGGCCACCGTGGCACAGTTGTCCACGTTTTCGCAATGGCCGTCGCCGTCGGCGTCGTTTTCCGCGTTCAGCGGGCAGGGGTCGCAGGCGTCGCCGAAGGCGTCGCCGTCGGTGTTGGCCTGAGTGGGGTTGGCCACGGTGGGGCAGTTGTCGCAGGCGTCGCCCAGGCCGTCGGAATCGGCGTTGGCCTGGTCGGGGTTGGCGACGGCCGGACAGTTGTCGCAGGCGTCGCCCAGCCCGTCGGAATCATCGTCGGCCTGGTCGGCGTTGGCCGCCGCCGGGCAGTTGTCGCAGGCGTCGCCCACGTCGTCGCCGTCGGTGTCGAGCTGGCTGCTGTTGGCCGCCGCCGGGCAGTTGTCGCAAACGTCGCCGACCAGGTCGCCGTCGCCGTCGGCCTGATCGGGGTTGGCGTCCACCTGGCAGTTGTCGCAGACGTTGCCGACGCCGTCGGCGTCGCCGTCGGCCTGATCGGCATTGGCCGTCAGCGGACAGTTGTCGCAGGCGTCGCCCAGCCCGTCGCCGTCGGTGTCGGTCTGAGAGGCGTTGGCCACGACCGGGCAGTTGTCGCGCAGGTCGGGCACCCCGTCGTCATCCGCGTCGGGCATCAGGGCCCAGGGGCGGATGATCCCGCCGTAGTCGTTGCCCACGATAATGCCCGAATCGTCAATGCTGATCGCGGTGTGCAGCGACGCCGTCGTGCTCACCACCTCGTAGAGCGGGCGCAGGCCGTTGACCCGGTCCCACATGAACGCCGTGCGGTTGGAGGGGGACGTGCCGACATAGATGCAGTGGCCGACCACCACTTCGTGGCTGTTGACGTCGAAGGCTTCGCCCGAGATGTAGTCGCGGATGGGGCCGGTGGTGTCGGGCAGGATGCCCAGGTCCAACATGGCCGGGTTGGAGGGCACGCCATCGGTGGCGCCCGGCGTGTAGAGGAACGGCTTGAGCACGCCGCCGGCGTCGTAGGACTGTCCCACCACCTGCTGGCTGTTGTTGATGGCCCGGCCGAAGCTCTCCGCGCCGCCCAGGGTGCCCAGGCCGCTGGTGCCGAACATGAACCCGCCGCTGACCGTCCAGATGAAGGCGAGGTTATTGCCGGCGGCGGTCAGCTTCCGGAAGCCGGTCACCTGGCCCGAGGCGTTCACGTCGTGGGCGATGATGTACTCGCTGGTCGTCGAGTTCAGGTTGGTCTGAACGCCGGAGACGGTGTCCTTGGCGAAAGCCACTTCGCGCGGGGGAGCACTGGTGACCAGCCGGTATCCCACTCCCAACCCCGCGTCGTTGATGCCCAGTCCGCGCGTGTTGGAGCTGGACGACAGAGCGGTGGTGGTGCCGGAGGCGGGATCGTAGAAGAACGATAGCGGGCTGGTGCCGCGCTGGCCGACGATCTTGCCGTTGTCGCTGATGGCCTCGGCGATGCCGGTCGTTTCCGGCGCGATGGGGATCGTGCTGATGGCCGTGGCGCCACCCGGCAGAATCACGCGCAGGTCCCAGATCACGGGGATCTGTCCGGTGCTGGTGCCGGCCGGGTTGGACCATCCGACGGCCTGGCCGTTGTTGTTGATCTCGCGTACTTCAGCGTGGGTAGCGCCCGACAGCGCGCCCAGATCGACGAAAACGTATTGAGCCGCCCGCGCCTGGACGGCCCCCAACGCGCTCAACAAAGCAAACAGGCACACGCCCATAGACTTTGTGCCATGAACGAACCGCATACAGGCCCTCGCTTTCAACAAAAAACGACTCCACCGTGCCGGGCCACTTTGGATTCGCTCGGCCCGGTGCCGGAAATGCTCTTGAGCCTGGGGCACAGGCATCACCAATGCTCACGGCATCAGCAGCGCTCCGCGCCGCCGGCCAGATTCCCATCAGAAGGTGTTTGGGGACGTTCCCTCGACCAGACAACGTAACGCCGTGCTTCGCGGTATACAAGAAAAAAAACGCGCAAATCTTGCGCTGGGAAATCGCGGGGACACACCTGCTACAATCCGGTCCAGGCTTGAGGCCCCGTCATGGACATCGGGCTTTACGTTCACGTTCCCTTCTGCGCGACCAAGTGCGGATACTGCGATTTCTATTCGCACGCGCCGGCCCCGGGGGTATTCACCCCGCTGGTCGACGCCCTGCTGGATGAATTGGCGTCGGCCCTGTCCGATCCCGACCTGAGCGTCGAGACGATCTTCGTCGGCGGTGGAACCCCGACCCTGCTGCCCGCCGGGCCGCTCGAACGGCTGTTCGCCGCGTTGGGACTCGTCGCGCAACGGCATCGGCCGGTCGAGTTCACGGTCGAGGCCAACCCGGCCAGCCTCACCGACGCAAAGGCCCGCCTGCTTCGCGCCCACGGCGTCAACCGCGTCTCGATGGGCGCCCAGTCCTTTCACGCCCACGAGTTGCGCGTCCTCGACCGCATCCACTCGCCTCACGACATCGCCCCCAGCGCCGAGATCATCCGCCGATCGGGCTTCGAGCACTTCAATCTCGACCTGATCTTCGGCATCCCCGGCCAGACCCGGGCCAGTTGGCTCGAATCGCTCCGCCGGGCCATCGCCTGCGGCCCGGACCATCTGGCCTGTTACGGCCTGACCTATGAGCCGGACACCGCACTGCACGACAAGCTGAGGACGGGGTTGATCCGTCCGGCCGACGAGGGCTTCGAGGCCGAACTCTATGACCTCACGGTGGATTTCCTGACGGCCCGCGGCTTCCAACAGTACGAGATCAGCAATTATGCCCGGCCCGGTGCCGGGTCGCGCCACAACGTAAGGTATTGGCTGAACTTGCCCTATGTCGGGATCGGTCCGTCCGCGGCCAGCTTCTTGAACGGTCGGCGCTGGCGGAACCTGCCTGACACGGCCGAATACGTCCGACGAAGGCGGCTCGGTCTCGATACCGCCATCGACGCCGAGATGCTCTCGCCGCGGGCGTCGGCCGGTGAAACCGCCATGTTGAACCTGCGCCTCGTGGAAGGCATGGATCGGGCCGCGTTCCACGCCGCCACCGGCTTCGACCCGCTGGTGCTCTTCGCCGAACCGATCGCCCGGTACGCCGGCCAGGGCCTGCTGGCGGTGGATGATCGACGCATCCGCCTGACGCGCCGGGGCCGGCTGGTCGCGGACACCGTCCTGGCCGATTTCCTGGCCACCGCTCCCGACCGGCCCGAGGAATTCACAAGCGCCGGGCGGATCGGTACTTGACAGTCCACCCGACACGCCTTAATTGTGCACCCTGAGTGGCTGACGCGGCGCGTTCAACAACCTGCCACGCAGCGGAAGGTGGGCGTGTGGATCGTCCCCACCCTCACGATGACCGATCTCGTGCGCGATGAGGAGACTCGACATGATGAGCCTGTTGTCTGGTTCGATGTTGGCCGAGGGCATCTTTTCCATCTGGCCGCAGGGCGTCCTGCTGGTTCTGCTGATCATCCTGATCGTGGTGTTCTTCAAGATCAGGAACCGGCAGGGTTAACAACAAGCCGCCCAGGGGACTGGCACCCCGCGGAACCGCGGTCCTGACGGAGCCGGGCGGTTACTCCACGCCCGGCGGCCTCGAAACCGTGGCCCCGCGAGGTGCCTTTCTCTTGGCCGTGCCAGGTGACCGCGCACTCCGATAGCATTCCCCGCCCGCGCCCTTCCTACTTCATGTCAATCCCCTTCAACCGGCTCTTGAGCTTCTCGGCCTTGTCGCCGGCGTTGTCCAGGGCGGTGTGGTAGTCCACCCATTCCTCGAACACCAGGTTGAAGAGCGAATCGACGTAGGTGACGCAGCCCAGCTCCTTCATGGCCGGCTTCTCCATCTCGGCCACCGCCTCCTGGTAGCGGCGCTCGCGGATGTAACGGCGGGTCAGCGGGTTGGGGATGAAGATCTCGTAGGCGGGAACCACGTCCACGCCCGGCTTGAGGCAGGGCAGGAGCCGCTGGTTGATGATGGCCGCCAGGTTGTCGGCCAGCGTGCCCAGGATGCGCTGCTGCTCGACGGTGTCGTAATAGGCCAGCACGCGGTCGAAGGCCTGGCCCACCCCTTCGCAGTGCAGCGTGCCGAAGATCAGGTGCCCGGCCTGGGCGGTCTTGAGGGCCGCCTCCAGCGAGTTGCGGTCGCGCATCTCGCCGGCCAGGCCGGCGTCCGGATCCATGCGCACCAGGTTGCGCAGGGCGATGTCCTCGTTGGGGATGCCCTCCTCCCCGATCTCGATCTGCACCACGATCGACTTCTTGGGCACGTAGACGTACTCGATGGGGTCCTCGATGGTGACGATCTTCTTGTGATAGGTCTTGTTGATGTAGTCGAGCATGGCCGCGATGGAGGTGGTCTTCCCGCTGCCGGTGCTGCCCGACATGATGACGAACCCGCGGGCCTCGTCGGCGATGGTCAGGTAGTTCTTGGGCAGGTGGTAGGCGTCGAAGTTCTTGATCTCCTCGAACCGCCGGATGGAGATGCTCCGCCCGTTGAAGGACTGCACGATGTTGACGCGGAAGCGGTTGCGGTCCAGGTGATAGGACATGTCGATGCAGTGGTTGCGCTCGAAGCGGGCCCGCTGCTGGTCGGTCATGATCGCGTTGGAGAGCAGGACCAGATCCTCCTCGGTGAGGGGCTTCATGCGGACGCTCTTGATGACCCGCTCGATGCGGTAGTCGGGCGGACGGCCGGGGTTGATGTGCAGGTCGGTGGCCCGCTGGTGGCCCGTCCCCCCGGTGTGTTCGGCGGTGCTGGCCATGAGCCGCAGCAGCTTGTCCATGATGGCCTTGGCGTTCTCGGCGGTGATGTGCATCTCCTGCTGCTCGCCGCCGGAGACCTGGGGCCGGGCCGGGACCACGCGCGTGGCCTCGTTGTCGGAGCGGGCATCCGCGGGACCGTCGTTGCCGCCGCCCGCCGTCGTCGCCGGACCGCCGAGCCGCCCGGTGGATTCAGGGGTGGTGGACGCGGGATCATTCGTCATGGTGTGAAACTCCAACGCAATGGGGGAACTGCCGGATGCATCGGGACCGCCCCGGCAAGCATTCGCCGGCACAATGACCGGGCCGGCATCGGAACAGACCCGAAGCCATCGCACTCACCGGCGGCTCCCCACGTGTCATCAAGAGGGCGACATGCAGATGACACCAGTTTAGCAGAATCGAGCCGGGCTGCCAAGCGAGGGCGGCGGCCTCGGCCGCCGTGGGGCGCGAGGAGGGCGGTCCTCAACCTCGCGTTCACTCCGCCCAAACAAAAAAGGCCGTCCCCTCGACAGGGTACGGCCCATCACCTGTGACACGGGATCGTTTCGAACGATCTTTTCGAACGATCTCACCGGCGCCGTCGCAGCCCGATCAACCCGGCCAGGGCCAGCAGCGAGACCGTGGCCGGCTCGGGCGTGCCGTGAATCTGGAAGGCGTGGTCGTAGGGCTCCAGCGAATTCGGGTCGCCGCCCGTGGGAATCGCTCCATCCGCGTACTGCCAGAAGTCTTCGCGTCCGGGCGGGGAATAGCGGGTCCGGCCCCAGGACAGGCCGTTGGCCCCGACCGGTCCGGGCGTGACCGGAACCACCGCGACGGTGGCCGTATCGGTCGTGCCGGCCAGGCCGACGGCGATCCAGTAGTGGCCCGCGGTCAGCTCGGGCACCCAGCTCAAGTCGATGCTCACCGCCTGAATCGGACGCGTCGTGCCGGTCGGAGCGGCGGCGCTGACCCGGTAGACGTTCGTGAACGTCTGGCCCAGAAGCCGATTCGTCGCCGTGGCCGGGTTGAGATCGCCGTACAGCGGGCTCAGGTTGGTCGTGCCCGTCGGGTCGGTGTCGAAGATGCCCACGTAGGCCTTGGTGAACGGGTTATTGGCCACGCTGCCCTGGTAGGCGTGCCAGACGGTGTGGGTGAGCTGCCACTTCTTGCCGGCCGGGATGATGAAGTCGTCGGCCACCCGCTGGGGCGCGGCGGCATAGCCACCGGCGACGATCCCGAAAGTGTCATACCCGTCCTGAATCTGGCTGATTCGATTTCCGTTGGTGGCCAGACCGGTCTCAAATGGGCCGTTGTCCCAAAGTGTGTCCGCCTGGGCGCTCAGCGTGAGCGTCAGAACGGCCAGACCCTGAATTACGAGCGCTTTCCGCATCCAAGAACCCTCCTGTGTTGGGTGACTTCTTTCGCGACCCTCCTGCCGTCGAAAACGCTGATTGCCGGCCGAGGTGTTTACCCAGCATACCGCGCCGGCGGCATCCAAGCAAGCAAAAAACGGAATACCGGCGATTCGCCGATTCGCGCGATTCGCCGATTCGCGGGTGGGCGTGACAGAACCCGCGGTCCGCAGATTCTGTTCCGGCCGGGCGTCAGTACCGGCCTCGTTATTGGCCGTCATGATGAAACGGCCGGTGCGGTGAAGGCGAGCGAAAGAGCGAACCCCGAACAAGGCGGACCCGCCGCCCGGCCGCTACACGCTACAGTTGCCCCGCCCGCACGGTGTCACGACCCCAGGCGCAGGTGCTCCGCGCGCCATTGATTTTCCTTGACGCCTGTTACGGCAAGAGCTTATGATTGCAACTCGAAGGGTCAGCCCTCTCGGCGGCACGTCTTCTGGAAAGGAGCGGAAAGGGATGAAAAAGCGGCTGATAACTGTCATCGTGTTGGGGTCGGCCGCGCCGGGGCTGGCCAGCCTGGTGGCCTATGACGGCTTCGACTATGAAGTCGGCACCGGCTTGGACGAGAAGACCAACCCCGTCACCCACACCAACTGGAACTGGACCAACGCCAACACGGACGTCCAGGTGGTAGCGGGCAATCTCTCCTACAACGGTCTGCCGGCCTCGACGGGTCATCGCGTTTCGCTCAACGCCATTCCCACCAACAGCAACGGGACCGACCGGCTGGGCACCGGGACCTTCGCCTCGGGGCGGCTGTATTACTCGCTGCTGTTCAACGTCAGCGCGCTGGGCGGAGCGACGGCGGCGGGCGGGTTCTTCGCCGGCTTCAACAACTCCGACGCCAGCGTGACCTCCGCCGTCACCAGCGCCGGCGGGCGGTTGTTCATCCGGGCCAGCGCCACCAGCGGCATGTACAACCTGGGGATTCGCACCAATCTGCCCAACGCCCCGGATACCGTCTGGGACCCGCGCGATTTCGCCCCCGGCGAGACGGTCATGGCCGTCGTCGCCTATCAGTTCAACCAGGACAGCGCCGCCGACGACGTCTCGATGCTCTGGCTCAACCCCTCGCCGGCGACCTTCGGCGCCGAGGAGGGCTCCGTGCCGGCCCCCGACGCCCAGAGCACCGGGCAGGACATCAACCAGCTCCAGATCCAGAGCTTCTTTCTCCGCCAGAACACGGTCCTGCCCGACACGCTGCTGGTGGACGAGCTGCGCATCGGCACGACCTGGGCGGACGTGACCCCCGAGCCGGCCACGACCCTGCTGCTGGGCGCCGGTCTGGGGATGCTGGCGGCTGCCCGGCGGCGGCAGCCTGGGAACCGGTGAGCGTTGGTCCGCCGCCGAACCGGGCCGCGACCGTGGGAGATCGGCGGGGGGCGGCGCGTGGCAGGGCTACACAGTGCTCCGGCTGGTCATTATCGCCCGTCCCATCGCTGGGGGGTGCCCGACGCGGGCCTTGGACCGTCGGCAAAGACCACGAATCGAGAGGAGCTTGCAGCCATGACACGAAGGATGATGCCGGCGTTCCTGGTTCTCTCCTGCGTTTCCGCCCTGGCGGCGCCCCAACTCTACGACGGATTCGACTACACCGTCGGGGAGATGCTCGACGGCAAGACCAACGCGGTCTACAACCTGACCTGGGCCGCGTCCACCGGCAGCGGCACGAGGCTGACTATCAACACGGCGCAACTATCGTATCCGGGTCTGGCCGACGCGACCGGCCACAGCGTGCACGTGCCGCAGAACAGCAGCGGCCGGGTGAACCGCATCGGCGTCGGTGGCGCGTACACCTCCGGTACGCTTTATTATTCGCTCCTGATGCGGGTGTCCGACGTCGCCAGCCTGCCGGCCAACAACACCGGCATCTTCATCGCCGGTTTCAACAACTCCGCTCCCGAATGCGGCGGCGCCGTCACCCAGGCCGTGGTTCGACTGAATCTGCGGAAGAGCCTGACCGATGCCGCCAAGTTTCAGATCGGCACGCGGACCAACCAGGCCACGCCCTGCACGACGCAGAATCCCCCCGTCACGGTCAACGACGTGCAGTGGTATCCGACGGAGCTGGTTCCGTCCGAGGACGTCTACTTCATCGTCGGCCGCTACACGCTCAACCCGAACACCGCTTTCGACGACGAGGCCGCCATGTGGATCAATCCCCCGCTCGGGACTTTCGGCGCCGACACGGCCCCCGCCCCCACGCTGACGCACACCGGCTGCGACGGAGGACGCGCGGCCGACTGCGCCGGCAACGCGGCCAACCAGGATCCGTCACCGGTGGTCCAGAACTTCTTCCTGCGGACCATCATCTCCAGCACCGCCTCCGCCGGCATCATCGTGGACGAAGTCCGTATCGGCGAGACCTGGGCGGACGTGACGCCGCCCTCGGGCACCCCGCCGCTGGGCGGCTGCTGCGTGCCGGGCGGATTCGGAACGGGAACGTGCAGCGTCACCTCGCAGGAGAACTGCGAGAACACCCTCGGCGGCACCTACCTGGGCGACCACGTCGGGTGCGGTTTTCAGAACGCCAACTGCGGCAGCTTCTGCCCGGCGATCTACGGCGACACCGACGGCGACGGAGACGTCGACCAGGCCGACTACGGGCGGTTCCAGGAGTGTTTCAGCGGCAGCGGGCTCTACGGCCCCGGCTGCGCCTGCTTCGACCGAAACAACGACCTGGTCATCAACGGCACCGACTATCTGACGTTCTCGAACTGCGCTTCCGGCCCCCATATCCCCGCGTCGGAGACCTGCGACGACTGACGACGGCGGTCCCTGCCGCGACGCCGGACCACCCAGCCGGGCAGGCACGGCCCCCGGGCCCTACGCGCCCCCGCGGTTGCGGCTATGATGCGACCGCAGCGATTCGGCGAGGAAGGCTCATGAGCACGGAACCCCCCGGCGGCGGCGTGATCCGGCGATACCGCGAGCGGCTCTGGGAGTTGATGGAGTGGATCGAGGCCACGCAGGGCCCGGCCATCGCGGCCGGAGCGGCCCTGCTGGCCGAGGCCACCGAGCAGGATCGCCTCATTCACGTCATCGGCACGGGCGTGCACTCGCGCCTGGCCGCCGAGGACGCCTTCTTCCGCGCCGGCGGGCTGGCCAACGTCAACCCCATCCTGGCCCTGCCGATGGAGAGCGGAGTCCGTTACATCACCGCCTGCGAGCAGCGCGCCGAGCCGGTTTCCGCTCTGCTGGACATGCATCCGCTCACCCCCGGCGACCCCCTGGTGGTGGCCAACCTCTACGGCATGAACGCCTTCACCATCGAGACCCTGGCCCAGGCCGACCGGCGGCGGCTGCGCGTCATCCTGCTGACCTCGCGGGCCTGCGCGAAGGGCATTCCCAAGGACCATCCCAGCCGGCATCCCACGGGCAAGGACGCCGACGAAATGCCCCACGAAGTGCTCATCGACGTGCCCATGCCCATGGGCGATGCCCTGCTGGGCTTCGAGGGCTGCCCCTTCCCGGTCGCGCCCAGCAGCGGAGTTCTGCTGAGTTTCACCCTGCACGCCCTGTTCGCGACGGCGGTGGAACGGCTGCTGCGCTCCGGGTTCGACGCGCCGGTCATCCGCAGCATCAACACGCCGGACTACGGCGTGTCCAACCTGCGGCTCTGGCGGAAGTACTCGGAGCGGGTCAAGCATCTCTGATCAGGGCTCGACCCGGGGACGCCGGGTTGTCCTGGCGGCGACGCCGACGGATAATCCGCGACAACCTGGCAGACGCAAGGAGCTTTCATGATTCGCCTGATCGTTGCCGGTGCCGGCGGTCGAATGGGTTCGCGCATCCTGGCGCTGGCGGCCGCCGACCCGCGTTTCGAGGTCGTGGCCGCGCTGGAGAAGACCGGGCACCCGGCCGTCGGCGAAGACGCGGGCCTGCGGGCCGGCCTCGGCCGCACCGGCCTGCCCATCCAGGACCGCACCCAGACCGAGTTCGACGTGCTCATCGACTTCAGCACGCCGGAGGGCACGGCCCACTGGCTGGATTACTGCGTGACGCACCGCCGGCCGATGGTGATCGGCACGACCGGCCATTCGCCCGCCCAGCTTGCCGACATCGACGCGGCCGGCGAGGCCATTGCCGTTCTCAAGGCCGCCAACATGAGCGCGGGCGTCAATCTGCTCATCAAGCTGGCCGCCCAGGTGGCCGCCGCCCTGGGCGACGACTACGACGTCGAGATCGTCGAGTCGCATCATCGCTTCAAGGCCGACGCGCCCAGCGGGACGGCCATCGCCCTGCGCGACGCGATTCTCAAGGCCACCGGACGCGACGCCGACAAGGACGTGGTCTACGGCCGCAGGGGCCTCACCGGGCCGCGTCCACCCCGCCAGATCGGGGTGCACGCCCTCCGCGTCGGAGACACCGTGGGCGAGCACGAAATCCATTTCGGCAACCTGGGCGAAACCCTGGTCCTCAAGCACGCCGCACACACCCGCGACACCTTCGTGCAAGGCGCCCTCCGGGCCGCCGCCTGGATCGTCGGAAAGCCCCCGGGACGATACGATATGCACCACGTGCTGGGGCTTTGAGGACATGGGGGACAGGGGGTCGGGAAGAAGGGGCAAGAGTGCGTCCGATAACCCTGAAAACCGACCGGCTGGACGCCGGAACCTCGCGGGTTGAGGAGACACGCTAAAGGACGAGAGAATCGTGGATTGCGGATTATGTATGGATGACGGACTTGGCTCCGGCGCCACAAGCCGCGGGGTGAGGGCGAGCCAGAGTCGAGTCCTGAACCAGGCGGCATGGATGTCGCCGCGGGCCGCGCTGTGATCGTGCGTCCAACAGACCCGCTGAACCAGCGAGCTTGAGCGAACGGAGAAACCTCGAACGACGAATACCAGAAATCACGAACCAGAAATCTGAAGGACGACCTCGATTGTCCATGGAACTGACGACCCTTACGCGAAACGACCTTCCCGAGCTGCTGGACTTGTGTTCGGCGGCGCTGCCGCTGGACACGTTCAGCCTTGGCTTGCTGGAGCGCACGCTGTTCGCCGATCCGCGATGCGACCCGCGTCTGATGCTGGGGGCGCGGCGCGACGGGCGGCTGGTGGGCGTGGCCGTCGGCGTCAACCGTCTGACGCTGGACGGGCAGCGCCGCGGTTGGATCAAACTGTGGGCGGTGGCCGCCGAAGCCCGCGGGGAGGGGCTCGGCCGCCGGCTGCTGCGCGAACTCGAGTCCCGCCTGCGCGAGGCCGCTCCCGTCTCCATCGACACCGCCGGGGCCCCCTACTACTTCTGGCCCGGCCCGGACGTGCGCTACACGCCGGCCTGTTGCCTGCTCGAGGCCGAAGGATACGCATACGACCGCTGCAACGTGAACATGGCCGTCGATCTGGCCTCCCGGTCGTTCATCACCACGGCCGACGAGGAGCGTCTGGCCACGCAAGGATTCGCCTTCCATCGCGCCGACGGGGCTTCGCTGCCGATGGTCCTGGACTTCATCCGCCAGGAGTGGCCGGTCTGGGCCGACGAGACCTACATCGCCATGTCCAGCGTGCCGCCGGCGGTCTTCTACGCGACGCACGAAGGGCGGGTCATCGCTTTCGCCGCCTACGACGCGGCCATGTTCCCGGGCACGTTCGGACCGACCGGAACGGACCCGGCGATGCGCGGCCGGGGCGTGGGAACCGTCCTGCTCAAGAAATGCCTCCAGGACATGAAGGAGCGCGGCTATCCGCGCTGCGAGATCGCCTGGGTCGGTCCGGTGGCCTTTTATGCCCGCCAGATCGGCGCGGTCATCAACCGCGTGTTTCGGGAATATCGCAAGGAACTGAAGGCCGACGGCTCCGAAGCGCGAACCGCCCGCCCGGCGGCGCCATTGGGTCGTTGAAGGATTCCCGCCGCGGCGGCTCTCGCCCGGAGAAGAAAAAGAACGTTCTCTGTGCCGGAAAAGTGTCGGGGTGCTCTGCCGGCGCGGGACGCGCTCCGGGCGTGAGCGAATCGGGGATCGTGGACCTCGCCCTGAACCGGCCGGCGTGCAGCTGCGGCGGCTGGAGAAGACCGCGCTGTGAACGATGAACCGCGAGGCCGCGCCCTTCGCGGGTGCCTCAGGGCCCCAGGGCCCGAATACGGTCGGCGACCGAACCGATGCGGGTGACGCGCAGGCCGAAGTTCTCGCCCACTTTGACGGCGCTGCCGGTACCTATGCACTTGTTGTTGATCATGAGATCAAGCTGGCTGTCGGCGGGCTTCTCGAACTCGATGATGGCCCCGGTGGTCAGCCCGAGGATGTTGCCGAGGGGCATGGTGCGCTCGGCCAGCCGGACGATCACCGGCACCTCCAGCCGCAGGATTCGACGGGGGTCTTCACGGACCTTGCCGTTGGCCGGCGCCGGGGCGACCCCGGCCCGCGGGCCCTCCCCGGCCGGCGCGGGCTCGGTCAGGGCCCTGGCCTCGGACAGCAGGGCGTCGATGTCGGACTGCAACGCGGTCATCCTGCTGGGATTATCGGCGGGTCAACCCCGCCGGCTTGACCATGCGGTGGGGTTTCGCGCCGCCGGTTTCCTGCAACCCGTTTCCCCATTGGCAGAGTCCCGGAAGG
>JABRVU010000089.1:0-1903 GCA_039961895.1 Phycisphaerae bacterium | reverse complement strand
GAAGGCGGCCGGCTGAAAGCCGGGCAGCAGTTCGGCGGAGACCACGCCGACCAGATAATCCTCGATGTCCACGAGGTTGACGACGGCCAGGCCGCTCGGCCGGCGGACCAGCCGCAGGTGCCCGCGATAGCCCCGCGGCCGATCGCTCTTGTAAACCGCCACCGGCCCGCCGGCGCATGGCCGAAGATCGATCTGCCGGGCGGAATACGATCGGCCCAGCCCGGCGAAACGCAGGGCCTCGGGAGCGAAACGCACGGTCAAAGGCCCGGCGGGTTCCAGGGTGTCCAGCAGTTTCGCGGTGTCGGCGTCGACGACCTCGAACCGCTCGCGGATCACGAGGACGCCCTCGGCTGCGTCCGTGAGGATGGCCACGCGGATGGCCCGCTCGATCGGCGGCACCGTCGGAGCCGGCACCGCAACCGCCGGTGCCGACGAGACCGCCACGGCGGCGGGGGACGCGGAGGGACGGCTGGCGGGCGCCCCGGACAAAGATCGGCCGGAGTCCGGGCCGGGCACGGCGGCGGGCTCGCGGGCCCGCGTGGGTGGCGAGTCGGGTGGAGGAGGGGGCGTGCACGACGCCGTCAACAAACCCGCCAACAAGGCCGGCAGTCGGATGAACCTGGGCATGGGCCACCTGAACGGTCCGGTTGGAGCACGCGGCGGTTCATGTCGGGTCGAAGTCCTTCCGCCCCCGCGGCCGTCACTCGTGCTTGCGGAGCGACAGGCCCAACTCCGCCAGCTTGACCTTGACCTCGTTCAGGGAGGTCTGCCCGAAGTTCTTGGCGGCCAGCAGCTCGGGCTCGGTCTTGGTCAACAGGTCGCCGACCGTGACCAGGTTCAGCCGCTGGAAGCACTTGCGGGCCCGGCCGGAAAACTCCATGTCGGAAAGATACTTGTTGAGGACCTCGGGGGCACCCTCGGCGATCGGCCGGCGGGCCGCCGGGCGAGCCGCCTGCTGGGCGGCCTCGTCCTTGAGCTGGCCCAGGCGAAGCCCCTTCTGCTTGAGCATGGCCTTGATTTCGTTGAGCGACGTCTCGCCGAAGTTCTTGTAGGCCAGAAGCTCGGCCTCCGTCACCCGCAGCAGGTCGCCCAGCGTGTTGATGTTCATCTTCTTGAGGCAGTTCCGGCTGCGCACGCTCAGCTCGAAGTCCGAGACCGGCGTGTCCATGATCGCGTTGTGCTTGGCCCGGGTGCGCTCCTGGTTCTCGTCGTAGTGCATGGTCATCGAGCTTTCGATGTCCTTGGCGAACATCCGGGCCCGGGGGTGGTTGGGGTGCTCGAGCAGGACCCGCTCGATGCAGTGGTAGGCGTCCTCATAGTGGCCCTGGTCCTCATAGAGGATGGCCAGGTTGATGAGCGCGTTGGCGTTGGCCGGGCGGCGCTGGGCCAGGGCCTCGTACAGCTCGATGGCCCGTTCTTCGTCGGCGTACAGATCGTGGTCGTACGCCAGTCGAAACATGGCGGCCTCATGGTCGGGGTTGCGCTGCACCGCGGCTTCGTATGCGTCGAGGGCCTCCTCGATCCGCCCCTGGGCCTCCAGGACCAGCCCGCGCTGGTAGTGCCAGTCGGCGGAGTCGTCACGGCGCTGGTTGAGCGCGCTTTCGGCGTGCTCGACCTTTCCTTCACGGATCAACGTGGCCACGTCGTTCATTTCAGCGTATCCTCAGTATTCAGGAAACCAGGACGGTCCGTGCATGGTTCGCTGCTTGGAACCCCAACAGGTGACAGGGCCTGGAAAACTCGAACCGTATACTTTACCGGAGCCCCCGGCTGATGCAAGGGCCCGCCCCGCCGCGGGTGCATGGGGGTCCAGCAACGGATTATGGTGATCAGGCCGCCTTGGAACCCCAGAACGCGGCCCACAGGTCGCTATAGAGTAGGCAGCAGAGGCTTGCCAGCCGGT
>JABRVU010000088.1:0-14304 GCA_039961895.1 Phycisphaerae bacterium | reverse complement strand
TCCGCTTGCAGGATAGACGCCGGACCCGCGCGCGGCAACGGGTGGGCGATGGCATCGACGGCAGGGGGGTTCGCGGCGGGATAGGCGCCGCCGATTCCACCGCGGGCCCACCGTGCCCGTGGGCCTCGTCCCGCGATTGATTACCGTTCGATTCCGCGTAATCTTCTCGGACAGGCGCCGGCGGAGGAGGCCGATGCGCCGCGGAGAAGTATCCCATGACCGACACCGTCAGGATTCGAGACTTGAGCCGGTGCGTGGGCCGGACCGTCCGGCTGGCCGGCTGGCTGTATCACTCGCGGGTGGGCAGCAAGGTGGTGTTCCTGGTGGTGCGCGACGGTTCCGGACTGTGCCAGTGCATCGTGGAGCGGGCCGCCGTCGCCCCGGAGCTGTTCGACCTGGCTTCGCGGCTGACCCAGGAGTCGTCGTTGTACGTCACCGGGGTCGTCCGGGCCGATGAGCGGGCCCCGGGCGGTTACGAGCTGGCCGCGTCGGATCTTCAGGTGGTCCAGCGGACGGCCGACTATCCCATCACGCCCAAGGCCCACGGCATCGACTTTCTGTTCAAGCATCGGCACCTGTGGCTGCGTTCGCGTCGGCCGACGGCCATCATGCGGGTCCGCCACACGGTCATCGACGCGATCCGGCGCTTCTTCAACGACAACGGCTTCATGCTGGTGGACACGCCGATCTTCGCCCCCTCGGCCGGCGAGGGCGCCCAGACCCTCTTCGAGGTGGACTACTTCGGCGAGCCCGTGTACCTGGCCCAGACCGGCCAGCTCTATCTGGAATCGGCCGCCCTGGCCTACGGCAGGGTGTACTGCTTCGGCCCGACCTTCCGGGCGGAGAAGTCCAAGACCCGCCGCCACCTCACCGAGTTCTGGATGGTCGAGCCGGAGATCGCCTTCGCCCGGCTGGAGGACCTGCTGGAGGTGGCCGAGGACTTCATCTGCGCGATCGTCTTGCGGGTGCTCAACGACAACCGGGCCGAGCTGGAGTTCCTCGGCCGCGACCTCGCCGGCCTGGAACGCATCCGCAAACCGTTCCATCGGCTGACCTACAGCGAAGCGGCGGACCTCCTGCGCGGCCCGCGGGCCCGCGAGCTCCTGGAGAAGGACCTGGCCGAGAAGACCGCCCGCATCGCCGTCCTGCGCGAGTCGATCGAACGCAAGGAGAAGGAACGGACCGCCCCGGGCGTCAGGAAGCACGTGCAGGAGAAGCTGGCCGCGGAGATTATCGAGGAGCGCGACGAGCTGGCCGACCTCGAGGAACTGGTGCCCAACATTCCCAGGCACATCGAGCTGGCCGCCGGCTTCGAATGGGGCAAGGACTTGGGCGGCAGCGACGAGACGGTGATCTCGCGCCTGCACGACCGGCCGGTGTTCGTCACCCACTATCCGCGCGGCTGCAAGGCCTTCTACATGAAGCGCGACGAGCAGGACCCGCGGGTGGTGCGCAACTTCGACCTGCTGGCCCCCGACGGCTACGGCGAGATCATCGGCGGGTCGCAGCGCGAGGACGACCTGGACGCCCTGCTGGAACGCATGGCCGAGGAGGGCATGGACACCAGGCCCTACGACTGGTACCTAGACCTGCGGCGCTATGGGAGCGTCCCGCACGGGGGTTTCGGGCTGGGCGTCGAGCGGACCGTCGCGTGGATCTGCGGCCTCAAGCACATCCGCGAGACGATCGCGTTCCCCAGACTCATGGGCAGGGTGTATCCGTGACCCGCGGCGCCGGCTGCGACCCCGCGCCGATTCCGCCTTTCACGTACGCGCCTTTTCACCCTTCTCGCCTTCTCACCGGGCCTCCTCCGGCAGCTTTCGGGCGAAGACGCCGAGGTGATTGGCGACGCGGCGGAGTGTGCCGGGCGGTGGGCCACAGGGCTGATTGAGGACCAGCGGCTTGCCGTCCGGGCCCTCGAGGACCAGCGTGGAGCTGCCCCCGCCGTCGAGGTTGATCGCGTCCCAGGCCCCCAGCCGCTTGAGCCACTCGGCGGCTTCGGCCTTGCTGGCCCCTTCGCTGTAGCCGGGCTGCCGCCCGTCGATGGTCATGAGGATCAGGTATCGGCCGTCGCGGCTGATGCCGGCCGCCGAACGCGGATGATGAACCACCACGATCGGCCGCGTGTCTGTGGGTTTCACGCTGTATTGACCGTCGATCAGCAGCGCCGTGTCGCCGGCCAGGGCGTTGTAGGCGCCCGCGGGGTCCACCGGCGCCGGGTCGATCCAGGCCCGGCGGTCCTTCGAGAACAGCAGGGCGTCGAAGCGGTTGGGCGGCGAGTACACGTCGCCGCGCGAGATGGACAACCCGGAGACGTCCTGCGGATCGGCCGGACGAGTGGCCAGCGGGGCGAAGAACGAGCCGTTGATGGCCGCCTGGCACTTGAACTCGGCCAGAAACTCGGCGGTGGTGCGGGCGTTGACCTCCTTGGGCGCCCGGCCGTTCGACGGCGTGACCAGCAGGTCGATGGTCGGCTCCTTCAGGTCCACGCGCAAGGCCCGCATCTGGACCGGCCGCGGTCTGGTGGTTGAGCCCCTGCACATCTCCACGCCGATGAAAACGGGCTTCCAGGGCGAGATCTCGGCGGCGCCGGCCGCGGCCTCCGGTTCCGCCGGTGCGGGCGAAGCCGGCCGGGTCTGCGAATGCGAAGCGCTCCAGGCCGCGTGCAGCAGACCCGCGAACACCAAACCCCCCAACCACCACCGGTGAACACGCCGACGTCGCATCCATGAACTCCCGTGCATTGTGTCAGCCAGTATATCATCGGCAGGCATGGCCGCGCGAGACCATCGGACCGACAGGGCCGCGGAACGATGGGTAAAGCAAGCCTCCAGTCCCAAGCCATCGCTCGGTGTCAGCGTCGCCAGGCCCGCCGTCCCACGGTCCCCCATCCCGCGGTCCTTCTTTGCCACGGCTTCGCCGGGCGCGTATCATCCCCGGTCATGCGCGTGGTGTACTTCGGTTCCGGCGATTTCGCGGTGCCTTGCCTGCGCTGGCTGGTGGGCAGTCCGCACGAGTTGGCCTTCGTCGTCACCCAGCCGGACCGTCCTGCGGGGCGCGGTAAGCGGCTGATGCCCACGCCGGTGGCCGACAAAGCCGAGGAAGAGGGTCTGATTGTCGAGCGCTGCCCGGACGTGAACGCCCGCGAGTTCGTGGGGCGGCTGTTCGAGCTGGAGGCCGACCTGGGCATCGTCATCGCCTTCGGGCAGAAGCTGCTCGAGCCGGCCCGGCGGGCGTTTCGATGGGGTTGCATCAACCTGCACGCATCGCTGCTGCCGAAGTTCCGGGGGGCGGCGCCGATCCCGCGGGCCATGCTGGCCGGCGAAACCGAGACGGGCGTGACCGTGTTCCGGCTGGTGGACCGGATGGACGCCGGGCCCATCCTGGTGCAGCGTCGGACGGCGATCCTGCCGACGGAGACGGCCGACGACCTGGAAGGCCGCCTGGCCCGCATCGGGTGCGACGCGCTTCAGGCGGCCCTGTCGTTGTTTGGGCAGGGTCCCCCGCCGGAGGGCCAGGTCCAGGACGAATCGCAGGCCTCGAGGGCCCCGCGCCTGACCAAAGCCGACGGCTACCTGCGCTTCGACGAACCGGCCGAGCGGATCGCGCTGCGCTGCCGGGCCATGTGGTCCTGGCCGGGGGCGCGCTGCCGGTTCGTCCCTGCCGCCGGTGACAACAGCGGCGAGGAAGTCGCGCTGGCGCAGGTGTGTCCGGTGCCGGTGCCGGCCACGACGGCGCCGGGCACCGTCACCGACGTGCTGACGGTGGCCACGGGATCAGGGTGCCTGGAGATCCACAGCCTTCAGCCGGCCGGGGGGCGGGTCATGGGTTGGCGCGACTTCGTCAACGGCCGGCACGTCAAGCCCGGCGACCGGTTTGAGGCCCTTGCCTGATGTACTTCCTGGTCTTCGCCGCATTCGCGATCGTGCTGAGCACGCCGGACGGCCCGCCCTGGCCGACGCTGGATAACCCCTGGGCGACGTACGGCCTGGTCGGCGGGCAGGTGCTGGCGTCGGCGGCGGTGGGGGCCTTTTTCACGCGGGCGGTGCGCGGCAAGCTGGACCGCGACCCCGGGTGGCTGCCGGGGGCCCAGCGCCTGTTCGGGCAGGGCAGCCTGGCGGTTCGCGCGGTGCTGGCCGCCGGGCTGGCCTCAAGTATCTATCTGACCGACTGGGTGGCGCGGGTGCAGGCGCGGGTGTCGGCCTGGCCGGTCATTCACGGCCTGGACGAGATGCTCGTGCTGACCCCGTTCTTCCTGGCCATCCTGGCCGGGTGGATCGCCCTGTACCCGGCGGACCGGGCCATCCGGCGGGTGCTCTTCGAGCGGCAGTTGCAGATGGGCATCCCGCCCCACCCGGTGTGGCGGCTGCGGGGCTACCTGACCTTCCTGTTCCGCCAGCACGTCCTGATCATCGCGGTGCCGATGATCCCCATCGTGGTGGCCAACGACTACGTGACCGCGCACGCGGCGGCCATCCGGCGGCTGCTGCGCGTGCCCTGGGGCGACGACGCCATGCGCGTGGCCGCCGCCGGAGTGGTCTTCTTCTTCGCGCCGGTGATGCTGCGGTACATCTGGCACACGCGCGTGCTGCCGCCCGGCGAGCTGCGCGCCAAGCTCGAAGCCCTCTGCGAACGCATCGGGCTGACCTATCGGCGCATCCTGGTCTGGGAGAGCGACGGGATGGTGGTGAACGCGGCGGTGATGGGGCTGCTCTCGCCGGTGCGCTACGTGCTGCTGTCCGACGGGCTGCTGGAGATGATGGACGACCGGAAGATCGAGGCGGTCTTCGGCCATGAGGCCGGGCACGTCAAGCACCGTCACATCCAGTTCTTCATGCTGTTCGCGGTGCTGAGCATGTTCATGGTCGGGGGGCTCATGGAGCTGGTGATGGCCGCCGCCCGGCACTGGCCGCAGTACTTTCCCCGGCGGCACGACCTCAACGAGTATCTGAAGGTCGCCGCCGTGGTCCTGATCGTGGTGATCTGGGCCATCGGCTTCGGGTACGTGTCGCGGCGGTTCGAGTGGCAGGCCGACCTGTTCGGGGCCCGCAGCGTGACGCCCCCGGCCGGGGAGTGCGACCGGCCCTGCCTGCTGCACGGAACGGCGCCGATCGAAGTGCCCGCCGGGGCCCGCCCGGTCTGTGCCACCGCCGCCATTCTCTTCGCCGACGCCCTGCACCGCATCGCCGACCTCAACGGCATTCCCCTCGAGGCCCGGAGCTGGCGGCATTCGAGCATCGCCAACCGGATGCGGCTGCTCCGGGCCTACACCTACGCCCCGCTGGCCGCCGACCGGCTGGACCGCCTGGTCGTCATCATCAAGGCGGTGCTGGTGGTCGGAACGCTCATCGGCCTGGCCGGGGCGGTGTGGATCTATGGCGTCAGGTAGCCCCCGCGCTGCATTCGACCATGCTGGAGTGAACAAGCGGGATTCAACGCGCCGCCGGAGCGGGAGCTGCAAGCGCGTTCAGGGGGTCTGCGTCGGCTCGGTGAAGCTGGGCAGGACCTCGGGCTCCGCCTCCGGCGGCGGGGCGGGAGCGGGCTGCTCGACCCAATAGGGCGTCTCGCGGCCGGCGAAGAACTCGGAGACGATGGCCCGCAGCCGCTCCTGGATGTTCTCCGGCCGGAGGCGGGCGTCCACGGTCTTGAAACCGAACTCGTCGGCCATGCTGTTGTACTCGCGGATCAGCAGACTCTGGTAGTGCTTGAAGGCGTCGTAGGGATCATCGCCCCGGCGGACGTCCATGCCGGTCTCGAAATAGTCCATCAGCCCTCCGGGCACCACCCGCCGGATCAGCGTGGCGATGTCGATCTTGAGATACAGCACCAGGTGCGGCACGGGGGCGAAGCCGAACAGATCGCGCACCCACTGCGGGTCGCAGCCCCGGGCCACGTCGCGGGCGAAGGCGGTGAACACGTAGCGGTCGGCCAGCACCACGAAGCCGCTGCGCAACGCGGGCAGGATCTCCTTCTCCAGCCGGTCGGCGAAGTCGGCCGCGTAGAGCAGCGAATAGGTGTACTTGTTGAACAGCCGGGCCTCCTTGGCCTCGGTGATGGTCTGGCCGACCAGCAGGCTTCGCGTCCAGCCGGTCTCGACCACGCCGTAGCCCTGCACCTCGAGCCAGTCGCGCAGCATGGTCAGTTGGGTGGTGCGCCCCACCCCGTCGGTGCCCTCGATGGTGATGAGCACGCCGGGATAGCCCGACCGTTCGACGTAAGGCAGGCCCGCACCGAAGAACTGAAGCTCGTTCATGCGATCCTCGGCTTCTTGCTGAGTTCACCCAGGCGCTCGCGGACGATCTGGCGGACCAGCCGCTGCTGCTCGGCGATGCTGCCGGTCGCGTCCAGGACCACGAACCCGTGCGGCGCCGCCATCCTGTCGTATTCCTGGAGGATGCGGCCCTGGAAGATGCGGAAGCTCTCCATCGGGTCGGGATGCAGGCCCAGGTCCATGCCGGCTTCGAAGTCCTTGAGCACCTGCCGGGCCATGGTGATGCGCTTCAGGGCCACGTCGATGGGCACGCGGAAATAGAAGGCCACGTCCGGGCGCGGGGCGAAGGCGTACACCTTGCGAACCCAGCCGGGGTCGCAGCCGCGGACCACGTCGCGGGCGAAGGCGGTGAAGACGTAGCGGTCGGCCAGCACGATCATCCCGGCCTTCAGCGGCGGCAGCATCCCGCTCACCAGCCGATGGGCGAAGTCGGTGGCGTGCAGCAGGCTGAAAGTGGTGGGCGTGAGCAGCCGCTTCTTCTTGCCCTTCTTGGTGGCCCGGCGGACCAGGTCGGCGGAGTTCCATTCGCTGAAATACACGCCGTAACCGGCCGATTCGAGCCAGCGCTGAAGCAGCCGGACCTGCGTGCTCTTGCCCGACCCGTCGATGCCCTCGACGATGATGAGCCGTCCGGGATAATCGTGCGGCGCAAGCGGTGACTCAGGAGCCTGGGGCACGTCGGGCCTCCTTGGGGGCCTGTCCCGCCGGCACGATGCGGATGGGCAGGCCGAACTCCTCCTCGAACACTTCCGCCTGCCGCCGGGCCGTCCACAGCTCCAGCTCGGCGTCCTTGCGGGTGTGCACGCGCAGCTCCACGCCCCCGCCGTCGGCATGGCAGCTCACCGCGTCCACCACCGAGTCGTGGGTGCGGTCCAGGGCCTCGGCCAGGCGGGCCAGGGCGATGAGCTTGCGCACCGGACGGCGGTGCTCGCGGGCCAGGTTCCGCCAGCTGTAGTGCGACTTCTTGGGCCGGCCCTTGCGGTGGTAGCGGGCCACGTTGGCCATCACCTCGATCTCCTGCTCGGAAAAGCCCTGCAACCCGCCGTTGCGCACCAGGTAATAGGAATGTTTATGATGGCTTTCCTGGCTGATGAGATAGCCGATGTCATGCAGCAGGCAGGCGTGGCCGAGCAGCTCCCGATAGGCGTCGGCCAGCTCGTGCCGGTCGCGGAGCTGATCGAACAGGCTCACCGCCAGCCGGGCGACCTGTTCGGCGTGCGGACGGTGATACCGGCAGCGTTCGCCAAGCTGGATCACGCTCCGGATGCGCGGGTCAGGCCACATGGCCCGGGCCTGGAGATGGGCCTGGTGACGGGCGATGTCGTCGAGGATGATCCCCTCGCGCAAAGCCATGTGGCAGTGGTCGATCTGCGAGAGCCCGAAGGCCTGCATGACCGCCAGCAGGACCACCGTGCCGGTCAGGATGGAATCGATCCGGCGGGCGTCGGTTCCGGGCAGCTTGAGGCGCTGCTCCCGGGTCAGACCGCTCAACTCGACCAGCAGGGTCTTGAGTTCTCCCCGGGTCATGGACAACTGCATGAACGGCTCGATCTCGGTGGCTCCGCGGCGGTAGGCGCAGACCGTGGCCACGTTCTCGATGGTCCCCGAGGTGCCGATGCAACGGGCGAAGTTGCGGGCCCCCAGCCGGGTGATCAGCGGCTCCAGGTGTTCGTCCACGTGCTTGCGCAGGGCCTTGAGTTCGCCTTCGGAAGGCGGATCGCTCTTGAGGAACAGTTCCGCCAGGCGCGAGGCCCCCAGCTTGACGCTGGCCAGCACCTCGGGCCGCTCGGCGTTGCCGACCACCATCTCCAGGCTCCCGCCGCCCACGTCCATGATGAGATTGTCGTCGGCGCCCAGGTTGACCGCATGGCGGACGGCCAGGTAAATCAGCCGGGCCTCCTCTTCCGGGCTGATGATGTGCAAGGCCAGGCCGAGTTCGTCGCGGACGGCCTGGACGAAATCGCCACCGTTGATGGCCTCGCGGACGGCGCTGGTGGCCACGGCCCGAAGTCGGCTGATGCCCTTGAGCCGGGCCATCTTGGTGAAGCGTTTGAGCGCGGCCAGGCCCTCCCGCATCGCCCGGGCCGTAAGCATGTGGCGGGCGAAGCCGCCCTTGCCCAACTGCACCATCTCCTTGTCGCGGCCGAGGATGCGGAAGTCGCCCTCGCTGGAGATCTCGGCCATGACCAGGTGGATGCTGTTGGTGCCCACGTCGATGGCGCCGAACTTGGCCGGCGGAGGCTTGCCCGGAGGCGCGGAACCGTCCGCAGGCGCCGCCGCCAAGGGACCGGCGGGCCTGGACGTGAGGCGTTCAGACCTGTCCAGCGATACCGTGCTCATCTGGCTGACATCCGACTATACCAACAGCTTGCGTGGTGCGCTCCCGCCGCCGAACACCGGCCCTGCTGACCCTTCGACGAAAGTCGCGGGCGACATTATACTTCCGGCGGTCGGACTGTCCCTTCTTGCTTTGTTAGAATTGCGCTAAACGTGGATATGAAAAGAAGTTGGCGGGTGGCTGCGGGCCCGAAAAGTCAAAAGGAGCCGCTAGAATCATGGGTCATCGTTCGACTGAAGTGGATGCGTACATTGCGGCGTCGGCGCCGTTCGCCCGCCCGATCCTGCGGAAAATCCGCGGGCTCTTCCACCGGGCCTGCCCGCGAATCGAGGAGACCATCAAGTGGGGGTTTCCTCATTTTGAGTACATGGGCGTGGTGGCCGGTATGGCCGCGTTCAAGCGGCACGTCAGCTTCGGTTTCTGGAAAGGCCGGCTGTTGAACGATCCGCACGGGCTGTTCAAGGGCGTGGGCCAGACGGGGATGAACGCGCGGAAGCTGACGGATGTGTCCGAACTGCCCGCCGACGACGTCCTGATCGACTACATCCGGGAGGCGGTCGCGCTCAACGAGAACAACGTCAAACTGCCTGCGCGCAAGAAGGCCGGGCCGCGCAAGTCCCCGCCTGTCCCGGACGACCTCCAGGCCGCGCTGCACAAGAACCCCAAGGCCCTGGCTGGCTTCGAGGCCCTCCCGCCAAGCCACCAACGCGAATACATCGAATGGATCACGGAGGCCAGGAAGGAAGAGACCCGCCAGCGCCGCATCCAGACGGCCATCGAGTGGCTCACCAAGGGCCAATCGCGCAACCGGAAGTATGAACGTTGCTGACCGCGCCAGCCGGCGGCGGCCGGGGCACGTTTTCAAGGCTTCAGGGCGCGGCGGGCCTGGTGGCCGGCATGGCTGCCTTCAGCTCCTCGCGCCAGGCCGCCAGCTTCGCGCTCAGGGCCGCGACCTTCTCCGGGTGCCGACCGGCCAGGTCCCGATTTTCGCCGAGGTCTTCGCCCAGGTGATACAGCTCGAAGCGCGCGTCCTCGTAGAACTCCAGCAGCTTCCATTCTCCGGCGATGACCATGCCCACCGGCGTGGTTCGCCATCGGGGCTTGCCGTATCCCTCGAGGTAGCCGGGGAAGTGGCTGTAGACGGCTTCGCGTTCGAGCCGGGCCGACGGATCGCGCAGCACGGGCGTCAGACTGACCCCGTCGATCGGCTGCGGCGGGCGCCCGGCCCCGCCGATCTCCAGGAACGTCGCGTAAAGGTCCACGTGGATGCCCAGCGCGGCGCTGCTTGATCCGGGCGGGGTCACGCCCGGCCAGCGCACGATCATCGGCACGCGCAAGCCGCCCTCGTATAGCTGCCCCTTCCCGCCGCGCAGCGGGGCGTTATCCGTCACGTTGTCGGCACCGGCCTCGCGGTAGCTGCCGATCCCGCCGTTGTCCGACGTGAACACCACCACGGTCCGCGAGGTCAACCTGAGCCGATCGAGCTGAGCGATGATCCGCCCCACGCTCTCGTCGAGGCTTTCGATCATGGCGGCATAGGTGGGGTTGTTCTGACCGCCGGCGGGCGGCCGCTTCTCGTACTTCTCCGCCATGCCCGGCTTGGCCTGAAACGGCGAGTGCACCAGCCGATGCGGCACGTAGAGAAAGAACGGCCGGTCCTTGTGCTTTTCGATGAACGCGAGGGCCCGGTCGGTGATCCAGTCGCCGTCATAGCCGCCGGCGGGCACTTCGGAAGGGGGGATGGTGCGGAAACCGAAGTGATCTCCCTCCACGACGATGGCCTCGTCGAATCCGCGCCGGGCCGGGTGATGGTCCCCCTGGTTGCCCAGGTGCCACTTGCCGAACATCCCGGTGACGTACCCGGCGTCCTTGAGCTGGTCGGCGATGGTTTTGCGGTCGAGAGGCAGTTGGGTGACGTTCGCCGGCGGGATCATCCTTCGGTCCTCGGGCCGGCCGCGGTTCAACGACCCCACGGTGTAAACGCCCGTCCGCGGCGCGTACTGCCCGCTCATCAGGCAGGCCCGGGTGGGGGCGCAGTTCTGGGACTGATGGAAGTTGGTCAGCCGCATCCCCTCGGCGGCCAGGCGGTCGATGTTCGGCGTGTGGTAGAACCGCGAGCCCATGCAGCCCACGTCGGCGTAGCCCAGGTCATCGGCCAGGATGAACACGATGTTGGGCTTGCCCGGCGGCTCGGCCCGACCGGGCGTCGGCGTCGTCGAAAGCCCGAGCAGGCCGGCCGCCGCGATCCGCCGCCAGAAAGCGTGTGTCCGCATGGGTCGCTCC
This sequence comes from Phycisphaerae bacterium, assembly GCA_039961895.1. Classification (GTDB taxonomy): domain Bacteria; phylum Planctomycetota; class Phycisphaerae; order UBA1845; family PWPN01; genus JAAXZI01. The sequence continues at coordinate 3,412 of JABRVU010000088.1, read as the reverse complement.
TGCCCGTCTGCATCGGGCTCGTCGCCGACCGGCGGCCGGCATCGCGGTCACGCGCCGCCGGTCGATCCGCTCATCGCCCTCACGATCCGCAGGCCGTCGTCGAGGAGTTCCGCGAGCCGGTCCAGCGGCCAGACCGTGGCCGCGTCGCTGCGGGCCCGCGGGGGGTCGTCGTGTACCTCGATAAAGAGGGCATGGGCCCCGGCGGCCAGGCCCGCCCGGGCCAGCACCGGGGCCATCTCGCGCTGCCCGCCGGACTGCCCGCCGCCCTGGCCGGGCAACTGGCAAGAGTGGGTCGCGTCGAACACCACCGGGGCCAGGGCGGCCATCCGTGGAATCGCGGTCATGTCGTTCACCAGCCGCCCATAGCCGAAAAACGTCCCCCGCTCGGTCAGCAGCACCCGGTGATTGCCGGCCGACCGCACCTTCTCGACCGCCAGAGCCATCTCCTCGGGCGACATGAACTGGCCCTTCTTGATGTTGACCGCCGCGCCGGTCCTGCCCGCCGCCGTCAGCAGGTCCGTCTGCCGGCACAGGAACGCGGGGATCTGCACCACGTCGAGAACCTCCCCCGCCGCCGCCGCGTGACGGACTTCGTGAATGTCGGAGACCACCGGCAGGCCCAGCTCGCGCTTGACCTCGGCCAGAATCTCCAGCCCGACGTCGAGCCCCGGCCCGCGAAAACTCCCGGCGCTGGAGCGGTTGGCCTTGTCGAAGCTGGCCTTGAAGATCAGCCCCACGCCGGCGGCTTCGGCGATCCGCCGGATGGCCTCGGCCAGGCGCAGGGTATGCTCGCGCGATTCGATCACGCACGGGCCGGCCATCAACACCAGCCCGCAGCCCGGACCGATTCGAAGCCGGCCGACCGTTACCGGTTGTGGACCCGCCGAGGTGGTCATGAGGACGGCCCCTCGCTTTCGCCCTGAGACGGCGGGACCAGGACGCGAATGGCCGCCGGCCGGACCGACACCTCCAGCGGCAACTCGCCCGCGAACTCGCCGTCGCGCTCGATGGGCACGGGCCCGACCGACTCGACCCGCACCCGCCGCACCCGCGCGTAGCGCACGTCCGGGTGTTCGACGTGCCGCTTGAACAGCGTCCGTACCGAATGGGCGATCAACTGACGGCGGCCCCGGCACGCATAAATGCACAAATCCAGCAGCCCGTCATCCGGCCGGGCGTCGCGCACCACCGGCAGCCCGAGCGCATACCTGGACATGTTCCCCAGGAAGACCAGCCCGCGCCCCTCCCAATAGAGCCGATCTTCGGTGAAGACCCTCACCGGCGGAAAGCGATGCTCCCAGAACGTTCGCCACAGGGGCATGGCCCAGCTCAGGTGGGTGATGTGGCCGATCCGGGCATTGACCAGGCGCCTCACCACTTCGGCATCAAACCCGACGCCGGCTACCACCAGGAAGGACTTGCCATTGGCCACTCCAACGTCCAGCGGCAGCACGCGACCCCCGCGCAGAACCATGATCGTCGATTCGGCGTCGGCTTTGAAGCCCAGGGACTTGGCCACCAGATTCTCCGTGCCGGTCGGCCACACGAGCAGAGGCAAGTCCGAGCCGATCAATCCGTTGGCGGCCTCGCAGACGGTTCCATCGCCGCCCGCCACGATCAGGGCCTGGACCGGCCCGACGGCCTCGGCGGCCAGCCGGGTCGCGTCTCCTGGGCCGGCCGTCCGACGAACGGTCACCATCATACCCAACTCGCGCATACGCCGGATGAGCCGTGACAGCGCCTGGCCCTGCTTGCACGCACCCGCCACCGGGTTGACAATCACGCTGACGCGCTCGATGCCCATAAGTGCCTGATAGGTTACAAGTTAGACCCGAAGCCCACAAGGCCGTACGGAGGGGGGCTGGTGCTTGGGCAGCGCGACGCGAACGATTGGGGAACGCTGACCTCACCGATCCGCAACCAGGTCACCAATAACTCCGTTCATCCGAGCTGCGAGCGAGAGAGAGGTTTGGGTTCTCACCGTCCTGCTGCCGCGTTCGGCGCAGGCAGGTAGCTGGCGGGCGCGGCTCGCACAGGCCCTTTCAACCTCCCTCTGGTGGCGCGTTGTACTCAGGTCTTCAGTTCTCACGTCTCCATCGTTGCGCGGGATACAACGATGGGTTTCATTCGACTTCCGTGATCTGGCCGGGCTGGACGACGACGCCGGAGGCCAGGAGGCGGTCGGAGAAGTATTCATAGAGTGAATACGTGCCCGGCGGGATGGTCTGGAGCTCGCCGGGTAGGCAGGACGGCACCACGAGGTTGTTTCCGAGGTACAGGTCGTAGGCGACGGCCCCGTTGTAGCGAAGGGCTCCCATGCGGATCACCGTCGATTGCCCGGCCGCGACCGTCACGCCGGCGGCCAGCACCAGTCGGTCGTTGAAATAGCGCTTGAGCACATAGGTGCCGGGCGGAACGGCCACCGGCACGTCCGGCTCGTTGGCTTCAGCGAGCAGCACGGTCCCGTCCGGGCCGTAGATATCGAACTGCCCGCCCGCGGCGCCGGCGACTGTTTCCAGCCGGACGGCACCCAGGCGCACGGTCGTGGTCGCCCCGGCCTGAACCGCCACGCTTTCGGCGAAAGTGAAGGCCTCGTTGAAAGACTGCTTGAGCACGTAGGTGCCCGCCGGCGCGGTCACGGGCAGGTCGGGCTCGTTGGCCTGGGAAAGCACTGCGCGCCCGCTGGCGTCATAGAGATCGAACCATCCCCGGGTCGCTCCCTCGACCAGCACGAGCCTGATCGCGCCGACGGCGACGACGGTGAGCCTGTCGGCTTCAACGGCGACGGCCGACGCGAACACGAACGCCGGGTTGCCGGCCTGGGTCAGCACGTACGTTCCCGGCGCCACCGCGACGGGCTGTTCGGGCGCGTGGCCGCCGGAGAGAAGTTCCCGGCCGGCGGCGTCGTAGATGTCGAAGTCGCCGCCGACGCCCGAGGCGACGCCGTCCAGCAGCAATGACGAATAACCCACTTGGGCATGCTCGTCGGTTGCAGCGTCGGCATTGCCGCCGGCGGCTCCGCCCGGCCCGGTCGTCCCCGGGTTCCAGGACTCGACCTGGTCAGGCACGACGGGCACGGGCGCGGGCGCGCCGCACTCGCTCCCCGCGATCATGACGACGACGATGCACGCACCGACTGCCCGCGCCAGGCGCGATAATGCACGCATGGTCCCCCCGGCCATATCCGGTCCTCCCGCGGCGCGAAAAGCGAGCGCGCCCGGGAGTCATCGGCGCGCGCGGGGGGATCGGTGCACTTGGAGGCGGGCGCACGTCCGCGAGGAGTGATAAAGACAAGCCCCGGCCGGTGCAGGCCAGGGCTTGGATACGTCGGTCGGATGGCCGCGAAATCAATCGCGGGTTATCGACACCGTCGGCGGCGCATGCCGGCTCCCGCGAGGAACAACGTCAGGCC
>JABRVU010000087.1:0-4655 GCA_039961895.1 Phycisphaerae bacterium | reverse complement strand
GCTGGACGGCGTTGGCCCTGGCGGGGCTGGCGGTGGTCGCGATGGTCGGCTGCAAACCCAGGAGAGAGGGGGCGGCCGCCGCGTTGATGCAGCGTCCCCCCGCGATGGTGACGGTGGCGGCCGCGGCCACGCGCGACGTGCCGATTTACCTCGATCGTATCGGCACCATCCTGTCGATGGAGATCGTTTCGATCGTGCCGCAGGTGGGCGGGCGAATCCTGGCCGCTCACGTCGAGGACGGCGCGTTCGTGGAGAAAGGGCAGTTGCTCTTCGAGATCGACCCGCGGCCGTTTCAGGCCGCCCTGGCCTCGGCCGAGGCGGCCCTGGCCCAGAGCAAGGCCGAACGCGACTGGGCCCAGATCGAGTTGAACCGCGTGACCTGGCTGCGTTCCCAGGACTCCGCGACTCAGTTCGAGTTCGACCAGAAACAGGTGGGGCTGTCCGTGGCCCTGGCCAAGATCGAGGCGGCCGAGGCGGCGGTGGCGGCGGCCCGGCTGGACGTCGAATACAGCCGCATCTATTCCCCCATCTCCGGACGGGCCGGGGCCCGCCTGGTGCACCCGGGCAACGTGGTGCGGGCCAACGAGTCGCCCCTGCTGGTGATTCAGCAGCTCGACCCGATCTATGTCGAGTTCACCATCAACGAGAATGACCTGAATACGGTTCGCAAACACCTGGCCTCGCGCGGCCAGGATATCTCGGGCGGGCTGACCGTCGAGGTGGACGTACCGGCAAACCAGGGAGCGCTGGCGGCGGCGGTCGGAGGCTTTCCGGGGCCGGCCTCGCGGCCCTCGGCGTCGCCGGGTCCGAACGGGGCGCCGCCCACGACGGCGTCAGCCACGCATCCGGCCCATCGGCCCGAAGGCCCCCGCCGGGGCATGCTGACCTTCATGGACAACACGGTGCAGGCCGGGGCGGGCACGGTGCGGCTGCGGGCCACGCTGCCCAACGCGGACAATTACTTCTGGCCCGGGCAGTTCGTCAACGTCCGACTGATTCTGACCACGCAGAAGGATGCGGTCCTGGTGCCCGCCGCGGCCCAGCAGATCGGCCAGCAGGGGTCGTTCGTGTACGTGGTCGGCCCGGACGGCAAGGCGACGATTCGGCCGATCGTGCCGGGTCAGCGGCACGGCGACGCCATCGTGGTGCAGAATGGTCTGGCGGCCGGCGAACGGGTCGTCGTCACCGGCCAGATGGCGATCATGCCCGGAGCGCCGGTCGTGGTCATCAATGAGGGCTCCGGGCCGCCGGGACCGCCGGGCGGCGGCATCCACGCCGCGGCGCTGAGCCGTTGACACCGAGGACCAGCATCAGCCGTGAGTATCTCCGAACGATTCATCCGCCGCCCGGTCATGACCGTGGTGCTGACCGCCTCGGCAATCCTGTTTGGGGTCCTGGCGTTCCTCAACCTGCCGGTCAACGACCTGCCGGTGGTGGACTACCCGGTCATCACCGTGGGCGTGGGCTATCCCGGGGCGAACCCGGAGACGGTGGCGGCCAACATCGCCACGCCGCTGGAGCGGCAGTTCATGCAGATCCCCGGACTCGAGCTGATCACCAGCAAGAGTTCGCAGGGCTATTGCAACCTGACGCTGCAATTCGCGCTGACCAAGAGCATCGACGCGGCGGCGACCGACGTGCAGGCGGCCATCAGCCGGGCGGCGGGGAGCCTGCCGGTGGACCTGCCCAGCCCGCCGACCTTCAGCAAGACCAACCCCAACGACCAGCCCATCATGTACATCGCCATGGTCAGCAACAGCATGACCCGCGGGCAGCTCTACAACATCGCCAACACCCAGGTGGCCCAGCGGATCAGCATCGTCAACGGGGTCAGCCAGGTGCAGGTCTACGGGACCAAGTCGGCGGTGCGGATCAAGGCCGATCCGTCGGCGCTGGCGGCCCGCGGGTTGTCCATCGACGACCTGGCGGCGGCCGTCCGCCAGGGAACCAGCTATCAGGGGGCCGGGCAGTTCGACGGGCCCGAACGCACCTTCCTGCTCCGCCCGCAGGGCCAGTTGATCCGGGCCGAGGACTACAACGAGCTGATCATCGGCACGCGGAACGGGGCCCCGATTTATCTCAAGGACGTGGCCGAGGCCCGCGATTCGGTGCAGGACGAGCGGATCGACATGCGCTTCTGGAAGCGCGACCTGGAGGTGCCCAAGGCCACGGTGGTGCTGGCCGTCTTCCGCCAGGCCGGGGCCAACGCCGTCGAGGTCGCCAACGCCGTCAAGGCCCTCAGCGAGACCATCAACCGCGAGCTGCCGGGGTCGGTGCATTTCATTCCCATCCACGACCGCTCCGAGACCATCCGCCGCAGCGTCCGCGACGTCGAGGAAACGCTGGTCATCGCGTTCGTCCTGGTGGTGCTGGTGATCTACCTGTTCCTGGGCCGGGCCACCGACACGCTGATTCCGGTGGTGGCCCTGCCGCTTTCGCTGCTGCTGACCTTCGTGGTGATGAACGCGCTGGGCTACAGCCTGGACAACCTGTCGCTGATGGCCCTGACGCTGGCCATCGGCTTCCTGGTGGACGACGCCATCGTGTTCCTGGAGAACACCGTCCGGCGGATGGAGCAGTACGGCGAGTCGCCGCTTCAGGCGACGGTGAACAGCGCCAAGGAGATCAGCTTCACGATCTTTTCGATGACCCTGTCGCTGGCGGCGGTGTTCCTGCCGTTCGTGGCCATGAGCGGGTTGATGGGGCGGATCTTCCGCGAGTTCGCCGTGACCATCGTGGTCGCCATCCTGTCCAGCGGCGTGGTCTCGCTGACGCTCACCCCGCTGATGTGTTCGCGGCTGCTGGGGCAGCGCGGGCACGGGGCCAGAAAGACGCTGATGGAGCGGCTGATCGGAGCGGTGGAACGGCCGGTCCTGGCGGCCTATGGGCGGTCGCTGTGGTTTTTCCTGCGCCACCGGTGGATTTCGCTGGCGACCTGGTCGGGCTGCGTCGCGGGGACGGCCTACCTGGCCTGGGCCGTGCCCAAGACGTTTCTGCCGGTGGGCGACAGCTCGTTCATGTTCGGGCTGCTGATCGCGCCGGAGGGCTCGTCGCCGGCGCAGATGCACCGCTATCAGGACCAGGCCGAGGCGGCCATGCACGCCCACCCGGCGGTCAAGACCACCTTCACCATGACCGGCAGCAGCCAGTTCCTCGGCTCGAACCAGGGCTTCCTGATCGCGTTCCTCGACGACGTGGAACAGCGTCCGCCCATCCAGATGCCGGGGCCGGACGGCCGGCCGATGACCATCGAGCATCCGTCGATCGAGATGATCGCCGGGCAGCTCATGGGGCAGGTCAGCGCGAACCTGCAAGGGGCGATGGCCATCTTCACGCCCCAGCCGGTGCTGGAAATCTCGACCGGGGCGGCCGGCGGACGCTCGGCGGGGAGCCTCAGCTACGCCATCTCCGGCATTCATCCCGAAGAGGTCTATGAAGCCGCCGAGAAGCTCGCCGCCCGCTTCATGCAGGCCCAGGGCAAGGTCTTCGGCTCGGTCATGTCCGACCTCTACCGGCACACCCCGCAGCTCAAGATCAACATCCTGCGCGAGCAGGCCGCCCTCTACGGCGTCTCCGCCGGGCGGATCGAAACCCTGCTGCGAAACGCCTACAGCCAGAACTACGTCTACCTCATCAAGGAGCCGGAGGACCAGTTCCAGGTCATCCTCGAGGCGGTCGATCCGGCCCGGTCGCATCCCGAGGACCTCGACCTGCTCTACGTCCGCTCCGACGACGGCCGGACGCTGGTCCCGCTCAACGCGGTGGCCACCTGGGAGCCGACGGTCGGCCCGCAGAACGTCAACCACCTCAACCAGTTCACCAGCGTGACCTTCAACTTCAACCTGCTGCCCGGCGTGGCCACGGGGGAGGCGGTCCGCTTCATCGAGGAGACCGCGCGGGAGACGCTGCCGCCCCAGATCCGCGGCGGCCTTCAGGGCGAGGCCCTGCTGTTCCAGAACACCATCCGCGACCTGGCCGTCCTCTTCGTCCTGGCCATTTTCGTGATGTACGTGATCCTGGCCATCCTGTACGAGAGCTACCTGCATCCGATCACGGTTCTCTCGACGCTGCCGCCGGCTCTGATCGGCGGTCTGGCCACGCTCTACTACTTCGGCGAGCAGGCCTCGCTCTACGCCTTCATCGGGCTGTTCATGCTCATGGGCATCGTCAAGAAGAACGGCATCATGATCGTGGACTTCGCCATTCAGCGGGTGGCGGCCGGCGAGACCCCGCGGCAGTCGATCCACGACGCGAGCATGGACCGTTTCCGCCCGATCCTGATGACCACGCTGGCGGCGGTGATGGGGGCGGTGCCCATCGCCCTGGGCTGGGGTTCCAGCGGTGGCGAGCGCCGGCCGCTGGGCCTGGTCATCGTCGGCGGGCTGGTGGTCAGCCAGCTCATCACCCTGTACGTCACGCCGGTCATCTACCTCTACCTGGAGGTATTCCAGGAGAAGGTGCTCAACCGTATTCCGTTCTTCGCGGCCCACTACGAGGGGCACCACGAGGCGGCCGAGCTGGAGCGCCCGCATGAAGATGGTCTGGCGGAGGCCGGCGTGGGTTCGCCCGCCGTGCCCGCCCGGGGCTCCGGCCGGGGGACGGAGGGCCCGCCCGTAGGGAGCGCGGCCGGCTCGTCCGACGGCGGCCGGCGCCGC
>JABRVU010000086.1:0-14673 GCA_039961895.1 Phycisphaerae bacterium | reverse complement strand
GGGCCTGGGGTGATTGGCCTGGGGTGCCCGCCTGTGATCAGGGCCTTGCCGGCCGATCCCGGAGGGGGAAGTCGGCCGACGCGAGGCGGGTCCGGCCTGCCCGTCGGCCGCCAGCCGGCCTCCCGGGAAGCCGCCGTGTTCCATCCCGGCACGGACACTCTCAGCGCGTGCGGGGTGTGTAGCCCCGTTAACACGACGGCCCGGGGACTGCTGCCCCGGGCCGATTTTTCAGCCCTGCGGTTGCATACCCCCCCGTTGCCTCTCGCCTCGTCGGGGACGTGAGAAAGTGAGCGCGGCGCGCGGAGCGCTTGCACCTGGACGTCAGCGGGGGTGACGCTCCCAGGGTGCCCGGCAGCATCGGAAAAGGCATGGGCCCACGGGCGTATTGCCGGCATCGCCGCCATCACGAATGCAGGTTGGGTGTAACCAATACCGGGGCCGCGGCCGGCCGCGTCGCCAACGGCCGGCCAGCCGCCGCCGCGTTCATCCCGACCCACGGATCCGATCGGGTTCAGATCGACCCCCGTCGCCGGCCTTCCCGCAGGGGCTTCCTGGCCGCGCGTCCTTTCTACCGCGCGTATTCCGTGGCCCGGACTTCACGGATCAGCGTGACCTTGACCTCGCCGGGGTAGGTCATCTCCTGCTCGATGCGCTTGGCGATGTCGTAGGCCGTCTTGGCGGCGGCGTGGTCGTCCATGCGGTTGGCATCGACCATGACGCGGACCTCGCGGCCGGCCTGGACGGCGTAGGACTGCTTGACGCCGGGGAAGCTGTTGGCGATGGCCTCGAGCTGTTCGAGCCGCTTGATGTAGCGTTCCAGCGACTCGCGCCGGCCGCCGGGCCGGGCGGCGCTGATCGCGTCGGCGGCGGCCACCAGCGGCGTGTACAGGCTGGTGGCCTCTACGTCGCCGTGATGCCCGGCGATGGCGTTGAGCACCTCCGGCCGTTCCCCGAAACGCTTGCAGATGTCCGCCCCGATCTGGGGATGCCCGCCCTCGACCTCGTGATCGACGGCCTTGCCGATGTCGTGAAGCAGTCCGCAGCGCCGGGCCAGGGCCGCGTCCATGCCCAGCTCGTCGGCCATCAACTGGCACAGGTAGGCCACCTCGATGCTGTGCTGGAGCACGTTCTGCCCGTAGCTGGTGCGGTAGCTCAGCCGGCCGAGCAGGTCGATCTGCTTGCGGTGCAGTCCGCCCACGTTGGCCTCCACCGCCGCCTTCTTGCCGCGCTCCACGATCTGCTTGGCCACTTCCTCGCTGGTCTGGGCGACGATCTCCTCGATGCGCGTCGGGTGGATGCGCCCGTCCTGGATCAGCTTCTCGAGGGACAGCCGAGCCACTTCGCGCCGCACCGGGTCGAAGGCGCTGACCACCACCACGCCGGGCGTGTCGTCCACGATCACGTCCACGCCGGTGGCCTTCTCGAAGGCCCGGATGTTGCGCCCCTCGCGCCCGATCACCCGCCCCTTCATGTCGTCGGAGGGAATGTCCACCGTGCTCACCGTGCTGGCGCTGGTGTGCTCGGTGGCGAAACGCTGGATGGCCGTCACGATGATCTCGCGCGATTTCTCCTGGGCGCTGTCCCGGGCCTCGGTCAGAATCCGATCGACCATTTCAGCGGCGTCGCGCTCGACCTCGTGCTGAAGGCGGGTCAGCAGGAGCTGGCGGGCCTCCTCGACGCCCATCCCGCTGATGCGCAGCAACTGCTGGCGCTGCTCGGCCAGGGTCTTCTCCACTTCCTGTTCCTTGACCCGCACCACGCTCTCGCGCTCCTTGAGCCGCAGGTCGGTCTGTTCGAGCATCTTCTCCTTGGAGGTCAGCGTATCCAGTTTCTTGTCCAGCAGGTCCGTCCGTTTGTCCAGCCGCTTTTCCGTCTCCTTGAGTTCCTCTCGAATCGTGGAGCTTTCCTTCTCGAACTGCTCCATTTTCCGGATGAACTCCTCCTTGGCCTCCAGATTCGCCTTTTTGATGATGACATCCGCCTGGCTTTTGGCCTCATCGACGATCCGACCGGCCTCGCGCTGGGCATTGGCGAGTCGCCCCTTGCCCAGGACCAGGAAGACGAAGTACATGACTCCGGCTCCCACCAGCAGTCCCGCGATGGCCGAAAGGAACGCCCATGAGTCTGCCGCCAGAATCGCGGGCAGGCCCATAGCACACCTTCCTCAGATGGATGAACTCCCCGAAAACCTATCGTCTCTCGGTCCGGCACCTTCAGATGCCGGGCGGCTTCCGTGGGGGGTCAACGGTTATCACGGTAGGAAGGAAAACGCGCGGGTACGAGGCCAAGGCAAGAGCCATGAAGGGGCAGGACCGATCGTGCCGGCATGACCGTTGGGCATGGGGGGAAAGCCGGGCGCTGTTTCCGGCGGGTGCCGCAATCTCAAAGCCTGACGCGAGCGCCGCTTGTACACTCTCGAGGCCAAAACTGGCACACCTCACCGCCCGTTCGAGCGGCGGTGCCTGCGGTTTGGCATGCCGTCCAAGGGCTGCCAACCGGACACATCGCGGTAGTTGAGAACTGTTGCACACCTCACTGGGCCGCCCCGGCGCCGTTGCGACGGGGATACCCATCCTGGAACTGAACGAGTCAGCTTGGCAACCACGCATCGAACCGCCAACCTCATCAGAGGCCGACGAAGAACCGCCGATTCGCGTTGCCGCCCATATGGCCAGCCCCGCAGTCGGGGGCACGGATCGGAAACCCACATCTCCTTGAGTAATCGGGCCGGAAGGTGGTATTCCGGCTCGGTTCGCCTTTGTTTCGACCCCGCAGATCCCGACGCCACGATTCGCGGATGCCGGGATGAGCGTCAACCTCCCGAAAAATATAATGTTGTGCGCCCGATGGGGCGGCACGATATTAATGCCTGCATTATAATCTCATCGGTTCGTGCGTCAATATCGTGTTCGGTGTTCGTTACGTCGAACCCTCCCCCGGGTGTGGGCATAGTAAGTACGGTTGACATCCTGTCATGTTACCGGCACATCGGCCGGTGCGTCCAAGATTGGGCTGGGGCGGGTACGGGCGGTAGAATGAGGGCGTTTCGCAGGACCCTGAGGATTTGTCGATGAGTTGGCATTGCCGTATTCGCCCTGCCGTGGGGCGTTGTGTCCTTCTGCTGGCCGTCCTGTTCGCGGCCGGCCGGTCGGTCGCCGAAGAGGATACGCCGGCGCCGAAGGTCGAGGTTTCGCTGCTGGCCGAGAGAAACGCTCTGGTGCCGGGGCAAACGACCCTGCTGGCCATCGAGTTCAAGCTCGAACCCGAATGGCACATCTACTGGCAGAACCGCGGCGAGGGCGGGCTGGAGCCGAGCTTCCAGTGGCACCTGCCGGCGGGGTATCGCGTCGGTCCGATGCGATTCCCAGCGCCGGTCCGTCACGTGGACGCCACCGACGCGCATACGTACATCCTGAAGGGCTCGCCGGCCATCCTGACCGAGCTGTCGGTCCCCGCCGGGGCCAGGCCGGGCGAAACCGTGACCCTCAGCGCCGAAGTGCGCTGGCTGGCCTGCAAGCAGGTGTGCGTCCTGGGCGAGAAGACGGTCTCGATCAAGCTGCCGGTGGTCGAGGCCGGCGCCCGTTCCGAGCCTGCCGAGGACGCCGCCGCGTCGTTCAAGGCCTACACGCGCTCGCTGCCGGTACCGGCGGACAAGGCCAAGTACCTGCGCGGGATCAGCGTGGCCGCCGACGTGGACAAGATCGCGCCGGGTTCCGAGTTCACCCTGGCCGTCACCGTCGAGATTCTGCCCGGCTACCACGTGAATTCCAACGACCCGCCGGGCAAGTTCTTCATCCGCAGCGATCTATTCCCCTACAAGACCGAGGGGCTGACTTTCGGCCGGCCCACGTTCCCCAAGGGCACGGTCGAGACGGACGCCGCCGGAACCCGCCTGTCGGTCTATCGCGGCAAGGCGGTCATGGCCGTGCCCGTCACCGCGAGCGCGACGCTCAAGGGCGACCACGTCGAGGTCGGAGGCGTGTTCACCTATCAGGCGTGCAGCGACAGGACGGGAACGTGCTTCCCGCCGGCGTCGGCCGAATGGCGCGCGACCCTGCCGGTCGCCAAGGCCGGCGAAACACCCAGGAAGATCAATGCCGATCTGTTCGCCGCGGCGGGCCGCGAGCCGGCCGTCGGCGAGGTCGAGGCCGCCCCGCCGGCAGCGGGGGCCAGGCCCATCGAGGCCACCCGGGGCCAGCCCGACCGCGGCGTTCCGCCGGAACCGGGCCCCGCGCCGAAGCCCCAGACCCGACCGGAGGATGAAGCCGCGGCCCAAACGACCGGAACTTCGACGGATGCCGCGTCGCCCGACACGGCCATGCTCGCTCCCGACCAGCAACGGGGAGTTCTCGGCCGCATCCAGGACTCGTTGTTGAGCTGGGGCGTGTTCGGCTACCTGGTTCTGGCCTTCATCGGCGGGTTCATCCTCAACGTCATGCCCTGCGTGCTGCCGGTGATCTCGATCAAAATCCTGTCATTCGTTCAGCAGGCCAAGGAACATCGGCTGCGCGTGTTCACGTTGGGGCTGTCGTTTTCAGCGGGCATCCTGGCGTCGTTTCTGGTATTGGGCCTGATGATCCTCGGGCTGCTCAAGGGAGTGGGCCTCGATCAGACGCAGTGGGGCGGGCTGTTCCAGCGGCCGGGCGTCGTGATCGTGCTGGCCTCGATCGTGACGGTTCTGGCCTTGAGTCTCTTCGGCGTCTTCACCCTGGCCCCGCCGCGGTTCGTCAACGAACTGGGCGGACGGGTGAAGCAGGAAGGGCACCTGGGCGCGTTCGCGATGGGCCTGCTGGCGACGGTGTTGGGCACGGCGTGCACGGCCCCGTTCCTGAGCGTGGTGATCGCCGCGGCCCTTCAGCAGCCGCCAAGGATCGCCCTGTTGATCTTCGCCACCGCCGGCGTGGGCATGGCCTGGCCTTACGTCCTGCTGGCCGCCGTGCCCGCCTGGGTCCGCCTCATCCCGCGGCCGGGGCCGTGGATGAAGACCTTCGAGCACGCCATGGGGTTCCTGCTGCTGGGTACGGTCGTATGGCTGCTCCGGCCGCTGCCCTACCAGCTCGGCATCGAGGGGCTGATCTGGACGTTGGCTTTCCTGCTCTGCGTGGCGGCGGCGGCGTGGTGCTATGGGCGGGTCGAGTTCGGCAGCCGACCCGTGCGGCGCTTCGCCTACTATGGAAGCGCCCTGTTCCTCGTCGTCGGCGGAGCCTGGTGGTGCTTCTTCAAACCGGCGGCTCCCGAGATCGCCTGGTTGCCCTACACCCGCCAGGAAGCCCTGGAGCGGGCCGGCAGGGGTGAGACCGTGTTCGTGGATTACACCGCCGAATGGTGCGCCAACTGCAAGGCAAACGAGAAGCTGGTGCTCAACTCGAACGCGGTGCGGTCGGCCATCGACCGGCTGGGGGTGGTGCCCATGAAGGCCGATTACACCTCCTTCGATCCGCAGATCAAGGCCGACCTCGAGCGCTTCAAGCGGTCCGGCGTGCCCATGTACGTGATCCTGCCGGCCAACCGCCCCGACGAGCCCATCCTGCTCAATGAAATCCTCACCACCTCCGCCGTGCTGGAGGGGCTCCGCAAGGCCGGCCCCAGCCGCAAGGCCCCGCTCTCCGTCGCCGCCAAAGGTTCCTGAGGTTATTCATCTTCCCCCTGGTAGACGCATCCGGCCGTGCAGGTCTCGTGGATGGTGATCCTGCTCAGCCGGGGCAGGGCGGGCTTGAGCCGCCGCCAGAGCCAGCGGGCCAGGTTTTCGCTGGTCGGGTTTTCGAGGCCCTCGACATCGTTGAGGTCATAGTGGTCGAGCTGTTCGATGATCGGCCGGACGGCGGCGGTGATGTCGGCGAAGTCCATCACCCAGCCGGCCGGCTCTTCGATCGGCCCGGCCACATGGATCGTGACCGCGTAGGAGTGCCCGTGCCGCCGGGCGCACTTGTGTCCCGGCGGGACGTTGGGCAGCCGATGAGCGGCCTCGAACGTGAACTGCTTGAAGATCTCCATCGTGCCAAACCGTGGATGGAATGCCGCGGTAACCTTTCCTGAATCGCGAGGCGGCCGGCGCGATCCCCATCGGACTCCGTCATCATAGGGTCACTGATCCTGATACGGTATGGGGTCGGTCAGGCCGGCTTCCGCGAAACCCTTCAGCCGGAGCCGGCAGGAGTCGCATCGGCCGCAGGACCGCCCGGCTTCGTCGGGGTCATAGCAGCTTCGGGTCAGCGAAAAATCGACGCCCAGCTCGCGCCCCAGGGCAATGATGCGGGACTTGGTCAGGTGGATGAGCGGCGCGTGGATGGTCAGGCGGCGGCCTTCGACGGCGGCCTTGGTGGCCAGGTTGGCCAGGTGCTCGAACGCCCGGATGTACTCCGGCCGGCAGTCCGGGTATCCGCTGTAGTCGATGGCGTTGACCCCGATGTAGATGTCCCCCGCCCCCAGCACCTCGGCGTAAGCCAGCGCGAACGACAGGAAAATGGTGTTGCGGGCCGGAACGTAAGTGACCGGAACGCCGGCCGCCATCTCTTCCAGGGACCGTCCCTTGGGCACGGCCAGATCGTCGGTCAGGGCCGAGCCGCCGAACGCCCGCAGGTCGATGTCGGTGATGACGTGCCGGGCGGCCCGCAGGTGGTCGGCCACGCGCCGGGCGGCGTCGATCTCGCTCCCGTGACGCTGGCCGTAGCGAAACGACAGCGCATAGGGCTCGAAGCCATCGCGCCGGGCCACGGCCAGCGACGCGGCCGAATCCATCCCCCCGCTCAGCAGGACCACCGCCTTGGGCATGACGCCATTGTATCGGCGGGGGCCGGCACGATCACGACCGGACCGGCCACCGCGTGGCAGGGGCGGTCAACCTCCGATATCTTTGACCGGCCGGTTCAGCAGGGTCCCTGACCGACGGAGAGACCTTCATGACCACGAAGGGTCGCTCATCGCGCGGGCTGTTCTTTCTGGCCCTGTTCGCCCTGCCCTTCCTCGGCGTCGGCGGCTTCACGGGCTGCCTGGCGGTGCGCACGATCGTCCTGCACCGACAGGCCCGTCAGTGGGTCGAGGTGCCGGCCACCATCCGCCGGGTCGAACTCAAGACCCACTCGGACGGCGACGGCAGCACCTATCGCGTCACCTGCACGTATTCCTACCGCTACGCCGGCCGGGAATACGAAAGCAGCCGCGTAGGGCTCGCCGGCGGTTCCGACAACATCGGTTCCTGGCAACGGACGACCTACGCGCGCCTCAGCGCCGCCCACCGGGCGGGCAGGACCGTTCCCTGCTACGTGAACCCCGCCGACCCGACGCAGGCCCTGCTGGACCGCGACGTGCGTCTCGGGATGCTGGTATTCCACCTGCTGTTCGTCACCGTGTTCGGCGGGCTTGGTGCCGGCCTGCTGGCCTTCTGCATCACCGCCCGGCGCGGCGAGCGCCGCCGGCTCCGAAGACAGACGGAAGGGGCGATACCGGAGGACCAGCCCTGGCTGGCCGATGACCGCTGGGCGTCGGGGCGCATCACGCCGACGCTGGCCACGAAGCGGAACTGGCTCGTGGCCGCCGCCGTCTTCTTCAACGTGGTCTGGCTTCCGGTGCTGGTCTATCTGCCGGCCGATCTGCGAAACCGCAACTACTGGGGGCTCATCGCCATGGCCGGCCCGCTGATCGGCGCGATCCTGGCGCTGTCGGCCATCCGGCTGGCCCTGCGTCATCGCCGCTTTGGCGGAAGCTGCTTCGAGGGCCGGCCGCTGCCCGGCGTCATCGGAGGGCATCTGCGCGGAGAGCTGATCCTGTCCGGCGACGTCGCCGGGCTCGATCGGGTCGAGGTCACGCTCCAATGCCGCCAGACGGTAACCGAACGGCACGGTGGCGAAAGCTCCACCTCTACCCGCACCGTCTGGGAAGAGGGAATGGTCTTGACCCCGCCGCCGGCGCGATTCGGCGAGACGCAGGTGCGGCTGCCGGTGGATTTCCAGATTCCCTCCTCGTGCCGGCCGACCTGCGATTCAACCGGCGACGACAAGGTCGCCTGGAAGCTCCTGGTGCGGGCCCCGACGCCCGGCGTGGACCTGGCCCTGGACTTCGACGTCCCGGTGTTCCGCACGGCCGAGAGCGACCCGGCGATCGGCGAACGGCCCGAAACTCAGGCCCGTCAGATGGCGGCCGACGCGCGCGAGGAAGCGGCCGTCGTCGACCAGGAGCCCCCGCCCTCGGCGCGTATCCGCGTCGAGCGGGACGTGCGCGGCCACACCGTCTTCACGGTGTCCTCGTGGCCGGGGTGGGGCGTGGCCGTGTTTCTGTTCTGCTTCGCAGCGGTGTTTTCCGGCGTGGCCGTCTTCGCCGCCGTCGGAACGCTCCGCGGCAACTGGTTCCTGGCGATCTTCGCGGTCGCCTTCGGGTTGTTCGGGCTGGGCCTGTGGTGCCTGTGGTTGTCGTTCCTGGGTTCTTATCGCGTGACGGCCGGGCCGGAGGGCATCGAAGCCCGCCGCCGCTGGGGCCCCTTCGTCATCCACCGGAACGTTCCCGCCGGGCAGGAGACGGCGTTCTCCATGAAGGAGTCGGCCAGTTCGGGCACCACGAAGTGGTACGCGGTCTACGCCCAGCCGACGAATGGCCGGCGGATCAAGCTGGCCGGCATGATCAAAGGCACCATCGCCGCCAGGTGGTTCATCCGCCGACTCGAAGCGGCCGTTCGGTGATCGGCGAGGCCGCCGATCGCGTCACGCGCGCAACCTCGCCCCTCGACCGGGAAGCTTGACCGCTTTCACCGCCGCCGATACCGTATGCCAAAGCATTGATGAACCGAGAACACCCGGCGGATCGGATGCGATGCCGGCTCAACGGCATCGCAGGGTTGCTGTCCGCCCTTGACGTGAGCCAGTCATGGACTTCCGCAACCTGGGCCATACCTGCGTGATCGGCCTGCACTGGGGCGACGAAGGCAAGGGCAAGATCGTCGATCTGCTCACCGAGCACTTCGACTTCGTGGTCCGCTACAACGGCGGGGGCAACGCCGGGCACACCGTGCAGATCGCCGGTCAGAAGTTCGCCCTGCACCTGCTGCCGGTCGGAGTGCTCAGCCCCGGCAAGAGCGCCGTCATCGGACCCGGCATCGCCCTGGACCTGGGGCGGATGCTCGAGGAGCTCGAGGCCCTGGCGGCGCGGGGCATCGTCGTGGGCGACCGGCTGCGCATCAGCGACCGCGCCCACCTGGTCATGCCCTATCACAAGAAGCAGGATTCTCTCTCCGAGGCCGCCCTGGGCGAGGGCAAAATCGGCACCACCGCCCGCGGCATCGGCCCCTGCTACGCCGACAAGATGCTGCGGGCGTCGGCCATCCGGGTGATCGACCTCTACAACCCCGATCTGCTCAGCGAGAAGGTCAACCGCATCGTCCGCCAGAAGAACGTGCTGTTCAAGGCTCTCTACGGCGACGACGAGCCGTTGCAAGCCGATGCCATCCTGGCCGAATACCACGGCTACGCGGAGAAGATCCGCCCCAACGTCTGCGACACGACGCGGCTGCTCAACGAGGCGATCGAGGCCGGCAAGCGGCTGATCTTCGAGGGGGCCAACGGCACGCTGCTGGACATCGACCACGGCACGTTCCCCTTCGTCACCAGCAGCGCCACCGGCCCGGTGGGCATTCCCACCGGCGCGGGCGTCCCGCCGCGCACGGTCCAGACCTGCATCGGCGTGACCAAGGGCTACACCACGCGGGTGGGCGCCGGCCCCTTCCCCAGCGAACTGAAGGACGACGTCGGCCAGTACATCCGCGACCGCGGGCACGAGTACGGCACCACCACCGGCCGGCCGCGACGCTGCGGCTGGTTCGACGCCGTCGCCGGGCGTTACAGCGTGCGTCTGGGCGGCATCAACCAGGTCGCGGTCATGCACCTGGACACCCTGACCGGCCTGGACCGCATCGGCATCTGCACCGGCTACCGCGGGCCCGACGGACCCCTGCCGGGGTTCATCTCCGACGCGGCGAAGCTGCAAGCCGCCGAGCCGGTCATCGAGTACCTGCCCGGCTGGAAGGAGGATCTGCGCGAGGCCCGCGCGATCGACCGGCTGCCGCGAGCGGCCCGCGCTTATCTCGATCGCGTGGAAGCCCTGCTGGGAGTGCCCGTGACCATCGTCAGCGTCGGGCCGGATCGAACCCAGACGCTCTTTCGAACGTGATACAGGTAGCAGAGGCCGGCCCCCGTCCCGGCCATGACTCCGCTCCCATTCCAGGGTCGGCACGGGGGCCGCCCGTTACGTGCCCGACCGCCGCCATGCCCCCATCACCGCTCGATCCGCAACGGGAACTCGGCCTTGACCGCTCGCGGCTTCCGCGCCACGTGGCCATCATCATGGATGGCAACGGACGCTGGGCCAGACAGCGCGGCCTGTCGCGCATCAAGGGGCACGTCGAGGGCGCCGCCGGCGTCCGCGACATCATCACCCACTGCGCCCGCCTTCAGCTCGAGGCCCTGACCCTCTACAGCTTCAGCGCCGAGAACTGGAAGCGCCCCAAGCCGGAGGTCGACGCCCTCATGGACCTCTACGTCGAGTACCTGGTCAAGGAGCGCGAAGAGATCATGGAGAACAACGTCCGGCTGGTCCAGATCGGGCGGCGCGTGGGGCTGCCCGAACCCGTCCTGCGCGAGCTGGACCGCACCCGCGAACTGAGCGCCGGCAACACCGGGCTGACCCTCTGCCTGGCCATCAACTACAGCTCGCGCAACGAGATCGTGGACGCGGTCCGGCGGATCGCCCGGCGGGTCCTGGCCGGGGAACTGGCCCCGGACCAGATCGACGAGCAGACGGTCAGCGATTCGCTCGATACCGCCGGCATCCCCGATCCCGATCTGCTTATTCGCACGGCCGGCGAAATGCGCCTCAGCAACTACCTGCTCTGGCAGATCAGCTACGCCGAGTTCTACGTCACCGACGTGCTCTGGCCGGACTTCCGCAAGGAGCACCTCAACCAGGCTCTGCGGGCTTACGCCGCCCGCGAACGCCGTTTTGGCGGCATCAAGAACGACCTGGGCCCGGCAAGCTGACGCGGGCTCACGTTTCAACGCTCAGGTCGGTGCCGCCGGCGGCTTCCTGGGGCTTATCGCCGGGCCCGGTCCGCAGGATCGACTCGGTCCAGGTCTTCCTGCCGGGGCTGAAGTGATCGACGGCGGCCTGAACGAAGGGCTTCAGGTGCCCGGCCAGGTAGCCGGCCAGGCCCTGCTCCGCCACGGCGTCCAGCGTGCGGTCGTAGCTGGCCAGCACCTTCTCGCCGAGGAGCTCCGCCCCGGTCTGCCCGACGGCCAGCACCGCCCCGAAGCCCTTCTTGCCCCATTCGGCGACGTCCACGGTGAGGATGCCGCCCAGCCGCTCCAGCGAGACGTTCTCCCGCCCGGCCAGCGACTCCATGCGCTCCCAGATCGTCTCGAAGCGCGGCAGGAGGTTGGTCACGTTGGCGAACATCTTGCGCGAATGCTCGGTCAGATCCGAGGCCAGTCGACCGATCTCCTCGCGCGACAGCGGGGGGGTGTCCACGGCCGAGGCCCCCTGCCGCGAGGCGTCCTGAATGCTGGTCAGCAGATCCTGGAGGCCATTCACGGTCGCGTCGGGAGGCAGCACGTTGTTGCGCTTGAGCTGCACCACGAGCCGGTCGAGAAACTCTTTGCTGCCGGCCGCGGCGTCGCCGGCGATGGCCAGAACCCACAACGGCGAGAAGTGCATGGCCAACAGCCCGGCCGCCTCGAGCGCGCCGCCCACCATCTTGCGCTGCACGAAATCCGACGGGGCGGCTTCGGCCTCGCCCGACCGGCCGGCCTCGCGCTGGACCTGGGCCACCTTGTCGATCAGGAACCGCTGCGCGTCGCCCAGAAAAATCTTGTACAACGTCGTCCCGCGCAGCACGTCGGGAAAGAGCGTCTCGGTGAGCAGCGAGGTGGTCCCGCCGGCCACCGCGGCCAGCGAACGGATGGTCCGCTCAGGCAACGACAGGACGTAACCCAGACGCTGGTACGCGGCCTCGATCAACCTGGACATGACTTGCTCCTGTCGCCGGAGGCGGTATCCGGCCTTTTCTCGACCGCGGTTCCGCGCCGGCGGGGCCAAGAACAGAAAATGGCTCGCCGCGCCGAATCGTCACCGCCGCGGCTCAGCGTGCATCCTGGAACCCCGACGTCACTCCGACCGGACGCCGGTATCACAGTCACCGGCTAGTCACCGCTACCGGACGGGTTTCACGACGCGCTCTTGCTTCCGAGTCGCGGACGCGGTCCCGGACCGGAGGCTGGCTTCCACATCCGCTCGATTTCTCGAATCAGCTGACGGGCGATCCGGTGCTTGGATCCGCGGAACGGGCCGCTCCA
The DNA here is from genome assembly GCA_039961895.1 of Phycisphaerae bacterium. GTDB lineage: Bacteria > Planctomycetota > Phycisphaerae > UBA1845 > PWPN01 > JAAXZI01. The sequence continues at coordinate 2,341 of JABRVU010000086.1, read as the reverse complement.
GCCGGTGGTTGGAGCATACAATTCGACGACCGCCCTGTCACCACCGACGTTATCGGGTCCGTTGAGGACGATCAGGTCGCAGCGCTTCTGTTTAAGTTTACGTTCGGCGTGCGGTTTGGGGTCGTGATCTTCCATGGCAAAACCGACCAGCAGCCGCCGGCCCTTGCGCCGGCCGAGGGCCGCGGCGATATCCTCGGTCGGCTCCAGGACCGCCCTGAAGGGCCGTCGCTGCTTGGGACGCTTATACGCCAGTCTCCGCGCGGGCCGATAATCGCAGACCGCGGCGGTCATGATCGCGGCGTCGGCGAGCCGGAAGGCCCGCTTGCAGGCGTCGGCCATCTCGGCGGCGGTGGTCACGCGCACGACCCGCACCCCCGCCGGCGGATCGAGCCCCACCGGTCCGCTGACCAGCGTCACCCGGTGCCCGCGCCGGGCAGCCTCGGCGGCGATCGCGTACCCCATCTTGCCCGAGGAAGCATTCGAGATGAAGCGAACGCTGTCGAAGTATTCGCGCGTCGGTCCGGCGGAAACGAGCAGATTCACCGTAGTCAGGTCTCCACGTCGCGTGGTACAAACGGCTCATACGACACGCGCGGCGGCCTTGGCCGCCGGCCGCCCGATGCCCTTCGTCACCCGGGCGGTCCGCAATGAACCCATCCCAAAACCCGTGTGGGACCAGCTTCCAGCCGGTCATTTCTCAGGGATTTGAGATGGGATCGAGGGAACCGCCCTCGGCCTGTTCAGCTCGACTCGGACCCTCTCGCGCAGCTTGAGCACGTTCTCGCCCTTCATCGACCGCAGCGTCCAGTAGAACTCTCGAAGCTGGTATTCGTGTCCGGCCATTCCGGCGTAGATCTCCTCGAGCAGCGGCGTCTGGGCGTCGTCGTTGAGGGCGACGATCGCGCGATAGACCAGCCGGCTCCAGCGTTCATCGCCCCCGGCCTGGGAGCGCCAGTATTCGACCAGGGGCTTGAGCCCCTCGGCGCCGCCCAGCAAGGCCGTCAGATACCCCGCGGCCGCCGCCGTGCCCGGGTCGGCGTCGGACAGCAGCGGCGCCACGTCCTCGCGCCTCAGGCCCGGCGGGGCCTTCGGCTGGATCGCGCGGTCGAAGGCCGCTCCTTCGAACTCCGTCGGATCGGTGTAGTTCACGCGCAGCAGCATCCGATCGCGCAGAACGTGTACGTGAGAGCGCCCCAGGGCCAGGTAATACAGCGCGGTCCGGCGCAGCTCGGGGTTGTCGCTGGAGAGCGCCTTGACGGCCAGCTCCTTGGCCTTGCGATCCGGGTGGGAGATGAGATACACGCGGGCCAGGTCCTGCCGCAGGCGCGGATCGGCGGCCGTCGAAGGATCATGCAGCAGCCTGCCAGCCAGTTCTCCGGCCGCGGACCGGTCGGCGGCCACCAGCACCGCCAGTCCCATGATTCGCTGCCACAACGAGCCGTTCTCGGCATAAAACTTCGACTGCTCGGCCGCCACCCGCCGCCTGGCCGCCGGAACCGACTCCGGGTTGTACGACATCCGCCCGAAGTAAAGCCCGAGCAGGGCCTCGTAGACCTCGGTCGCGCCGTTCTCGGCGAAGTCCGGGCGGGCCAGCAGATCCCAGACCGGCGGGCCCGCGCGGAGATCGGCGACCTTCAGCAGCTCGCGGGCCAGCGCGACCCGATGCTCCGGCGCGGCGCTCAGACCCATGAGCTGATGGTACGTTTCAATCCGCTGCTCCCAGGCCAGCCAGGGGAGGGCGGCGGCGGCCTTCAACTGAATGGCCGGCGAATCCAGCGATTCGGCCAGAAGCACGGGCAGGGCCACGGCGTCATGCCCCAGTGCGATCAGCGGGCCGGCGGCGGCCACCCGCTCCTCGAGCGACGCCGAGGAAAGCATGTTGAGCAGCGCCGGCGCGGTCTGGTTCGCCCAGTCGGGTCGGTTCCGACCTTCACGGAAGGCCACGAGCCAGGCCGCGACCCTGTCCGGCGGTTCGCCGGGGGCATCGGACGGCTGCGTCCCGGCCGGGCGCGTGGCCGCCGCCCGCGCGCTCCGTCGCCCGCCGAACAACGCGCCCAGCAGGCCGGCGGGACGTTCCACCACCATGGCTTGCGATTGAAGCTCCTCGGCCAGGCGCAGCGATTCCAGCGCTTCCATCATGGCCGACGCCGAGGCGATCCGCACGCTTTCCGCGGGGTCTTGCAGACCCGCGACCAATGCCGAGCCCATCTCCGGCGCCTGGATCGAGACCAGCCCCTGGATACCGGCGGCGCGGAGCGTCGGATCGGCGTGCTCGGTGAGCTTCTTCAACTCCACGGCGCTGGCCGTGCCCTGCCCCCGGTAGCGGGCCGCGAGAATCTCG
>JABRVU010000085.1:0-4590 GCA_039961895.1 Phycisphaerae bacterium | reverse complement strand
CCTCCAGCGCGACCACCTCGCAGCCGGCCGACATCAGCCCGGCGGCCAGCGCCGACTGCACCATCGGCCCGCTTGGCCGGGTGTCGCGCCCGATCACCACCTGCCCGCCGCCCAGGTAGGTGCCAAAGGCACTGCCCAGCTCGGCGGCCAGCACGGGCGTCATCGACTCGCCGACCACCCCGCGCACGCCGGATACGCTCATCATCAATGGCATGAAGCGTTACTTCCCTGGCGACCGGCCGTGAGTGCCGCTCGTCGGATGGGTTTCGGACCTCGCCCGGCCTGAACTCACGGCAGGCCGCGACCCGTCAACACGACGACTTCCGGCGAGGGATGAACCGACAACCTGGCGCCCTCGCGTGAGCGCTGCCCTGCCGACACTCCCTGAAACCGACCGGCTGGAATCAGGTTCCACACCGACCGGCAAGATGCCGGTCCCACACTGGCGGGCAAGATGCCAGGACACGGGTTTATGGGACGCGGGCACCAGGCACGGCCTTACCTTCGTGTCGTCCGCGCGTCAGCCTACCCGAGCCGCCCCCGGTCGTTCAATCGACCTGATCCTCTCCGGTTCCCAACCCGCCTCCGAACGGGGCGATTACCCCCGGCCGAACGGCTGAAAGGGGCCCGCCCTCAGCCACTTTTTCGAGTATGATATCATGACGTTCCATTGGCCGGCCGCGCTGCGTCAGGGCCGCCACGGTCTTTTCGAGTCGCGGCGGCGCGGCGGCGAGGGCACACGGAGCCCGCCTCATGCCCGACGGTTTCACCGCGCCCGTACTCGACAAGCTGATCGCGGCCCTGGATCGGATCCGCCTGGATGCCTTGGCCGTCGAGCGGACTTTCGCCGCCGAGCTGGAGCGCGTGAACCCCGCCTGCCTGCCCAGCGCCCGCAACCTGCTCCACTACCTGGAGCTTCGCCATCAGGACCTGCGCGACCTGCAGCGCGAGCTGGCCGGGCTGGGCCTCAGCTCGCTGGGCCGCAGCGAGGCCCACGTATTGGCCAGCCTCGATGCCGTTCTGGCGGCCATGCACCGCATCGCCGGTCGCCCCCTGCCGCGGACGGAGGCGGAACGTCCGCCCGTCGATCTGCATGAGGGCCCGGCCCTGCTCGAGCGCCACACCGACGCCCTGCTGGGGCCCCGGCCTCGCTCGCGCCGCCCGCGCATCATGGTCACCATGCCCACCGAGGCCGCCGGCAACCCTCACCTGGTCCGCCGCATGATCGAGGCCGGCATGGACGTCTGCCGGATCAACTGCGCTCATGATACGCCCATCGAGTGGCAGCGGATGATCCGCCACGTTCGCCAGGCCGCCCAGGAGCTGGAGCGCCCCTGTCGCGTGATGATGGACCTGGCCGGCCCCAAGCTGCGCACCGGGCGGATCGCCGCCACCGGGCGGGTGCTCCGCTGCCGCCCGACCCGCGACATGCGCGGCGAGATCATCCGCCCGGCCCGCGTGTGGCTCACCCCGGCCGAGAAGCCGCAGGCGCCCGACGTCGAGGCCGACGCCGTGGTGCCCGTCACCAACGGTCTGCTCCGCCACGTCCAGCCGGGCGACCGCCTGCACGTCCGCGACTGCCGCGGCAAACGCCGCGAGATGCGCGTCATCGCCCAGGTCGGCGAATCCTGCTGGGCCGACGTGCCCGAGACGACGTACCTGGAGGCCCAGATGGGTATCCGGCTGGACCGCCCCGGCAAATCCAGCATCGGCGGCTGCATCGGCGATCTGCCGCTCGTCGAAGAGCCGATCCTGCTGGCGGTCGGCGACACGCTGGTGCTGACCCGCGACTGCACGCCCGGCGGCAACGCCCGGCGCAGCGCGGACGGAAGCGTGCTGCGTCCGGCGGTGATCCCCTGCACGCTGCCGGAGGTCTTCGAGCGCGTCCGGCCCGGCGAGCGCATCTTTCTGGACGACGGGCAGATCGCCGGCGTGGTCAAGCGGGCGGACGCGGCCTCCATGGCCGTCGAGATCACCGTGGCCCGCCCGGGCGGGGCCAAGCTGCGGTCGGACCGCGGCATCAACCTGCCCGACAGCGACCTGGATCTCTCCGGCCTGACGCCCAAGGACCGGCTCGACCTGGCTTTCGCCGCCGCCCACGCCGACATGGTTGGCCTGTCGTTCATCCGCCGGCCGGAGGACATCGATCGCGCCGCCGCGGAGCTGGCCGATCGCGGCGGAGCCGGGCTCGGGCTGGTCTTCAAGATCGAGACCCGCCAGGCCTTCGAGCGCCTGCCCCGCCTGCTGCTGACCGGACTGCGCTATCCGCCGGTGGGCGTGATCGTCGCCCGCGGCGACCTGGGCGTGGAGCTGGGCTTCGAGCGCCTGGCCGAAGTGCAGGAGCAGATTCTCTGGCTCTGCGAGGCCGCCCACGTCCCGGTCATCTGGGCCACCCAGGTGCTCGAAACCTTGGCCAAGACCGGCAGCCCCTCGCGGGCCGAAGTCACCGACGCGGCCATGAGCGGGCGGGCCGAATGCGTCATGCTCAACAAGGGGCCGCACATCGTCGAGGCCGTCCTCTTCCTCAGCAACGTCCTCGAACGCATGCAGGCCCATCACGAAAAGAAGCGCTCCATGCTCCGCCGGCTCTCGGTCTCCCATCTGACCTGAACGACGCCCCCCCTGGACCGGGCTTCTACTGCTCGACGTTCCCCGAAATGTACTCGTGATACATCATCGGCACGCCGTTGTTCTCCGCCACGTCGGCGAAGCGGACCTCGAGGCTCACGTTGTTCTCATCGACCACCGAGAAGTGCAGATGCGGCACGAAGGCCACGCCGGTCTGCCCGCAGGTGGCGATCAACTGGCCGCGCCGCACCCGCTCGCCCAGGGCCACCGCCGCGCCGCGGTGCTCGATGTGCCAGTACCTGGCCCTGGTGCCGTCCTCGTGCCGGATGATGACCCGGTTGCCGCGGCAGTCCCTGGTCAGCCAGCAGGTCTTGGTGTTGGAATCGTCCACCTGCACGACGACGCCTTCGCGGGCGGCGACGATGGGGGCGTGCATGGGCATCATGAAGTCGAGGGCGTACTCGTCCTGGTGGCTGAAAGGGCCGAAGTTGCCCTGGACCATCAGCGACGCCGTCCCGGCCGGGTAGGGAAGGTAATAAGGCGAATCGTGGATCGGCCCGGCGGGCGGAACGCCGCCGACGTTCTCCTGAACCGTCGGGGCACAGCTCGCCGCCGCCGCCACCCATGCCAGGCCCGCCGCCCACCATTTCCCGCGGATGTTCACCCGTGCATCCTCCTCGCCGGTACCACCCCTACGCTAACGCACGAGGCCGGAAAGAAACAAGCCCACGGCGGACGCCCTGGTTGAAGGATTGTCCGAGTCGGCAGCCTCGGAACGGAGGGATGACGGAACCGGATGAGTCGAGCCTCAAGAGACATTCGCATTCGCATTCGCGGCCAAACGTCGAAATGGCCGATGACCCAGGACGGTTTCCAATCTCGATCGGCTGCCGGCAAACCTCACCCCGGCGAAATCCGGTCATACGCGCGGCGGGCGCCGTTTCTCACTTCTCCGAGGCCATGAACAATGGACCCCAAGCCGCGTCTTCGATACTGGGAACGCGGTTCTGTTGCATTTTTTTCACAAAGCTCTCTCGGTTCTCGCTTCCCTAGCGTTGACGCAGGCTCAACGCAGCCACGCACTGAATCGGCCGGCTGTAAGCGGTGGAGTCGCGGGCCCCAGGCGCTGAAGGTGTCACCGGAGACGCGGCTCGCCTGGCGGCAGCGGTTCAGCCTCGCCGATATCTCGACGAACGCTCCGTGCAGGTCCTGTCCGAGAGCCCGGTGGGCATGGCCGTCAGTTCCGCGCTGAAGAACGGGATGGCGTTCAAGCGCTACGCCGAAGCCGCTTACTTGAACCTCGACAACAACCCTTCGGAACGGCGGATCGAGCAGTCAGTCCCCGGCGGCAGCGCGAGCTTCACCCATCGCCGCCGCCACGCCCAACCAGACCACCCGCCTCATGGTCAACATGGATCGGCCAGGCGCTTACACCGGCACTTATCTCACCGGTCGGTATGGGGTCCGCGCACCGCGGATTCTGTCTCAAACCCCGGCGGGGGGCCGGCGGGGGGACGCTGGGGTATCGCATTGACAGGGTATCAAGGGAGCCTATAATCGGCGATGATGGAAGGTCGCACCCGGCGGCATCGCCGAGGTCGGTCGGAGCGTAAGTTCATGGCCGCCATTGAGTTAGATGGCGTCACCAAGGTTTTTCCGGGTGGCGTTCGGGCCGTGGACGGGCTGCGGCTGACCGTCGCCGACGGGGAATGTGTCGCCTTAGTCGGACCGTCGGGGTGCGGCAAGACGACGACGTTGCGATTGGTGGCCGGCCTGGAGGAACCCTCCGGCGGTACGATTCGCATCGGCGGGCGGGTGGTGAATCACGTGCCGCCCCAGGACCGCGACGTCGCGATGGTATTTCAGAACGACGCCTTGTATCCGCACCTGACGGTGTACAAGAACATGGCGTTCGGGCTGAGGCTTCGCGGCGTGCCCCGGGCGGAGATTGACAATCAGGTTCGGATGGCCGCCGCCACGTTGGGGATAGGCGCCTTGCTGGGACGAAAGCCCGGGTCGCTT
>JABRVU010000084.1:0-5962 GCA_039961895.1 Phycisphaerae bacterium | reverse complement strand
GGAAAAAGCCGAAGGCCGTCTGGGCCACCCCCCGCCAGCGCAACGGCAAAGCCCCCAGCGTGCCCACCCCGTTGTCCACCGGCGTGGGCTGGCCGACGAAAAACTCCGCCCAGTCGGGGAAGTGGCCCTCCACTACCAGGTCATCCACGCCGTCGCCGGTGAAGTCGCCCACCAGCGTCCGGTTGGGATGGGGGTCGAGGTAATCGAAGTTGAAGCCCACGTATCCGCCGGAAAGCCAGTCGCCGCTGTAGAAGGGATCGGGCGGAAGTTGCGTCCGCGAAAGCCCCCAATAACCGAGCAGGCCGGGACCGGTGATGAACAGGAGGGTGTCGTCGGGGATACCGTCGAGGTGGTCCGGCGGACGGGCCTCGACGCCGCCGGCCAGCAGGCATGGCAACACCGCCGCAGTCGCAAGGACGACCCGCAAGCGCTTCATGACTTCTCTCCCTGGCTGGATGGTTGTGATGCAGGACGACTCTTTCAGCCAGTATACCACCGCGAAGACGCCGGAGACAAGGAATCCCGGCAAGCATCCCTTCAAGGGCGCAGCGGGAATGTCGGGCAAACGGCGTGGCGTGCGCCGACCGAACCCGGCCCGCGGCACGGCCGCAAGCTTGCGCAGTGGGCTGCATGGCCACGGCCCTTCGTGACCCCGTTGACAATCAGCGAGGCAATGCCGGGCACTCCGCGCCCGGGCAACGCCATGTCCCTGTTTCGCGGGGCTCGTCCTTCCGCAGGGCCACCCGATGTACCGTGCGGCCCCGCCACGAGGGCGTATGGGGAATTCCAGGCAGTGAGATTCCCAGGCGGCCGGCCTGCTTTCACCGTCCGAGCATCGATTGCGGCTCGATGACGAGGCCGATCCCTGTCCGAGACTCCACTGACCCGAATGTGTCTCCACGCTCCCCCTGTAACGCCAGGGGACCGACGACGGAACAGACAGTCTCCGTGTCGCCGCGACTCCGGCGTGCGTGCGCCTCGCCCTTGGCGATTCAACCGGGCACGGGGTAGAATGGAGTCATGAAGGGGGTGCGGGCCGGTTGCATCGGGAAGGGCCGGCGATGCCTGTTCAGACGCTGTTCATCAACGGTCCGAAGGGGGGCGGCAAGAGCACGGTGGCCCGGCTGGTGGCGACCGAGGTGCTCGACAGGCCGGCGCACTACCTGCGGACGCAGAAGGCCCCCGACGATCACACCAACGGCACCATACCGATCCCGGCCGATCAGGATGGCGACGTGGGCACGGCCTGGGCGTCGCGGCACCTGGTCCGCTACACCGCCGACCGCGTGTTCGAGACCCTGCCGGACGCACTGCGGAAAGTGCGGCGGATTCAGAAGCGGGCCTTCGTGGTGATCGAGGCCGACGCCGACCCGGCCCTGCGCCACGCCTATCCCTACGAGTACCGCATCTTCGTGAGCGGCTGCCCGCGGGAGGTGCACGAGGTGTTCCGGACGCCCCAGGCGGCGGCGGCGGCGCTTCAGCAGGTCATGCAGGACACGGCCGCCTTCGCCGCCGAGATCTTCGGGCTCTTCGCCTCGGCCCCGCTGGACGACAGTTTCGCCGACGGCTTCCCCTCCTCGTCGCTGGAGGTCCGCGAGCACAGGCCGGTCGAGCACCTCGAGCTTTCCGAGACCCAGGTGATCCGCTTCCTGAAGACGCCGCTGGGCGGCGAGATCGCCTCGCGCATCCAGCTTCAGCCCGATTATCACCCCATGGTCGAGTCCGACGTGGTGCTCATCAACACCGGCGTCGGCCAGGAGGGCGACGCCCTGCGCGAGTGCATCCAGCGCATCGAAAAGCTCCTGGCCCGCATCCGGCACGAGACCCGGCGGCACAGCGTGCTGTACTGGGGCGACGTGCTCGATAAGCAGGACCCCACCAACCTCAAGCTCCTGCGGCGGCTCAAGACGCTGTTGGCGCTGTGAACGAGGAAAACCGGACCCTTCCCCGCCCTTTCGGGACGGCGGCAACCCCGCGGACGGCACGGTCCGCGGCCACCGGATCACGTCCCTGGCGTTTCGCGCCCGGGGTGGCGCCGATCGTTCAGCGACGGGAGCGTCAGTTGAACAATCCCAGCAGGCCCGGTCCGAGCAGTTGCACCAGCAGGCTGGAGCGGATCAGCGTCGCGTTGGCGGGCGACGCGAACAGCACCTCGAGTTCCTGGGTGAGGATTCGGGCGCAGCCGCCCTGAAGGATGCAGCCGCCGGCACACAACACGGTCAGCCGCCGAAGCCAGACGTATGCGGTTCGATTCATGCGGGTTGCCTCCGCGTTCATGGTCGTTGCGGGAAGGAGGGTCTCACCGCCCCGCCCGGCGAGACGCCCTCTACAGGATGACAGCGCTGGTTTGCATCTGTAGCGACCGGCCCCTGTGCCGGTCGTGGGGTGGTTTCCGGCTTTCCACGGCCTGCACTCACGGCAGGCCGCTACGAGATTGCGCTGTCACATGAGGCTCCCGCCGGCGCGTGCAGGTCTTGGCAAAACTCCTGAAATCTGGTATTTAGAGCCTTTCGGGCCGGTGTTCAAGTCGAAAAGTCACGGACCTTTTTCGGAGGCCGACGGCGATGATCTCTTCGAGCAGGCGGGTGGGCGTTCTGGGCGCGGCGGTGCTGCTGGGCGGGGCCGCGGCGGGCGTGGCGGTTCGAGCCTTGGCGGCGGACGAGCCCAAGGTTCCCAACCCCGCCCGGGTGGCAGCCGTCAGGCACCTGATGGCCGGCGTGAATGCGCCGCGTTGCGGGGCCATGGGCGAGCTGCTCAAGGACAAGGGCCCGGCCGATGACAAGGCCTGGGCCGAGCTGGCCCTGCACGCGGCCCTGCTCAACGAGTGCGGTCACGTGCTGATGGAGAACGGGCGATGTCCGGACAACGTCTGGGCCGAGGCCGCCGCCGCCCTGCGCAAGGGCAGCGCCGCCGTCTTCGAGGCCGCCGGCAGGAAGGACCTGAAGGCCGCCCAGGACAGCTTCAAGGAGGTGACCGCCTCGTGCGCCGCCTGCCACGCGAAGCACAAGGGCAAGCCGGCGGCGGCCGGAACGGTGGCGGCGGCGCCCAAGCCGCCCTCGGCGGGCGACGCGGCGGCCGGGGCGCCCCCCGGGCCGCGCCTGGCCAGCGTCCGACATCTCATGGCCGGCATCAACGCCCCCAACTGCGGCTCGCTCAGCGAAGCCCTCAAGAACGACGGCCCCAAGGACGACAAGGCCTGGCAGGAGGTGGTCCGGTTCGCGGCCCTGCTCAACGAGGCCGGCTTCCTGCTGATGGAAAACAAACGCTGCCCCGATGACGTGTGGAAGAACGCCGCCACGGATCTGCGCGAACACGCGGCCAAGGTCGTCGAGGCCGGCGGGGCCAAAAACCTGGTCAACGCCCGCAACGGCTTCAAGGGCCTGACCGCGGCCTGCGCCGCCTGCCACCAGGTGCACAAGAAACCCGCCTCCTGAGGCCACGGCCGCAAGGAAGCGGTTGACGTCCCCCTTCTTCGGCGTCGCCGCCCTGGTTCGAGTCGAGCGACCGCCACTGGACGAACGCGCTGCCTTGCTCCATCCTGTGCGGCGTGGACGGGACGCTCATGACGGACAAGCCTCGCGCCTCGCGCCGGCCGGCCTGGAGCCGGCTCGCGGTGGTGCTGTGCGTGGGTTTATCCATCCGCTTGTACCTGGCCTTGACGGCGGCCTTGCTCAGCCGCGACGGCGTCACCTTCATCTGGTACGCGCAGAAACTGTCGGCCGATCCGGCCGGTGCCATGAGGGCGGAGAAACAACACCCGCTCTACCCGGCCATGATCCTGGGCGCGCACCGCGTCATTCAGGCGGCCGGCGGAATGTTTCGCCCGTTGAGCGGGTCGGTCGGCGCGGTCCTCGACGATCCGGTGCGGTGCTGGACGCTGGCGGGGATGTCGGTCACCTTGGCCGGCGGCCTGGCGGTGATCGTGGCCGTCTACGCCCTGGCCGCTCTCCTGTTCGACCGCAGGGTGGGTGTCATCGCGGCGGGGCTGGCCGCCCTGGCCGCCGAGTTCTGTCAGCTTTCCGCCGATGCCCTCAGCGACATGCCCCACCTGGCGTTGTATCTGTTCTCCTTGTGTTGCGGGGTCCGGGCCCTCCGGTCGGACGCGGCCCGAGAGCCGGGCGGGAATGCCCGCGGATGCTCTCCGCGCGCGGCCCTCGGGTGGTTGTTCCTGGCCGGGGCGTTGTCCGGACTGGCCTACCTGGTGCGGCCGGAAGGCAGCGGGGCCGGCCTGGTCGCGGCGATCGGAACGCTGATATGGGCAAGGACATGGCCGCCGCGCCGCCGGCTGGCGGGCTGTGCGGTCGTTTGCCTCGGCGTGGCCTTGATGGCCTGCCCCTACATGATCGTCACCGGCAAGATCGTGCAGAAAAAGTCGATCCTGAAGTTCTTCTCCAACGACGCCGCCGGCACCCGGTTCATGCGCTTCGAAAACCGGAGCCAAATCCCCGGTTCCCAGCTTCCAGTTCCCAGTTCCCGGTTTTCAGTTTCCGGTTTCCAGTTTCCTGCTGTTTTACGGCCTCCGGTGGGCGCATTGGGAGGGAGCTGGCCGCGGGACCTGTTCCGCGCCGGCGGACTGCTGCTTGAGCACTGGTGCCGGGCGATGCGCGTGGCGTTTCTCCTGCCCGCGATCCTGTGGCTGCTGATGCCGCGCCGGCGTGCGGCCGCCGAGGGGCTCGCCGTCCGGCTGGTGGCCGCGGGCGGGGCCCTGCACATCGTGGTGTCGTTGGCCCTGATCCTGCGGTTCAACTACTGGGAGCTGTTCAGCGTGCGGCACGCGGCCATCCTGGCCGCCCTGACCTTGCCTTTCTCGGCGGCGGGACTCGCGGGTGGGCCGGCCCTGGCCCCGGCGGTCGCGGCTCGGCTCGGCCGGAACGCGCTCACGGCGCTCCTGCTCGCCGGCCTGACCGCCCCCACGCTGCCCTGGATGCTCGAAAAAAGAAACGCCGCCGAGCTGCATCTCCGCCGGGCCGGCGAGTGGATCAGGACGCAGCAGCCCGCCGGGGCCAAGGTCCACACCAACCGCTTCACGGTCGCCTTCTACGCCAACGGCGAATGGCTATGGTCGCCGGACGAAGACGACGTCGGCCGCGCGGGCGTCCTCGACCGCGTGCTGGTCGAGGCCCGCGTCAGGCATCCCGACTGGCTGGTGTTCGACGAGCGGCGGATGATGAGGATCTCCCCCACGTTTTTCACCGACCTGGAGGGCAGGCGGCTGCCCGGCGAGACGATCGAACGCGCCGCCGTCAGCGAACATGACGCCAAGCGGGCCAGGCAACGGGCCATCGTCTACCGCTACCGTCCGCCTCCGTCTTGATTTGCGCGGCCGGCCCGAGGATGATTCCGCCCGGTACGCCGATCACCTGCGGTGGTGAGCCCGAACGAGGCGACAAGGCGAGCAGGCGGCGCGCGGGATTCGTTCGCGCTTGATCGTCGCCGTCGGATTGTCTGAGCGACACCCGGACCGGGTCGGTTTTCCGGCGAGACGGTCACCTGGAATCCAGAGGAACCCATGCCCCTCAAGATTCTGTCTTTCCTGGCCCATCCCGATGATGCCGAGTTCACCTGCGCCGGGACGATGATCCGGCTGAAGCAGGAGTGCGGCTGCCGTCTGGCCATCGCCACCTCGACCAGCGGCGACTGCGGCACGACCCAGCACGCGCCCGATGAAATCGCCCGCATCCGCCACGCCGAGGCCCGCAAGGTGGCGGAGCTGGTCGAGGCCGAGTACTACTGCGCCGGGTGCAAGGACCTGCTGGTCATGTACGACGAGCCGACGCTGAAGCGTTTCGTCGAGATCATCCGCAAGGTCCGGCCGGACGTGGTCTTCACCCATCCGCCGGTCGATTACATGATCGACCACGAGAACACCGGCAGACTGGTGCGGACGGCCTGCTTCGGGGCCGGAGCCCCCAATTTCCTGACCTACGACCCCGACCCGGCCCCGAAGCAGGCCGTCCGCACC
>JABRVU010000083.1:0-1646 GCA_039961895.1 Phycisphaerae bacterium | reverse complement strand
TTCCACGCCGCCGCGTACCGCCGGGCCTGAGGCGGGTCGCAGCGCTCCAGCAGTCCCTCGGACTTGAGTTGCAGCGTGTTGAGAATCTCGTTGTTCCAGAACACGTCGCAGCGCGGGCGGTCCTTCTCCGCCCGGATGCGGTTGGCCAGCCCGACGGACTTGGTGGCCTCGGTGTCGTACTGGGCCAGGACCCTGATCCCGGTGGCGGCGGTGAACGCATCCAGGATCGGCTCGGAGAAGCCGCGGTCCAGGGCGGTGTAGACGACGACCTCCTTGGCCGGCTCGCCGGGGCCGCCGCGGTTGCACGCGCCCGCCAGCAGGAGGGCCAGCACGATCGGTTTTCTCATCGCAGGAGCCTCCCTCGCAGCAGAATCAGCAGCACCAGCCAGGGCACGACCACCGCCCCGGCCGACATCAGGCACAGCGTGGCCGAGTCGGCGTACAGACCGTAATGTATCAGACTGTTGAAGCGCACCGAAACCGGCTCATAGCCCGGCGGGCAGACCAGCACCGCGCAGGGCAGCTCGCCCAGCGACAGCACCACCACCAGGAACGCCGCGCCCACGGCCGCGGGCGTGCACGCCGGCCGGATGATCCGCCACCACAGCCCCGCCGTCCCGCAGCCGTCCACGCGGGCGGCCATTTCGCGCTCGATGGGGACGGCCCGCACCGCCGGCGCCACCGCGATGACCGCCACCGGCAGAAACCGGATCGCGCAGGCCATCACCAATATGACCGGCGAGCCGTAGACTTCGCCCACCCAGCCCGGGCGGTTCAGCAGCACGATCAGCCCGATGGCCAGCACTGGCGCGGGCAGCGCCAGCATGACGGCAAGATACAAGCCCAGGGCGACCCGCCACCCGCGGTTACGCGCGGCCTGCCAGGCGAGCCCGACGGCCAGTCCGGCGGCGATCAGCCCCGCCCCCAGCCCCGTGACCGCGGATACGGCGATATGCGGCGCGAACAGCCTGACGTTGGCGGCGGCCTCGCCGAAATTCTCGATGCGCCGGCTCAACGAGAGGACCGGCGCCGCGACCAACGCGAGCACGAACGCGCCGCCCGCCAGCGACACCGGCCAGCGCCACACGCCCAGCCTGAACAGCCGCGGACCGGCGACGGCAGCCTCCGCCCATGAGCCGTGCAACAGGCCCTTCCTCGCCGTCCACAGCAGCGCCCCGAAGATCAACACCTGCGGCCAGGCCACCGCCGCCGGCTCGCACGGGCGGCCGCGAAGCGCGTACTGCGTGTAGACTTCCTCCGCGAACGTCCGCACCAGCAGCACGTCGGTGATGGTGTTGTCCGTCCAGGTCCAGAGCAGGACCAGGAGCACGGCTCCGGCAACGGCCGGCCAGGCCGTGCGCAGACTGACCCGCAGCAGCGTTCGGAGGGCGCCGGCCCCTTCGAGGAGGGCGGCCTCTTCATATTCGGCCGGCACCAGCCGAAGACCCACGCCGATGATCAGCGTTGCCACCGGCAGGTGGGCCAGCCCGTGAATGACCCCGGCGAGCAGCGTCGATTCCAGCCACAGGTCCCGGCGAAACGCGCCCAGGACGGCTCCGCCGGTGACGAACAGCGGGAACAGCGCAACCAGCAGGAGCAGCGCGATCATCACCGTGCGGCCGACGGCGTCGGTCTTGAATAGCACC
>JABRVU010000082.1:0-1975 GCA_039961895.1 Phycisphaerae bacterium | reverse complement strand
GGGTGTTGAGAACCGCTCACCTGCGATCATCGGGCTCGTCGGGATGAACGGTTTGATTCGGCCGTCCGGCCGCGGGTGCATCTTGCGGCATCAGCTCCGGCGGAATCTCCTCGGAGACGCGATATTCCTCGTTCAGCCACTTTCCCAGGTCGATGAGCTGACATCGTTTGCTGCAAAAGGGCCGATAAGGCACTTCCTGAAGATCGCTGTACACCACCTGCCGGCGGCAATGGGAACATTCAAGAATCGGCATGGGACCGTCTTCCCGAACCCCCCGCCCGCATGAAAGTGCATCCTCAAACCGTATGGGACCGGCATCCAGCCGGTCGGCAATCAGGGTTCGAGGCGGCACTCTTCCCTACCCGCGTTTGGATTCGCCGCTCTTGGACTCGGCGGCGGTGGGCGGCTTGGATTCCTGCTTCGTCCCGGCCTTGCCGTCGGCCTTGTCCTTGGCGCCGCCGCCGGCGGCCTCGGCCTCGGCCTTGGCCGCCTTCTTATAGCTTTCGCTGCGATAGTCGGTCACGTAGAAACCGGGACCCTTGAAGATGATGGTCCCGCCCGTGCCGATCAGACGCTTGGCGGTTTTCCGACCGCAGGCCGGGCATTTCTTCTCCGGCCGAGCGGTGATCGACTGGAACAGCTCGTACGTGTGTCCGCACGATCCACATTCGTAGTCATAAGTGGGCATGTTCGTTCACCCCTGAGCCGATGGTTTCGACACGATCACCTTCGCCGGCCGGAGCACGCGGTCGTGCAACCGATACCCCTTGGCCAGCTCCTGCAAGACGATCCGCTCGGCGTGATCCGACGGCCGTTCCATCATGGCCTCGTGCACCTGCGGATCGAACGGCTGTCCCTCGGCGGAGATCACCTCCACGTCAAAGTCGCGGAGCACCTTCAGGAACGTATCCAGCGTCAGCTTCGCCCCGTCCAGCAGGGCCCGGTGCAGATCGTTGGGCTCGACCTGACCGCCGGGCGGGGCATCCGCCGACCCGCTCTGCACCACCCGCTCGAGGTTGTCCAGGACCGGCAGCAGGGCCTTGACCAGAGCGGCGTGGGCGTACCGAAGGGCCTCGGCCCGGTCCTTCTCCGCGCGCTTCTGATAATTGCTCAGTTCGGCCCGGGCTCGCAGGGCGATGTCCTTCCAGTCCTGCTCCGGCGCCGGCTGGGCCGTCTCGCGGGCGGCGTCCGTCGGACCGGCCTCCGCGTCGCCGCCCGGTTCGGTGGCGCAGGTCTGGCCGGTGGAACCGGACCCGTACTTGGCCACCTCTTCCTCCGAGGGTATGACCACTTTCGTTTCTTCGCTCATGTCCCTTTACCCTTGGACTCTCCGGAACCACCCTTGGAAAAGAACTCACCCAACCGCTCGAAGAAACCCTTCGATTCGGGCAGCACGGTCTTGTCCTCGGTCCGGGCGAACTCGCGGAGCAGCTCCTCCTGGCGGGCACTGAGCTTGCGCGGCACCTCGATCCACACCTGGACGATCTCGTCGCCGCGCTGCCGCGAACGCACCGAGGGCAGGCCCTTGCCGGCCAGCCGGAACATCTGCCCGTGTTGCGTGCCCGCCGGGATGGTCAGCTCGACCGGACCGGTCAGCGAAGGCACCTCGATGCGGGCCCCCAGGGCGGCCTGCGAGAAGCTGATCGGCACCCGGCAGATCAGGTCCTGCCCGTGGCGCTCCAGGAACGGATGCGGCTTGACCCGCACGTAGACGTGCAGATCCCCGCGCGCGCCGCCGTTGTCGCTGGGCTCGCCCTCGCCGGCCACGCGCACGCCCTGCCCGTCGTTGATGCCGGCCGGTATCTTGACGCTCAGCACCCGGTGCCGGACCTGCCGGCCCGTGCCGCGGCATCTCTTGCAGGGCGAGACCACCAGCGTGCCGCGACCCCGGCACGAGGGGCAGGTCGTCACCACCCGCCCGAAAAACGCGCCCAGCCCGGTGCTCTGTTCGACCTGCCCGTAGCCCCCGCAGGTC
>JABRVU010000081.1:0-25327 GCA_039961895.1 Phycisphaerae bacterium | reverse complement strand
GCGAAGTCGTCCGCTGGATCGGCTCGGAGGCCGGTTCCGCCCCGGCCGCTGACGCCGACGATGAAGCCCTGCTGGCCTCGCTGGATCATGAGACGGCCAAGGCTATCCGCGTCATGCGCCGCGTGTCGTTTGAGAAAAAGAGCGTCAGGCAACTGTTGGAAGAATACCAGGCCTCGAAGACCGCTTCCGCGTCGGAACCGAAGAAAAAGGCCTGGTGGTCGAGGGGATGACCATGAACGTTTTCCGCAGAAAGGGACCGACGCCCGCACCGACGGAACCGGAGCCCGGGCCTTCGAGCCCGGACACGTCCGCCGGGGCCGCTGCCAGACCGGCCACGGCGTCCGAACCGGAGTCGAACGGCCCGGGATCGCCGCCGCCAGCCGGCGGTACCCTCGATGCGAGCCGGATCGCCGAGTTGGGCCGCGGCGTCATCACCGCCATGCAGCAGGTGCGCGAGCTGCTCGAGGCACGGGCCGGGGCCCTGGAAGCCTGCCGGACCGCTCTGGAGGCCCATTACCAGCAGCTCGCCAACCAGCGCGAGCAGCTTGCCAAGGGCGAGGCGGAGCTGTGCGGCGACTTCGAGAAGCGCGAGGCGAGCCTGAACCAGCGCGAGGCGGGCCTGGCCGAGCGGGAGAAGCAGCTTGCCGACGTGCAGCAGCGCCTCAAGGAGCAGCAGGAGGCCTGGCAGCGCGACCAGGCGGCACTGGAGGAATCGCGCCGGGCCCTGGCCGCCGCGGAGGCCGAGATCAAGCTCAAGAGCGAGCAGCTTCGCCAGCAGCAGGAGAGCTACGCGGATCAGCACGTGGCCGCCGCCCGCCAGGCCGAGCAGTTCCAGAAGCGCGAGACCGAGCTCAATGAGCTGGCCGCGGGACTGGAGGCCCGGCGGCGCGAGGTCGAATCGCGCGAGGCCCACTTCGCGGCCATGCAGCAGGAGTGGGACGCGCGGATGCGCGAGATCACCGCGGCCCGCGAGGGTCTGGCCGCCTTGCAGGCCCAGCTCGAGAGCGAGCTGGCCAAGCTGACCGAGCAGAAGAACGACCTGCTGCCGCGCTACGGCGCGTCGGAGAAGGAAGCGCCGACGCCGGCCAACGCCGCCGCCGGCATCCCGGCGGTGGACGGCGCCGCCGATCAGCAGGCCCGCGAGGCCCTGGAGCGGTTCCAGAAGCTCTGCCGCGACGCCAAGCGCCGGGCGATCGGGGCCTAGGGATCGGAAACCGCGAAGCCGGGGGGCCGGTATGGATTCGGGCCGTAGCGGCCAAGGGATCACCCCGTGCCGCGACCGGCCGGGGGGACAGCGGCGCGATTCGGGTCGGACTCCAGAGGAATCAGGTCATGGGTTTGAAACTCTTTTCACGTCGTGCGGCGCAGGCGCCCGCGCCGTCGGTCCCCCAGCGTCGCCCGGAGCCGCGTCCGCCGCGGACGCCCCCGCCGTTCGAGCCGGCGGAGCCGATCGTCCTCGAGGCCGACCCGCTGCTGCGCTGCCTGCAACTCGAACGCTACGGGATCATCAGCGCGCGGCAGGAGCACTGGCGGAACCGCCCCGGGGCCCAGGCGGTGGTCGAGGCCGCGGCCACGGCCATCGATGAGCAGTTCGCCCTGGTGCCCGAGGGTTTCGCGTCGCTGCCCCAGACGGCCAACGGGCTGCCCGGCTGTCCCGAAACCGACGTCGAGACCGCCGCCTTCCTGCTGGGACGACATACGATCACCAACGCCCAGTTTCAGAAGTTCGTCGACGCCGGCGGGTATGAAGACCTCGAATACTGGCCCAAGGACATCTGGCCGCACATCATCGACTTCCGGGACCAGACCCACGTCTCCGGCCCGCGCTACTGGCGCAACGGGCGGCACAACAAGGCCCTGGCCAACCACCCGGTCGTGGGCGTGTGCTACTACGAGGCCGCCGCGTATGCCCGCTGGGCCGGGTTCCGCCTGCCGACCGAGGCCGAGTGGCAGATGGCCGCAAGCTGGCGGATCCGAAGCTCCGCCAACGTGCTGCGGCGCTACCCCTGGGGCGACGCCCTGGACGTGAGCCGGTGCAACATCTGGGCCTCGGGCGTGGGCACGACGCTGCCGGTGACGGCTTGCGAGGCCGGCGCCGCTCCCAATGGCGTGCTTCAGCTCATCGGCAACGTCTGGGAGTGGACCTCCAGCGATTTCGAGATCACCGACGACGAGGGGCGGGCCATCATCGGCGACATGGTCATGAAGAGCATCCGCGGCGGGGCCTTCGACACCTACTTCCCGTTCCAGGCCACCGCCGGCTTCCGCACCGGACTGGCCAGCCTGATGCGGACGCACAACACCGGGTTCCGCTGCGCGCTGGACCTTCATCCCGGCGTGAACGCCGGGAACTCGGAAACGAGAAGCGCGCAGTGAGTAAGACGCACGCAGGGTTCGGGGTTCACGGTCCGGGAAGAGTCGTCATGAGGGCGGCCAGCGGGGACGGAGAGATGCCGGGACGGTGGGACCATGAGGCCGAGGGAGGATACGAAGAGCTGGGGAGGATCTCTGCTCCCGTCGTCCGACGGTCCGGCCGTCTCCCGGTCCTTCCTCCCCCGCGCCGCATCCGGGCCGCCTTACGCAGGAGCCGAGCATGAACAGCACGTATGACACATACGCCGAGCCGGTGCTCGGCACGCGCTGCCTGATCTGCGAGCACTCCAACCCGCCGGACGCGATGCTGTGCGCGGAGTGCTCGGCGCCGATGGCCATCATCCATGATTCGCTGGCCCAGCAGCGCGAGCCGCGCATCGTCAGCGTGGTGGGCGAGAGCAACGTGGGCAAGACCGTGTACCTCGGCTTCCTGCTGGACATGCTCTCGCAGCGGGCGGGCGACTTCGAGGCCGTTCCGCGCGGGGCCTATTCGGTCGATCTTCAGCAGAACGTCATCAGCCACATGGCCCGCCGGTCGTTCCCGCCCAAGACGCCGATGGAGACCAACGAGTGGTACTGGGCCTATTACCAGATCCGCCGGCGGGCCGAAGCCGACCGCTGGGTGGACCTGGTCATGCCGGACATGGCCGGCGAGTCCCTGGCCGCGGAGGTGGCCACGCCGCGGACCTTCCGGGTCATCAACGGCCTGGTGAGCAAGTCGGCCGGCATGTTGATGCTGGTGGACGCCGCCCTGGCCGCCAACGGCTCGGCCCAGCCCGACTTCTTCGCCCTCAAGATGATGAGCTATATCGACTCGCTGCACGGCGGCAACGGCCAGGGGCGGATCGCCACGCCGACCGCGGTCGTCCTGTGCAAGGGCGATTACTGCCCGGAGGTCTTCGACGATCCCCGGGCGTTCGTCTCCGCCAACATGAACCGCCTGTGGAACATGTGCCAGAGCCGCTTCGACACCATCGAGTATTTCGCGTGCAGCGTGGTCGGGTCGCTGGGCTATGCCACCGCCCCGGACATGGACTACGTGATTCCGGTCCCGTTGCATACCGCCCTGCGCGGCGTGCTCGAACCGTTCGAGTGGATCGTGGACCAGTTGTAGCCGAGGTTCAGGGTTCGGGGTTCAGCGAAGGGGCGCCAGTTGGGCAGGTCGGGGCAGCAGACCCGGTAAAGTCCTCGAGGCCCTGTGCGGGTTGGCGGCCACGGCCGGGTGGCGGGGTCGCGCGGGACGCGTTGCCCCGTGGATCGCGGAAGGCAGGGCTGCCTGGATCACCGTGCAGCCCTGCCCCCCAGAGAGCGGCATGATGGGTTCAGGGTTTCCAGCCTGGGGCTCAGGACGAACGACCGGGGACGGGGGTGAATCTTCACCACGGGTCTGCCTCACTCCGCAATCCGCGATCCGCGATCCGCAAGGTCCCGGCTCCTCCCCCCTCGTCCCGCGCCCTTCGCCCTTCGCCGCGGTCCTGAACCCTGAACCCCGAACGCCGGACCCCGTCTTACTTCTCATTTCTCCCCTCTGGCCACGCGACAGCGGCCCGGTATCGGCCGATCAGGCGGTTTTCACCTCGGTCCGCGGCCCGACCGGCAGCGGCTATCGGCTGATCGCGGCCGGCGCCGGGGTGCGCCCGGAAGAGAAGCAGGAGCTCACCCAGCGCTGTCCCTCGCACGCCAGCCTGACTTCGGATGCGGCCGACGCCGACGCCCTCATCGCCTGGCGGCTGCGCACCGGCCGATACGCGGTGGTCTGGTCGCGGCACGCCGGACCGGAGCCCACCGCCCGCGGCGGGCATCGCGTCCACAGCCACGCCGCCATCCTCGACGAGACCGGGTATCGTCGATTCGACTACAGCCCGACGCGCGTGCAGTTCGCCCTGATGGATGCGCTGGATCCCGAGCCGATCCTGGAACCGCGGGCGGCGCTTGAGCCGCTACCCTTGTCGGACCCCTCCGCCGCCGAGTCGGTGTGGCTTTCGGCTCTGGGCGTGGGCTGCCGGCGCGAGCTGGTGTTCGCGCTGGTCGAGCGGCTGCTGGCCGGCGGCCAGCTCGTCGTCACCGGTGTGCCCGCGCCGATACCCGTGCTGGACGCGGTTCTGGCCGCCCTGCCGCTGGCCCTTCGTCCGGCGGTGAGCGTCTGCGTCGGCCTGAAGCTCTCGACCGGCCGGGAGGCCAAGCTGACCTTCATCGACCAACCCTGCGAACAGGCCCGGCAACGGATGCACGGAAAAAACGTCGAATGGTTCGACGCCAGCGACGATGGCCCAAGGACGAAGGGAGCGGCGCAACCGCTCTGTCAGGGTGGCGGTTCGGATGAGCGGCACGGCTCGGATGAGCATCGCGGCCCGGATCACGCCGGTGGGAGCGGCAAGCCCCGCGACCACGATGATGATCGCGGCGCGAGTCGATTCAGCGCCTGGACGGCCCTGATGCGGCGTTGGTGGACCGACGGCCGACGAACGGACTTCTGCCGCCTGGCCGCCCACGTCACCCAAGATGCCTCCGCGGAAGCCCTGAACCGATTGGCCGGCATCTGCCACGACGCAGAGCTGCTGGCCGCCGGGAACGACGCAGCCGATCTGGCCCCGCGTTATCAGGCCTTCGTGCCCGCCAACGACCTGGAGCGCGAGCTGGCCGCGCGAATCCGGGAACGCATCGCCGCCCGTCGCCGGCCGACCGATGTCCCGGCCGCGAGCGGATCATGCCCGGAAGGATACCGCGGCGGCGTGCATGTCCGTATGGACAGCCCGGCAACGGCCAGACCGGCATCCCAGCCGCGACCGTGAGGGAGCGGACAGAGGCGACCACCGCTTCCTGACGGGCGCGGCACCGGAGGTGGTCGAGCCGGCACAAGGCGGTGCTGGGCGTCCTCGCCACCTCGGCGCGCGTGGGCCATCCGCGACACGACCTTGAGTCATTCTCCGCGCCTGTGAGGGGTTCTGGGAGTCTTGGGGCGGCACGTGAGCCCTGCCGCCCGCGAGGTCCTTGAGAAACCCCTGTGTCTTCCGGTCGGGCCGGATCTGGGACCAGGCCATCGGGCCGGTCCGTCGGCGGCGCGATCATTCTCGATCCTCGGCTCGCCTCCCGACGGAAGTGGAGCGCCTCGACTTTCCGCGCGGTCGGCATTGGCGTTATCCTGAACGAGCAGGAACGGATAGCCGTTCCCCATCGAACTTCGGGAGGGCCTTGCCCGTGATCGACCTTCGCAGCGATACCGTGACCCGTCCGACGCCGGCCATGCGCCAGGCGATGGCCGACGCCCCGGTGGGCGACGACGTGTTCGGCGACGACCCGACCGTCATCGCCCTGGAGCGGCGGGTGGCCGAAGTGCTGGGCAAGGAGGCCGCCGTCTACATGCCCTCGGGCACGATGACCAACCAGTCGGCCATCCGCGCCCATACCGAGCCCGGCGATGAGATCATCCTGGAGGCCGAGTCGCACGTGTACTTTTACGAGGCCGGGGCCCCGGCGGCGCTGTCCGGGGTGATGTGCCGGCTGCTGGCCGGCGAGAAGGGCCTGTTCACGCCCGCCGCCCTCAAGGCCGCCCTGCGCCCGCGGAACCTGCACTTCCCGCCGGCCAAACTGCTCTGCATCGAAAACACGCACAACCGCGGCGGAGGCAGCGTCTGGCCGATCGACCAGATCGCGGAGGTCTGCGCCACCGCCCACGACGCGGGGCTCAAGACCCACCTGGACGGGGCCCGCCTCTGGAACGCGGCGGTCGCCACCGGCGTCCCGGAGCGCGAATACGCCAGGCACTTCGACTCGGTGAGCGTGTGCTTCTCGAAAGGGCTGGGGGCACCGGTGGGCTCGGCCCTGGCCGGCTCGGCCGAGTTCATCGCCCGGGCCCGGCGGTTCCGCAAGCAGTTCGGCGGGGCCATGCGCCAGGCGGGCATCATCGCGGCCGGCGCCCTCCACGCCCTCGAACATCATCGCTCGCGCCTGGCCGAGGACCACGCCAACGCCCGCATCCTGGCCGAAGCCATCAGCGCGATTCCGGGCCTCCAGCTCGTCGGCGGAACGCCCGAGACCAACATCGTCGTCTTCGCCGTCACCGCCATGACCGCGGAGGCCTTCATGGCCCGGCTCAAGGAAGCGGGCGTCCTGGTGATCGCGCGGAGCGTCAACAGCATGAGGGCCGTCACCCACCTGGACGTCAGCACCGGGCAGGTCCGACAGGCCGCCGAAGCCCTCCGCCGAGCGGCCGGTACCGGCGCGAGCTGAGCGAATGGGAGCGCAGGCCGATTTTTCCGGATACGAATCCCCCATCGGCGCGTCGGCGGAGTCACCGGGCCGAGGAGGAGAGCGTGAAGGCGGCCACGACCGGGCGGTGGTCGGAGGCGGTCGATTCGGGCAGGATGCGGTAATCATTCACCGCCAGGCCGGGCCGGTCGGTGAAGAGGACGTAGTCGATCCGCCAGCGCGGGCGGCGCGAGGGCGCGGTGAACGCATCGGGCAGACCGGCCGGGCACGTGTCGCGCATGAAACCGAGCAGCGCGCGGATCGGCCGGCTTTCGGGCAAGGCGTTCAGATCGCCGGCCACGATCACCGGCAGGTGGGGATGGTCCCTCACGAGGCCCCGGATCACCTCGACCGCGCCCAGCCGGTCGTCGTCCGCCGGTCGGAAATCGAAATGCGTCGCGCAGAACAGCAGCCGGCTCGACCCGGCCCGCACCCACGCCGCCAGCAGACCGCGCTGTTCGCCGTCGCCGGTATTGGGCAGCGGGACGTGCCGATGCCGCTCGATGGGCACGTGCGAGAGGATGGCGTTGCCGTATTCGCCGCCTTCATAGTCGATGTTCTTCTCGAACAGCGCCTGCATCCCGGTCAGCTCGGCCAGGCGGGCGGGTTGATCGACGCGCCCCGTGCGGGCCGTGCCGCGATCGACCTCCTGGAGAGCCACCAGGTCGGCCTGGGCTTCGCGGATCACCCGCGCGATCCGTTCCAGGTCCAGCCGGCCGTCGGTGCCCTCGCCGTGATGGATGTTGTAGGACATCACCCGGATGACGACCGGCTCCGGCCGGGCGCAACCGCCCCACAGCATCGACATCGCGCCGAGCACCACCCCTGCCAGACAAACGGCTTTCATGCACGTCATCCTATAACGCGGCCGGAGAATGCGATACACCCGCCGCAACGGGTAGACGTCATACCGGTCGTCGGGTAGAGTGCCCCCGCGTCGGAAAGGGTTTCACGTGCGGTCAGGGGCCGGGCCGACACTGTCTGCGCGATCCCCGCCGTCTGCGCCGACGGGCCGGAACGCCACGGAGGTCCCGATGACGGCTGTCCGGGAAGAACGTCGCCCTGCGTCATCGTGGACGTGGGAGGTTCCTGATCGTCGGGCGGAAACACCGGCGTCATCACCGCCGCCGGTACACGCCGCGTGGAGGTCCATCAACCATGCCCTGTCACCTGACCGTCTATGATCCGGCCGGACCGTCGAAGCAGACCTGGGTCTGCGACGAGGCCAACACCGAGCGCGTCGTCACCGACGATCACGCCGCGGCCGGCTCCGGAGAATACACCGACGTATCCGGGCGGAGCTTTACCGTCGACTGGACGCGCTGCCGGCTCATCGGCTTCGTCCGCAAGCGCGACGACGGCCAGGTGATCGCCTCCGGCGGCGCCGACGGTTCGCAGACCCCCGTTCCCTGAACGCGATTCCCCGCGTCGTATGCCGGGACGCCGGGGCATGATCCCTGGCCCGCAGCGCGCGGCTTTAAGTCGGGAATCAATCTGCAACCAAGGGTTTCACGGCCCGCCTCGGGCCGCGAGGGACTGCTTCAGTTGCCGCATGGTCGCGCCGAGCAGCGGATGGAGGGCCTGCGGCGCGATCTCGGCCAGCGGCTCGAGCACGAACGCCCGCTCGTGCATGCGCGGATGGGGGATGGTCAGCTCCGGCGTCTGGATCACCCGGTCGTCGAACAACAGCAGGTCCAGGTCGATGGTTCGCGGCCCCCAGCGCTGGCGGCGCCGCCGCCCGAGTTCGCGCTCGATGGCCATGAGCGCATCGAGCAGCTCGCGGGGCGAGAGCGTGGTTTCCGCGCGGGCGGCGGCGTTGAGGTAGGGCCGCTGCCCGGCCGGCCCGCCGACGGCGGCGGTCTCATACACGGATGAAATCGTGACGCTCTCGATTCCCGACCGGGCGCGCAGACGCTGGACCGCCGTTTCGATGGCCGACCGGCGGTCGCCCAGGTTCGAACCCAAGCCGATGTACGCGATACTCGACATGATGGCCTGGAGGGTAAGCAGCCCCGCCCGCACGGTAAAGCGCCGACGCCTTCACCCTACGCTGGATGCCGCGGGAGGCCGGCACAAACCGCTTCCCGGCGCGTCCGGTGCGATCAAAATGCGGCCCAGGCTCCATCTTGGCCGGGTCTTGGCCGATGACGATTGGAGGACCCTCGTGGTGGGTCTTATAATACCCGCGACCAACGTTCAACGGAGAGGCCCGGACCAGAGCTTATGCGCCTGAACTGCACCCGCCGAATCGGGATCGTGTCGCCATCCGTACCATTATTCGCCCGCAGGGTCTGGCGCTGGGCATGGCTCGCCGGGTTGCTGGCCTTGCCGGCCGGGCAGCTCTGCGTACCCGTGGACTCCGGCGACGCCGATCCGGCCCCCGCGGTCGAGCCCCAGCCGTTGGTGAGGGTCGAGACCACCCACGGCGTGTTCATCATCGAGCTGTTCAACGTCCAAGCGCCGAAGACGGTCGCCAACTTCCTGCAATACGTCAACGACGGTTTCTACGACGGCACGATCTTTCACCAGGTGCTGGCGGGCAACACGGTGGCCGCCGGTCGATACCAGGAGGACCTCGAGCCCAGGACGACGCGCCCGGCGGTGGCCAACGAGTCCAACAACGGCCTGAGCAACCTGCGCGGGAGGGTGGCCCTCGTCGAGCCGGACGGCGACGGCACCGGAACCGGCACCTCGGCCTTTCTGATCCATCTGCGCGACAATACCTCGCGGGACTTCAATCTGGAGAGCGGGCGGCGCGGGCTGACCGTGTTCGGGCGCGTGGCGGCGGGGATGGAAGTCGTCGCTGCGATCGGTTCGGTGAGCACGACCAGCCGGCGGGCCCAGGATGACCAGACGCTCTCCAACCTGCCGATCGACGCGGTGAAGATCATCCGGGCCCGCGTCACCCACGACCTTTCGGTGAGCGAGAATCACGCCCCGATCGCCGACGCCGGACCGGACCAGATCGTGGACGTGGGCGCGGTGGTGGTCCTCGATGCCGCCGGCAGCAGCGACCCCGACGGCGACGCCATCAGCCTCACCTGGCGGCTGACCTCGGGCCCGCCGGTGGCGCTCAGCAACCCGTCGGTCATCCGCCCGAGTTTTTCCGCCGCGGCGGTGGCCACCCTCACCTTCGAGCTGACGGCCACCGATTCGGAGGGAGCCACCAGCACCGACACGGTGACGGTCACGGTCAAGTCGCTCGAGAACCGCCCGCCGACGGCCAACGCCGGCCACGATCAGGTGGTGACGCCGGGCACGACCGTCACGCTGGACGCAACCGACAGCCGCGACCCCGACGGGCAGGAGCTGACCTTCCGCTGGGTGCAGACCGGCGGGACGACGGTGGCGCTCAGCGACCCGACGGCGTCTCGGCCGACCTTCAGCGCACCGAACGTCTCCGGCGGGATCACCTTCGAGCTGACCGTCACCGACCCCTTCGGCGGCTTGGCCACCGACACCGTGGTCGTGACCGTGAACCTCCCGCCGACCGCCGACGCCGGGCAGGACCGGCTGGTGGCCGAGAAGGTCGTGGTCGCGCTGCGGGGCGCCGGCTCGGACGGCGACACCTCGGGAGCGCTGCAATTCGCATGGACCCAGACCGCCGGCCCGGCCGTGACGCTCAGCAACCCCGGCATCGCTCAACCGACCTTCACCGTGCCCGAGGGCGCGCTTCCGCTGAGCTTCCGGCTGACCGTGACCGACGCGGCCGGGGCCGCCTCTTCCGACGAGGTCACGCTCACGCCCGTCACCGAGCCGCGCGTGCGGCTCGCCACCACCAGGGGCGACGTCGTCTTCGACCTGTTCGAGGACGAGGCCCCGATCAACGCGGTCAACTTTTTGCAGTACGTCGAGGATGGTTTCTACGACGGCACGATCATCCACCGCGTGGTCAACGAGCCCGACCCGTTCGTGATCCAGGGCGGCGGTTTCGAGCCCGGCCTGGTCAAGCGGACGGCGGGGCTGCGCGCCGCGGTCCGCAACGAGTTCAGCCCCGACCGCAGCAACCTGCGGGGCACCGTGGCCATGGCCAAACTGGCCAACGACCCGGACTCGGCCACCTCTCAGTTCTTCGTGAACCTCGCCGACAACTCGGAAAACCTGGACCATCAGAACGGCGGGTTCACCGTGTTCGCCACGGTGATCGAGGGCATGGACGTGGTGGACGCCATCGCGGCGGTGGCCAACTCGACGCGGCAGGCGCCTGACGGCAGCAGCATGGAGAACGTGCCGGACGTCGATATCATCGTCAACTCCGCCCGGCTCGAATAGCCGCGCCCGGCCGGAGCCGATGCGCAAAAAACCGGCGCTGCCAAGGCAGCGCCGCGCCCGGATCCGGGCGTCAACTCCCTTCCCCCGGTTTCTTGCTGGCCCGATCCCGCCGACCAGGCAACGGGTTCAAGGCTGATCGGGGTTGTTCTTCTTCCTGGTCTTGGCCGGCCGAGCCGGCTTGGCTGATTTCTCCTCCGGTTTCGTACCGGCGGGAGGGCCCGCCTCGGGATGCTGCTTCCGCCAGGCGGCAAACTCCTCATCGCTGAGCCGCCCGTCCTTGTCGGTGTCGGCCTCCGGGAAACTCTTGAGGATGCGCTTCTCGCGCTGAGCGCGGTTCACCCGCTCGCCCGGCCCTCCGGCAGCCGCAGCGGCGCGCATGGCCGCCGCGAACTCCTCCTGGCTCAGCACGCCGTCCCCGTCGCGGTCCAGCCGCGGATGCCGCTTGAGCACTTCGGCCCGGACCTTATCGCCGTTGGCCTGCATGAAGGCCCGCAGTTCCTCGGGCGTCAGCCGACCGTCCTTGTTCGCGTCGGATTCGGGAAAACGCTTGAGGACCATCTCCACCAGCCGGGCCCGCAGTCCGCCTTCCTTCTCGCGGGCCGCGCGCAGCTCATCCTCGCTGAGCACGCCGTCCTTGTTGGCGTCCAGTTCAGGCCGGCGCTTGAGGATTTCGGCACGGAGTTCGGCCCCGTGTTCGCGGATGAAGGCCCGCATCTCTTCCGGGCTGAGCTGCCCGTTCTTGTCGGTGTCGGCCTCGGGATGCATCCGCAGCAGACGGGCCGGATCAGGATAGAGGCCAGCCGGTCCCGCGCCCGGCCGGCGCGCGGCCGCACCCGCGTTCAGCCGGCGCGGTCCCTCTTCGGTCGTTTCAGGCTTGGCCAGGTCTTTGCGGTTCGCGGCGTGCTGCTCGGACAAGTACTTGCGCATCTCCTCGCGCGTCACTTTGCCGTCCTTGTCGGCGTCCATCGCGGGATATTTCTTGAGCAGGCGGGCCTGCCGGTCTTCAGGCAGCGGTCGCGGCTCATCAGCCGCCCAGGTCCCCGAAACGAACCAGCCCGTCGCCAGAATGCCCGCGAACCATCGAAAACCGAGAGTGCCTTTCATGTGTGGATCAACTCCTGTTTGTGCAACGCACACCCCAAATACGTTCCGCAGGTTCAAACGTGCGAGAGCGGCGGTTATTGCCGCGGTTGTTTGGCCGGGTCGATGCCCTCGATGAACGGACTTTGCGCCCGCTCGATGAAACGGGGGGTGTGGTCGATGGTCAGGTCGGGGCCGAGGACCCGCGTGGACCGGCCGGTGAGCGTTCGGACCTCCCACCAGTTGGAGAGATGGGCCGCCGGCGGGTCCGCCCCGCGCTCGCGCCAGATGCAATACACCGGCGCGGTGCTGCCGGTGAGGACGTACAGGCTCGGACCGCGGGCGGCCACGTGGGGCCTGCGCTTCAGCTCGCGGAGCAGGACGGCGAAGGCCTCGAAGGCCGGCTTGCGCGCCGGGACCTGTCCGGGTGGCGCCTCGCGGACCAGGCCGACGTTCTCGCCGACGCCTTCGCCGCCCGGCCAGCGATAATCCCACAGGCTGTGCAGGTACACGCGCTCGATGCCCAGGGCCCGGGCCCGCAGCGCCCACTTGACCACGTATTCGGCCTGAAGCTGGGCCTGGCCGGCGTCGTCGATCGAGCCGCTGTTGTAGCCGTACGCGGTCAACCAGACCGGCAGGTCCAGCGAATGGGCCTTCATCGTCCGCCGCAGATACGCCAGGGCGTCGTCAAACTCCGGCCGGCCCGGATAATCGCGCGGGAAGTTGTGAAAGGCCGCCACGTCGAAATACGGATAGCGCGGGCCGCGCAGCCCGGGCGCGTCCAGAAGCCGCTCGAAATACGTCGGGTAGTCGCCGGTCGGCTCATCGGCGATCCGCAGTCCCGGGCTCTTGAGGCTGCCGAGCACCACGACGGCCTGCGGGTCCGCCGACTTGACCGCGGCGTGAAATTGCCTGAGCCAGAAGGCGTATTCATCGGGCGGAATGTCCTCAGGCTCGTTCATGAACTCGTAGGCCCGCAGCGGCAGCTTGAGCCCGGGCATGTCACCGACGCCGTCGCCGTCGTAGCGTTCCACGAATCGGCGGACGAAGGCACTGAAGGCCTCGGCATGGCGGCGGTCGGGGACACCCAGGTCCACGCTGCCGCCGTCGGGCGCCGCCGCCGCCCAGCGCGGGATGCCCCAGCACAAGGCCAGGGTCTCGACCCTGATCTGCCGGGCCTGTTTGACCAGCTCATCGGCCAGTGAGAAGTCATAGCCGCCGCCGGGGCGCGGTTCGACCGCCGCCCAGCTCATGGTCAGGTTGCGAATCCGGGGCACGCCCAGTTGGCGGATGAGATCGAAGTAGAGCGCCCGATCGGCGGGGCGGGTCTTGGCCGACGGCCACCGCCCGTCGTAATCAGGAAAACCCAGGTGCGTGTCCAGGCCCAGCCAGCCCGCCGGGGCGCCGGCGGAGGTAGCCGTCGCGGCGCAACCGGCCGCCATCAACAGCGCGACCAGGCTCAGGCAGAGGCCGGCCCCGGTCCATCGCCCATTCGTGCATCGCAAACCGATCATGCTTGCGCCTACCCCGCAGCGCGGCCGCTCAACGACGGTGAGTCATCGCCGTACCGGCCCAGACGGCCGTGATCGACAATAGGAGCCGGCACCGCGCCCCTCCGCGAACGGCGTGAACGCTCCGAGGAGCTGCCCCCGGAGAATTCCCGGACGTGCGCGCGTGCCGAACCATGCTCTGGGGTCGTTGTTTCCCGGCTCGCCCGCGAAGGCCGAGCGCGGGGTGCAATCCGGCCGACCCCAGATTTATAGTACGTCTGCAATCCATACGCCAGTGGAGCTTTCAAGCGTCGCGCGGCCGAGGAGACGGGTCAGCCATGCGAGGGTGCCCGCCGGCGGACGCGCAGGCGCTCGGCGTCGAAGGGCGTGAGTTCGCGCTGATCCAGGGCCCGCAAGGCCAGGACGGCCTCGATGAGCAACGCGCAGGCCCAGCCGTGAGGCGCCGCCCAATACTCGAAGAGTATCTTGGGGATCAGCTCGGGCAACTGCCCGGTCGGACTGGTGTTGGCCAGGGCGATCTGGAGGTTCTCCATGGCCAGGGCCCGCTGGCGGCTGCGCTCCTGCTGGTCGGCGGCGGTGGCGGCCAGGCGCAGCCGGCACAAGGCCAGCCAGAGCGTGTTGACGCAGCCCGGCCCGCCGCCCATATACGATTCGCCCTGAAAACGCAGGATGGCCCCTCCGCCCTTGACCTGCGAGCGCAGATCCCGGCTGATGCCGTCGAGCGTCTGCACGGCCAGACGGCGGTCGTCGGGCTGAGACGGATCGAGCACCTCCCACGGGTCGATCACGCCCATCGCCGACGAATCCATCGTCAAATCGGGATGGCCTTCCGGGGTCAGCCGCCGAAGCCAGCGCTGGCCGTCGGGCTTCCAGAAGCTGCGGATCAGCTGTTCGCGCAGCAGCGTGCGAAACTCCGAACCGGTGCGCTCCGGCTGGATGCCGAAGACCTGCTCGGCCTCGCGCAGGGCGGCGATGACCGCGGCCTGGGTGTAGGGGAACGAGCCCACGCTGTTCTCCCACAGGTCGGTGGCCTTGGCGTGCAGCCCGTCGGGCCCGACGTGGTTGAGAATGGCCCGCGTGGCCCGCTCGGCGGTCGGACGATACGACTCCACGAAACCGCGCGAAGCGCCGCCCAGTGACCGGGCGAAAAGGCCGGCGGCGTGAACCACCGCGCAGGTCTGATCGAGCTGGATCTCATCGGCGTGGACGCACCAGGCGGGGGCTTCCTTGCCGTCGGTCCAGTAGCGCTGATGCCAATGGCCGGTGGGCAACTGGACCCGGGTGGTCCACTCGAAGAAGCGGCGGGCCATGCCCGGGTAGCCGATTTTCTGGATGGTCAGGGCGCAGACGGCGGCGTCGCGCGGCCAGCAGTACCCGTAGCCCCCGGACAACTCGTAGCCCGGATCGAACTCGGGAGCGGCCACGAACGTCCCGCCGGCCTGGTCGTAAAGGTCGTGCAGCGACAGCACGGCCCGCTCGAAGGCATCGGCCAGCTCGGGCACGGTGCAGGGGCCGGCGGCGGCCAGGTGATCGGCGCAACGCTTCCTGGCCGCGTCCAGCGCGCCGGCGAAGGGCAGGGCCAGCACGCGCCTGGCCGCAGCCATGGCGTCGGCGATGCTCCGGCCCCCGGCGATGACCATCCGGGCCTGCCAGCTCGATTCGGCCACCACCGGCAGGGCCACCGCGAAGTCGGCCCGGCCGATGGCTCGCCCGGTCAGCCCGAAGGCGCCGCTGCGCATGGCCGACTTGGTCGGAGACTCCTCCCCGGGCTTCGTCGAGCTGCACGCCGCCACGATCGGCTCGCCGGCCGTCACCGCGATGGCCACCTCGCGGAAGTGCTGCACCACGGTGTTGTGTTCGCCGAGCACCACCACGCCGTTGCGCTCGGCCACGTCGGCGACCGACATGCGGAAGTAATGGACGAACTGCACCGGGCCCACGCCCGGGCCTTTGCGGATGACGATACGCCGGACCAGGCCGTGTTCGCCCACCGGCAACAGGTCGGTCAACTCCACCGAAAGGTCCATGTGCTGGTGAGTCAACCGGGTGGTGAGGATGTTGCTGCCCGGCTCGAAGTGCTGCGCGGTTCGCCAGACGTGCTCAAAACACCAGAGAAAGGCTTCGTGCTCGGGCCGATCCGGAAAGCGCAGGCCCCACATGCCCTCGCGCACGTTCTGGGCGAAGTCGATCCGCGGATAGAAGAAACCCATGAGCTCGCCGGACCGGCCGAAAGTGGCCAGGCTCAGGCCGTTGCCGGTCGCCGCCGTGGGAATGAAGAAACTCATGGGCCTCCGCCGTCCTTGGATGACCGTCCGATAAACGAGGGCCGGGCCCCCGCGGTCTTCTGATTATCGGCAGGGCCGGGCCGATTGCAGGAATAGGCTATCAGGAATCGTCCCGTTCGGAAAACCCGCCCGGTGCCGGCCTCTCCGGCTTGACGTTCCCGGCGTTCACTTGATGCGCCCAGCTTCGCAGGCGACACTATTACCATGTTGACCCGGCTCCGCATCCGCCGTTTCAAGCGCTTCGACGACGTGGACATTGAGCTTGGCGAGGCGGTCGTGTTCATCGGGCCGAACAACGCCGGCAAGACCACGGCCTTGCAGGCGCTGGCCCTCTGGCACACGGGCGTGAGGCGATGGATCGAAAAACGCGGGGGGAAAACCGCGCCGCAACATCGCCCCGGTGTCACCATCAACCGGCAAGATCTCATCTCCATTCCCGTACCGGACGCGAATCTTCTGTGGCACGAGCTCCATGTTCGCAACGTCGAACTGGTCGAAGTCGACGGCAGGAAGAAACCACGGACGGAGAACATCCGTATCGACGTCGTTGTGGACGGCGTGACGAACGGCGCATCGTGGTCATGCGGTCTGGAGTTCGATTACGCCAACGAGGAATCCTTCTACTGCCGCCCCTTGCGCGCGCAGGACGGGGGCGGCTCCGGCCGGATGGTCATTCCCGACGCGGTGAAGGAAGTGCAGGTCGCTTTCCTGCCGCCCATGTCCGGCCTGGCCGCCGTCGAACCCAAGGCCGAACCCGGCCGCATCAACGTGCTGATCGGCGAAGGCCAGACCGCACAGGTGCTGCGGAATCTCTGCTATCAGATTCACGCGCAGCCAGAACACTGGTGGGCATTGACCGGCCATATCGAGCGGTTGTTCGGGGCCACGTTGCGGCCGCCCGAATACATCAAGGAGCGCGGTGAAATCAGGATGGCCTACTCGGAGCACGGCGGCAAGCCCCTGGACCTGTCCTCCGCCGGCCGGGGATTGCAGCAGACGCTCTTGCTGCTTGCCTACCTCTACGCCAACCCGCGCACCGTGCTGCTGCTCGATGAACCCGACGCCCACCTTGAAATCCTGCGTCAGCGGCAGACGTACCGGCTGCTGACGGAAGTCGCGGCGGCCCACGGTTCGCAGATCATCGCGGCCAGTCATTCCGAAGTCGTGCTGAACGAGGCCGCCGACCGCGACGTGGTTGTGGCCTTCGTGGGCCGGCCACACCGCATTGATGACCGCGGTTCCCAGGTCTTGAAAGCCCTCAAGGACATCGGCTTCGAGCAATACTACCAGGCCGAGCAGACCGGTTGGGTACTCTATCTCGAGGGGGCGACCGACCTGGCCATTCTACAGTCTTTCGCCCGCGCCCTCGGCCACGCCGCCGCCGCGCTGCTGGAACGGCCTTTCGTGTGCTACGTGGGCAACCAGCCTGACGCGGTCCGCCGCCATTTTCATGGGCTTCGGGAGGCCAAGCCCGATCTGGTCGGGATCGCCCTGTTCGACCGGCTGGAACGGCCCCTGCCCGATGACCTGGGCCCGATCGGGCTGACGTGGAAGCGTCGGGAGATCGAGAATTACCTCTGCTCACGTGAGGCGCTTCTGGCTTATGCCCGGCACGACCTGCCCGATGATCTCTTCGGGACCCGGGAGGCCGACAAACGCGTCGAGATCATGGAGGAGCTCATCAAGGACCACGTGCCGCCTTTGGCCCTGCGCGATAAACATAACGAATGGTGGTCGAAAACCAAAATGACGGACGACTTTCTCGATCCGGTGTTCGAGAAATACTTCGCAAGTCTGGCTCTGCCCAACCTTTTCCGC
Organism: Phycisphaerae bacterium; assembly: GCA_039961895.1. GTDB lineage: Bacteria > Planctomycetota > Phycisphaerae > UBA1845 > PWPN01 > JAAXZI01. The sequence goes on along the minus strand of JABRVU010000081.1, from coordinate 7,740 downwards.
AAGCGCGACTACCATCAGTTGGCCGCCTTCATTTCCGCCGGCGACATCGATCCGGAAGTGCGCGAGAAACTCGACGCCATTGTCGCGGTGGCGAACAAAGCATCGCCAAGGCGTGAATAGTCCGCGTTGAATGGTCCTTCAAGGGCAAGTCGAGGTCGGCGGCGGAGGGGATGGGGCCGGCGTCTCGGCCCGGCGCTGCGCCGGCCAGGCCGCGGGTTTGGTTCAGCCCCGTCGAAATTCCCTCAGCAAACGCCGCCCCTATGATGAGGCCGGGAGAAAGTGTCATGGTGACGCACTTGTTAACCGTCGAGGGCATGACCTGCGGGCATTGCGTCCAGCGGGTCACGGATGCGCTGACGAAGGTCGCCGGCGTGCGGGCCGCGGAGGTGAGTCTCGAGAGCCGGACCGCCCGGGTCGAGCACGCCGACGAGACGGGCGTCGGCGCGCTGCTGGCCGCCGTGCGCGGCGCCGGCTTCGAGGTCAGCGGGTTTCACAGGGCCTGAACGGCGATGTCCGCCATCGCGGAGACAAACCCTGCATCGGAGCGGATCGGCCTGCACGTGGCCGGCATGACCTGCGCTTCGTGCGTGGCCCGGGTCGAGTCGGCGCTGGCCGCCGTGCCCGGCGTGCACGAGGCCCGGGTCAACCTGGCGACCGAGACGGCCGCGGTTCGCGCGGATGCAACCGTCCGCGCCGAACAGCTCATCGAGGCGGTGCGGTCGGCCGGTTACGAAGCCCTGCCGGCCTCGGTCGGCGGCGCGGAACTCTCGCCCGGCCGGCGCGAGCAGCAGCGCCTCCGCGAAGCCCGCCAGGCCGTCGTCGTCGCGGTGGGCATCGGCCTGCCCATCATGGGGCTGCACCGGTTCGCACACGCCCTCAGCGGCACGGGCCCGGGCGCGCACTTCTGGCCGGCCATGCTTCAGGCCCTGCTGACGGTCATGCTGCTGATCTCGCCGGCCGGCGGACCGATCCTGGCCGGCGGGCTGCGGGCGGCCCTGCGCCGCGCCCCGAACATGGATCTGCTCATCACCCTGGGCGTGCTGGCGGCGGTGCTGGGCAGCGTCGCCGGGCTGTTCGTCCCCTCGCTGCATCAGCTCAATCACTTCCACGAAGCGGCCATGATCCTCGGCTTCATCAACATCGGGCGGTATCTCGAGGCCCGGGCCCGCGGACGGGCCTCGGCGGCCCTGGCGGCCCTGTTGCGCCGCGCCCCGCGCATGGCGACGCTCGTCGAGGGGCAAACCGCGCACCAGGTGCCGGTCGAGGTCGTCCGCGTCGGCGACGTGCTGCGGGTCGCCGCCGAGTCCTACGTGCCGGTGGACGGCGTGGTCCTCGCCGGCAGCGGGACCGTTGACGCGAGCATGTGGACGGGCGAGCCGCTGCCGGTGGAAGTCTCGGCCGGCGACAAGGTGCTGGGCGGTTCGTACGTGCATTCGGGGGCCTTGACCATCCAGGCCGGCGCGGTCGGCGCGGAATCCGCGCTGGCCCGGATCGTGAGGCTGGTCGAGGAGGCCCAGACCGGCAAAACACGGCTTCAGGGTCTGGCCGACCGCGTGGCCGGCGTGTTCGTGCCCATCGTGGTGGTGCTGGCCGCGGCCACGTTCGCGGGTTGGCTGGTGTTTCGCGGCGGAGATCAACTCAGCGCCGCCCTCTCGGCCGCCGTGGCCGTGCTGGTGGTGGCCTGTCCGTGCGCGATGGGGCTGGCCACGCCAACCGCGGTGATGGTTGCCACCGGATCGGCGGCCCTGCGCGGCATCATCGTGCGCGACGCGGCGGCGCTGGAAAGGGCTGGAACCGCCGACGTCGTATTCCTGGACAAGACCGGCACGCTGACCACGGGCGCGCCGCGCGTCGCGGCCCTTCGCCCGGCCGAGGGAATCGACGCGGACGATCTGTTGCGGCTGGCGGCCTCGGCCGAGCAGTTCTCGCCGCACCCGCTGGCCAGGGCCATCGTCTCGGCCGCGCGCCAGCGCGGCCTGCCGCTGGCGACTCCGACGGCCTACACGGCCGACGCCGGCCTGGGCGTGACCGCCGAACTGGACGGGCGGATCATCCGCGCGGGCAGCGAGCGGTTTCTGCAATCGCAGGCCAGGGCCGCGGTTCCGCGAATCCACGAAGACGCCGCCGCCGGAACGTGGGTGCACGTGGCCGATGGCGATCGCTACGTCGGCGCGATCGTGCTCGCGGACACGATCCGAGCGACGGCCGGGCCGGCGGTGGCCGAACTCAAGGCGATGGGGCTGCGCCCCGTGCTGCTGACCGGCGATCACGAGCGGGCGGCGCGGGCCGTGGCCGAGGCAGTGGGCATCGAAGAGTATGAGGCCGGCGTCTCGCCGGGCGGCAAGGGCGAGCGCGTGCGGGCCCGGCGGGATGCCGGGTTTCGCGTCATCATGGTGGGCGACGGGATCAACGACGCGCCCGCGCTGGCCGCCGCCGACGTGGGCATCGCCCTGGCCGGGGGAACCGACGTGGCCGGCGAGGCCGCTCACATCAGCCTGGTCGGCGATCGGCTGGACCTGCTGCCTACCGCCGTCGCCCTGGCCCGGAAGTCCGCCCGGGTCATCAGGCAGAACCTGTTCTGGGCCTTCTTCTACAACACCGCCGCGATACCGCTGGCGGCGCTGGGAGTTCTGCCCGCCTCCTATGCCGCCGCCGCCATGATGTTCAGCAGCATCAGCGTGGTGCTCAATTCGCTGCGCGCACGGGTGAAAGCCTGACCATGCCGGCCGCTCCCAACATGGGTACGCCGCGAATTCTGTCACGGACCCGTTTGGGCTGGCCGCGCCGGGCGACGTGCCCAGTAGCCTTGTGACGGCGGTACGTCGGCGGCTTGGGAGGTGTCGGGGGCATGTGGGGGCCTCCTTGGACGGAAAACCGCCGGTAGACTACCGGGTTTCCGCAGGGTTCCGGGCCGCACTTCCCGACGCGGGAATGTAGGCTAAGTCAAGCCTCTGACGTATGTTATGTCACTGGGCGTTACAGGACTCGAACCTGTGACCTTACGGGTGTGATCCGTACGCTCTAACCAACTGAGCTAAACGCCCTGGTCAACTGTTCTTGACGCTCCTCGCAGCTTCTTCCCGCTTCCCGAAGCTTCTCACTCCTCCTGCTCTTCCTCCCCGCGGCTCCTGACCCCGATTCTCATCCTAATCGGAGTCCGGCCGATCGGCAAGAGGCGGGGAGCGGGCGTGAGCGTTCATCCGGTATCGAGGGCCGCATCGCGCACGCCGTCGGCGGGGTCGCATCCGGCGGCCAGATTCTGAAACAGCCGTTCGTATTGGGCCGCGCTGACCTCGGCCCGGAAGACGTCGTAAGCTTGGCCGTGAGCGGTCCGAGCGCACTGACGCAGAGCTTCGGGCGATTCCCAGGCCGATCGGATTCGCAGGGCCAGTGCGCGCACCTCGCCCGGCCGGCACAGAAAGCCGTTGTGTCGGTCGGCGATGAGTTCGGCGATGGCCGGCACTGCCGACGCCACGATGGGAACGGACGCGGCCATGGCCCAGGCCAGCCAGCCGGTGGCCACGTCGCCCGTGGCCGGCGCCAGCAGCAGGTCGCACGCGGAGAGCGCGTCAGCCGGAGCGACGTCGCCTTCCCATCCGATCAGCATCTCGGGGCAGTAGAGGCACTTTTTGAGCCGGTCGAGCCGGTCGCGCTCGCGCGAACGGCCGATGAGGACCAGGCGGTCCTCAGGCCAGAGCACATGGAGCATGGCCATGGCCCAGACGGCCAGGAAGTGCCCTCCCCGCCGCGTGGGCGGCGGAATGGTCAGGCAGATGCGGCCGGTCGCGGGCAAACCCAGTTCCTGACGGGTTACTCGGGCCTTGGCCTGGCGGATCGCGGCGAAATCGACGCCTGGACGGATCACCACGGTCGAAAACATGGGGATGCCCGCCTCGACCAGCCGCCGTTGCACCGTCGCGGACGTACAAACGGTGAACAGTTCCGTCCTGCGGCCACGGTTGCCGGGCCGAACCCGTCCGATGCTCCACCACCAGCGGCTGGCCGCCCGGGCCTCGCTGGGGTCGCTGAGCGTGGCAGTCACCCGGCCGGCATCGGTCCCGATCAGGGCCGCGACGGCGGCGGCCGATGCACCCCAGGCATGAAACACGTCGGCGTCCAGGCCCTCGACCGCCCTCCTGGCATCCCAGGCTGTGGTCAGGAACCAGGCCCAGCGCTGCCCGACGCGGATCACCTCGATGAACGGCGGGATGGACAAGCCCGGCGGGGGCGAACCGATGAGGACCACCCGCTGGTGAATCGTCGCCGGCCTCAGCCGCCCCAGCAGCAGCGAAAGCTGTCGGGCGCCATCTTCGCACGTGCCCTGGTCCACGACATGGATCACCCGGACGGACATGGCGGAATCATCGGGCAGGGGAGACGATCCTTCAACAGGTTGACCGCGCGCTCAGCCGATCGGGTCAGGCCGGTTTCAGGCCGGCGGAGAGCAAGGCGGCCTGCATCCGCTCCCGCGATCGGGCCAGCCGGCGGACGATCTCGCCGTATTCCATGCCGGCGGCGTCATCCCGCCCGTCCACGCGCTCGATCATCATCGGGCCGGAGAAGCCCGCGGCGGCCAGGATGCGGAACAGGGCCGCGTGATCGACGCACCCATCTCCCGGCGGCGGGAAGTCCATGTGAAACCGCGGGCCGGCGTGATCTTTCAGGCACAATCCGCGCACCCGGTCGGCGATGAGCGGCAGGTCGGCGGTCGGGTCCACGCCTTCATAAAAACGCACGTTGCCGGCGTCGTAGCAGACGGCCAGGGCGGGGGAGTCCACGAGTTGGAGGGTCTGCCGGCATTCGACCGCGGTGGCGGTGTTCCCGGTATGCGGTTTGACCAGGATGGTGACGCCGGCGGTTTCGGCGCGCTCGGCCGCCCGGCGCATCACCTCGGCCCAGCGGGCCTCGTCGGCGGCCTGATCGCAGTGCGGTCGCTTGCCCGTGAAACCGGGCAGATAACTCGACGTGCCCATCGACAGAATGAAGGGGATGCCGGCCTGGCTGGTCCGCTCGACGGCCTTGAGCCAGGCCTCTTCCCCGCCGGCCTGATGGGCATGAGCCAGGCAGAAGAACATCACCGGTTCCAGACCGCGGCTTCGGGCCTGTTCGACCGCCCGGGCGAACGCCGAGGGTTCATCGTCCTGGTGGGGCACGCCCCGCCCTTCGTGCGGCAGGCCGACGCAGACGTAGCGGAAGCCCGCCTCCGCCACGCCTTCCAACCCGCGCTCGTAAGAATACCCCCGAAAGGGCAGGGTCATGGCCCCCAGTTGTACGCTCATCGAGTGAAGCCTCCATCGTCTCCAGCCGTCAGGCCACTACGCTAATCGAAGCCCCTGCTGACCGCCAGATGGGCGGGCTCGCGGCCAGGCTTGGCGGATCTGACGGTGAGAGGCAACGAGTTATCCCGCGGTGGAGCAGTGCAGCCCATGATGCGTGTGGCTGGGCGCTGCCAGCCGATCTATCAAGCCATCGTGCGGGCCATGCCGCGCCAGGACGCGGTGACGCCCGACGAGACCGTCTGGCGGATCGGCGGACGGCCGGCGTGGTTGCAGGCTTTCGCGGCCGAACGAATCACCTGCCCGTGTAGTTAGTCATAATGAGTGCATCCTATAAGCGCTTGCATGTATCATCTTCTGACAAGAGGCTGATGCGATGCGAGGGGCTCCGGCGATCTCGTTGAGGGAGGAACAACGAACGAGGTTGCAGCGTTGGGCACGAGGGCGCGACACCGGCGCGGGTCGTGCGGCGGCACGGACGCCGACGCGTGGCGTTCATCCGGCGCCCGCGGCTGCTGGACGCACGCTTGCCGGCCACCCGAAAGCCGACGTGTGGGCCGTCCATGCCGAGTACGATCATGGCACGGATCGCCGTGGGCGTGTTGTCATTTTCTCTGTTCCTGGTCAAGACGTGCGGTCATTGCGGCACCGACCGGTCCTCGGCCAGGCAGGCGATGGCCTTGGGATACTCCCCGGGTTGCATTCGTATTCGCGGCCAAACGCTGAAAACGTCCATCCTCAGAGGCTTATTCCATTCGATCCTCATCCTGCGAACGTCACCACCGGCGAAATCCGGACAACGTCACGCTGGAGCCTTGTGGAGCCGCTCATGCGGCACTGAGTTGAAGAGCCCATCCCAATCCGTGAAAAACGACCGGCTGGCAGCCGGTTCCACACAGGTTTTAGATTCATACGGCAAGTCATGCGCGCAAGAAGCGCGCATCTTTGGCTGCGGTCGAAGGCTGCCTTGGGACGGGACATGCCGGCGACACTTCGCAGAGCATGGTGGATGGCGCGGTTCAACATCCACTCGACCCTGAGAAGCAAAGTCCGCCAGTTATTGAAACCCCTGACTTCAAGCTGTTCGCGGCGGCAGGACGCGGATCGACCGTACAATTCGCTGTTCTGACTCTCCCATCCTTGCGTCAGGCAGCGCCGCGGATCAGGCGGATAGGCCTCACGCCACCGGGCGGTCGGGGCGGCGGGCGAGCAGCAGATAGAGGAAGAAGCCGCCGCCGACCAGGTTGGTGAGCACGCCGACCGGCAACTGCCGGAACTCGCCGCGGAGCCAGTACATGGCGTTGCGGGCCAGCAGGTCGCACAAGGGCAGGAAGGCGGCCCCGGCCAGGGCGCAGGCCGGCAGCAGCCGACGGTGCGTCGCCCCCACGAAATGACGCATGGCGTGCGGGACCATCAGCCCGACGAAGCCGATCGGTCCGCAGTGGGCCACCACGCCGGCGGTCAGCAGCGAGGCCGCGAAGTACAGCAGTCGCCGCGACCGCCGGACGTGCACCCCCCGCCCGGCGGCGACGGCCTCGCCCATCATCAGCAGGTCCAGATCGCGGTGCATCCAGGCGATCAGGCCGCCGGCCGCCGCGACCATGGCCAGCGATTCGTACACCGGATCGAAACTGAACACCTCGAGCTGGCCCATCATCCACTGGAGGATCACCCCCATGCTCTGCTCCCGGGCCAGGAACAGCACCAGGACGATGCCGGCCGAGCAGAGGAAACCGATGGTCACGCCGGCCAGCAGCAGCGTCCCCGCCGACTGCCCCCCGCGCAGGTGGGCGATGGCGTAGACCACGCTCACGCAGGCCAGGGCCCCGCCGAACGCCGCCAGGCTGACCAGCGGCAGACCGTGCCAGAGCGTGGCGCCGACCTGCATGAAGGCGACGGCCGCTCCCAGCGACGCCCCGCTCGACACGCCCAGCGTATAAGGCGAAGCCAGTGGATTGCGGAACAGGGCCTGAAACACCGCCCCGGCCACCGCCAGGGACGCGCCGGCCAGCATCCCGATGGCCAGACGCGGCAGCGGCAGGCCGGCCATGCGCCGCCAGAGGTTTGCGAAGTCCGTCCACAGCGACGGGCCGGTGCGGGCTTCCGTCCAGTAGTGGGCCAGACCGATGCCCGTGGTGCCCACCGTCAGCGACACGGCGGCAACGGCCGCACAGGCGACCAGCAGCAGGCCATAGGTACGTCGGACGCTCATCGCCGGTCCCCACGAAACCGCGGGTGAATCGAGGCCTCGCCGTCCGCGGAGCGATGGATGACGAACCGCGTGTCGAAGAGGGCCTCCAGCCGTCGCTCGTCCAACAGGGCCTCCACCGGTTCGTCGAACGCGACCACTCCCTCGCGCAGCCCGACCACCCGCCCGCCCAGGGCCAACGGCAGGTTGAGGTCATGGCTGATGACCAGCAGGCTGTGTCCCGCGCGGGCCCTGAACGCGCCCATGACCCGGATC
>JABRVU010000080.1:0-2715 GCA_039961895.1 Phycisphaerae bacterium | reverse complement strand
GCGATCGACCTCGAACGGCGGCTCAAGGCCCGCAACTTGCTCAAGCAGGGCGAGTTCCACGCCGAGCGCGGGCAATACGCGGTGGCCGTCGAACGCTTCCGCGAAGCCCTCGAGGCCGACCCGGATTCGCTGGCGGCCCTCTCGAACCTGGCGGGCGTGTATCACCTCATGGAACAGTACGACAAGGCCCTCGAGCTGTACCGCGCGGTGCTGGCCCGCGATGGCCGGAACATCGGCGCCCTGCGCGGGGCGGCGCTGGCCCACGTGGCCCGGGAACAGTATCCTCAGTCGCGCGATCTGCTCCGGCAGTTGCTGGCCGTCAACGCCGCGGATGCCCAGGCCTGTTTCGACTTAGGCGACGTGCTCTACCTGATGGGCGACACGGCCGAGGCCCGCGAGCAATGGCGGCGGGCAACGCTGGTGGACCCGGCGGCCGGGGAGATCATCAGCAAGGCCCGACAGCGGCTGGCCACGTACGGCGTGCCGCTGAACGCCGACGCACCGCGGAGCGAGAAGAAGTGACCGTGCGTCGCGCGCTCGCCCGGCGCTTTTTCGGACCCGTTGATGGTGAGGAAGGTGAAAGACGTGCCCGCGAAGCAGACGACAGGCGGAACATCAGGCCCGGCCGTATACGCGGTCTTCGGCCCGGAGGCGTTTCTGAAGCGCCAGGCCGTCCGCCGGATCACCGACGCGGTGCTGGGCCAAGCCGACCGGGCGATGTCCATGAACGAATACGAGGGGCCATCGGCCGAGCTGGCCGTGGTGCTCGACGATCTGCGGACCCTGCCGTTCCTGTCCGATCGGCGGCTGGTGCTGGTCCGCGAGGCGGACGCCTTCATCACCCGGTTTCGCGCCGACCTGGAGGCGTACCTGGAGAGCCCCAGCCCCACCGGCGTGCTGCTGCTGGAATGCAAGTCGCTGCCGGCGAACACCAGGCTCTACAAGAAGATCGACGCCCAGGGCGGGATCAGGGCCTGTCCGGAGGTGAAGGCCAACGCGATCGGCGGCTGGCTGGCCGGGCGGGCCCGCGAGGCCCACGGCGCGGCAATCGAGCCCCAGGCCGCCGCCCTGCTGGCGGAGCTGGTCGGCACGGAACTGGGACTTCTCGACGCAGAGCTGGAGAAGCTCGCCCTCTACGTGGGAGACCGCCGCACGATCACCGCGGACGACGTGAAGGCCCTGGTCGGCCAGCAGCGCGAGGAGGAGATCTGGGGGATCATGTCGGCCATCGCCGCCGGCGACCGGGCCAGGGCCCTGACGCTGTGGGAAGAGGTGGTCGAGACCGACAGGACCGCCGAAATCCTCTCCATCGCCGGGATCGCCTTCAAGGTGCGGCAACTGCTCAACGCCAAGCGGGCCCAGGCGGCCGGCGCGAGTCTCTTCGAGCTGGGCAAGATGCTCATGATCTGGGGCAATCCCCAGCGCGTGCAGGCGGAGCTGAGCGCCTTCACCGTCGAGCAGCTCGAGCGCATGCTGTGCCGGCTGCTGGAGGCCGACGTGGCCGCCAAGAGCGGCGGCGTCAGCGTGCGTGCGTCGATCGAGGCCCTGATCATCGAGGCCTGCCGCGGGCGGCAGCGCGCCCGGGCCGTGGGGGCCCGTTAGGATCTCAGTCCGGCCGATCCAGCCTCCAAGAGCCGCGGGCTTCAGCCCGCGCGGGGTGGGTCATCACCAATCGCGGACGGCCAGGAAGTATCGTGAGAGCGGCAGGAAGCCCGGGAGATTGCTCATGACGGCAGGGAGGCTGAATATCCAAGCGTTGGTACGCCATCCGGTATCCCAGCTTGTGCGGCTGTCGATGACGGTGGCGCTGGCCGTCGTGCTCGCGTGCGCGCCGGACGGCGCCACGTCCGGCTGGTCGCCGTTCCGCCGCGCGCCCGAGCGCGGAAGCGCCGAGGCGTTCGCACCGCCGTCCGACCCGCCTCGCGCCGAGAGCGGCTCGGTTGGGGAAACAGTCGCATCGGCCGATCCATCGGTGGATGCGCAGGTACAGAATTTCGTGGCCCGGTTTCCGCCCGACGACCGCGACCGGCAGGCCGGCTCGATGACCCGCACCGCGGCGCCGGGCGATTCGAGCGCCTCGGCGGGCATCGCGTCCGCGACCCCGCCGCCTGCGGCGACCTTGAACCCGTCTGGGCAACCTCATCCGCCGGCCGACAGCGGCACCGTAGAGGCGCAGAAGGCGGCGGTTTCAGCGACACACCCCCTGCCGGCCGGCGAATCCCCCGCCGCAGCCTCCGGTCCGCCTTCGTCCGCGATCGTGGCGATGCGGCCGGTTCAGACGCAGGCGATGCCGGCGACGGCCTCGACGCGCCCCGCGGGGGGCAGCGCGGTCGAAGGCGGTCCGGCTCCGCTGGTGCCGCCGCCGGCGCTGCCCGAGCCGATCGCGCCCCGCCCGCGCGTCGAGCTGATCGACGTTCGGCCCGTAACCGCCGCCGCGGTTGATTCCGATGCGTCGTCGTCCTCGGCCAACCAACCCGTTCAACCGGCCGGCACGGACCGCGCCATCGACCTGGGCCGCCTGGTGACCGATCTCGAACGGGCGGTGAAGGATCACCCCGAGCATCTCGACGACGTGTTCAAACTCAGGCTGCTGTATCTGGCCACCGGGCAGGACGAGAAAGCCGCCGGCCCGGTCGCGGGAGCGGATCCGGTTCAAAGCGGGCTCCTGGCCGCGCTGTTCGAGTTGGTGACGACGGCCAAAAAAGCCATCCACCG
>JABRVU010000079.1:0-6926 GCA_039961895.1 Phycisphaerae bacterium | reverse complement strand
GTGTCCGGCACGAAGCAGCCGCACTGGCCGGGTGCGGTCTTGAGCGAGCTGGTGGAACAGCCATCCTGTGCGTCGGGCGTGCCGTCATTGTCGTCGTCGTCGTCGCACACGTCACCCTGTCCGTCGCGGTCGTTGTCGAGCTGATCGGCGTTGGCGGTACTCGGGCAGTTGTCCACCGCGTCGCTGATACTGTCGCCGTCGGCGTCGGGAATCTGATCGGGATCGAACACGAAGGCCGCGCCCTGGTTGGTCCCGCCGGACAGGTCGACGAACTGCGCGCCGCTGACCACGATGCCGTTGCTGATGGCCACCGACCGGCCGAAGTACTGGTCCGGGTCGGTGAAGGCGACGGCGGCCTTCTTGGTCTGGGTCCAGTTGGCCCCCGCGCCTTCGAACACGTAGGCGGCACCGCGGGTGTTCTGCTTGCCCTGCGCCCCGACCACGATGGTCCCGCCTTCGATGGCCACGGCGTTGCCCAGCCCGTCGGCGGCCTCGGCGTCGCTGTGCGTCAAGGCGGCCACCTGGGTGAACGTGCCTCCGCCGGCCTGGTACACGAAGACGGCGCCGACGTTGACTTTTCCGGTCACGTCAAAGCCGGTCACGCCGACGGCGGCGTGGGAATCGTCGATGGCCACCGACGAACCCAGGCCGTCCAGGATGTTGTTGGCCGTGAAGGTCGTCACCACCGTCCAGACCGTGCCGCTGCGCGAGAAGATGTAGGCCGCCCCCGCGATGGAAGCCCCCACGCGATGCAGCGGCGCGCCCACGATGAGCAGGTCCCCGTGAACGCAGACCGCCGACCCGAAGTCATCGGAGCCCACCGCGTCGGGGGCGGTGAGCTTGGCCTGTTGCGTCCAGGTGACACCCGACCGGGTGAAGACGTAGGCGGCACCGCGGTTCACCTGGTCCGTGGATTCTTCCTCCCGCGGGGCCCCGACGATGATGGTGTCGCCGCTGATGGAGACGGCCGACCCGAACCAGTCGTCATCCTCCGCGTCGCTGCTGACCAGCCGTTGCTGCAAGGTCCAGTTGCTGCCGCTCCGCACGTACACGTAGGCGGCCCCGCTGCGGACGTTGTTCACGGTGGCGAAACGGGCCCCGATCACCAGGGTGGTCCCGTCGATGGCCACCGAATAGCCGAACTGCGGGCCGGTTCCCGGATCGGGGTTCTGGATTTTCTGCTCCTGGGTCCAGGAGCCGGCCTGGTTGACGAAGACATAGACCGCGCCTTTGGGGTTCCCCCCGCTGATCACGTCGGCCTGACTGGCCCCCACCACGATGCGGTCGCCGCTGATCCCCACCGACCCGCCGAATAGGGCGCTGTCCTGCGGATCGGTGGGCAGGATCTGCGTCTGGGCTCGGGCGGTTCCGATAATCGTCCATGCGACCACCGCGCAGGCAAGGCCCATGTGCTTTTGGGTGCTCACGGAGTGTTCCTCCCGATCAAGCGGACACATATTCCCCTGATGAGCGGTCCGACCGGGCCGCTCTCCCGTGGTTGCCTTGGTCCTCAACCACCCCCATTTATCGGCGAGAAGGCGGGATTCGCCGTGCTACTTCAAGTGTATCATAACCCCGCGCAACTGACCGGCCAAGCGCGATTCCCAGCCGCCCGGTCTTGCCAGAGGCCGCTCCATCGGCTAATGGTGACTCCTTTCGGAGCCCGAAGACCCTGCGAGAGGACGGCATGAGCATACTGGTCCATCGTGAAACCCGCGTGATCTGCCAGGGTATTACCGGCAAGGCCGGGGCTTTTCATACGCGCCAATGCCTCGATTATGGGACCCGGATGGTGGGTGGAATCACGCCGGGCAAGGGCGGAACCACCAGCGAACACGGGCTGCCCATTTTTGATTCGTGCGACCAGGCCGTCCGGGAGACGGGCGCGAACGCGACGATGATTTTCGTGCCGGCCGGTTTCGCCGCCGACGCGGCGATGGAGGCCGCCGACGCCGGCATCGAACTGATCGTCCTCATCACCGAGGGCATCCCCACGCTGGACATGGTCCGTCTGCGCAAGTACCTGGACGACAAGGGGGTACGGCTGATCGGACCGAACTGTCCGGGGATCATCACGCCCGGCGAGTGCAAGATCGGGATCATGCCCGGCTACATCCATCGCCCGCCCCAACCCGGATCGCGGAACGTGGGGATCATTTCGCGGAGCGGGACGCTGACTTACGAGGCCGTCTGGCAGTGTTCCACCCGCCACATTTCGCAGTCCACCTGCGTGGGCATCGGCGGCGACCCCGTCAAGGGCCTCAATTTCATCGAGCTGCTCGGCCTGTTCGAGGACGACCCCCAGACCCACGCGATCATCCTGATCGGAGAGATCGGCGGCAGCGACGAAGAGCAGGCGGCGGCGTTCATCCAGGCCCACGTCCGCAAGCCGGTGGTGGCGTTCATCGCCGGTCGGACCGCCCCGCCGGGCAGAAGGATGGGGCACGCGGGTGCGATCATTTCCGGCGGCGAAGGCACGGCGGCCGGCAAGATCGCCGCCCTCCAGGCCGCCGGCATCACCGTGGCCGACTCGCCCGCCGACATCGGTGAAACCCTCCTGCGCGTTTTGCGCTAGACCCGCATGAACCCCCGGTGTTGCAGGATGCAACGGCGGGGGTTCATCACCCACGAATCGCCCGCGCGAGGCGGGCCAGCTCTGAGGGGGGCAGAAGGACTTCATTCAGAAACGCGGCGGCGAGGCCCGGCGTTATGCGATCGAAGTCCTCGCTTCGCGGCACGATGAGCACGCCGCCCAAGTCCAGGCATCCGGGACTGACCAGGAACTGGTCCGCTCCGTGGCCGTACGCAGCCGGCCGGTGTTTGACGCGCGGAAAGACCGTCACCAGCCACTCTCCATCGCGGCACGTGGCCAGCAGGTTCACCATCGGCTCGGGCTCGGCGGGGTGAATGGCTCCGATGGTCGAGAGGACCTCTCGAATCGCCGCCAGCATGGTCGTCGCGTCGGCCCCGACCAGCACCACGGCGGAACGATAAGGCGGGGTCGTCACGCCGATCCGCACCGGCCCGATGCGAAGCCAGTCAAGGGGCATCGGACGAACGCCCTTCTCCGGCTGGCCGGGCGATCCCGACGCGAGCGTCGCCGGCACGGCGGTTCCGGCGGGCGGGTTCGCGCCGGCGTCGAGGGCGGCGATCAGCTCGCGCTCGAACGGCAACAGGCCGCTGGGGACGGCCTGCACGTGAAGATGATCGGGCGCCGAGGCGCCGCACAGCGGACCGTTGTAGAACGTCGTGTAAGCGCCTTGCAGGTCGCGGGCCAGGTTCAGCATCAGCGCCAGCACGGGGGCGGCGCGCTGCGGCTCGTGGCGGGTATACGTGAGGACGAAGTGCGGCTCGAAGATGGGGGCGGGGTTGCAGAGGATCAGCCACCCGTCTTCGTCGGCGCGGCCACCGCGGTCGTCACCGGCCGACGAGGCCGAATCAGGCCGCCCGTGATAACAGAGGGCCTGCTGCTCGGGCGGAAGATGAGCCGGGCACAGAAAGCAGGGGCGGGCGGCCACCGAGGCCGCGTCGATCTTCGCCCCCGTGCTGACCAGCCGCGCCGGGTTCGATTGCAGCAGCAGGGTCGCGCCGTTGAGGTCCAGCGCGCGGGCCCGGGCGCGCCGCAGGGCGGCCAGACCGTCGGCCAGCCGGCCCCACCCCCTCGACTGGGCGGCCCACAAGGCGGCCATCTGGTCGGCCGTCGATCCGGCGAACGCGACCCGTCCTGGAACGCTCATGCTTCCCGCGGCCCGCCGTGAAGGTTGATCTGCTGCCGGGCCAGGATCTCGAGCGTCCGCAACCGGTCCTTGTAGGCGTCGTGCTGGTTCTTGACCGCCAGGGCCAGATCGGCGTCGCTGTTGCCCTCCCACCGGCGGCACAGGTACAGCGGCTCGTATATCCGCCCCACCTGGTAGTCCCGCGACAGGCGCAGCCCGATGGCGTAGTCTTCGCCGTAGCTGACGTTGGGCAGCGGGTGGCGGCGGAGGATTTCGGTCAGAAAGGCCCGCGGCGCCCCCAGCCCGTTGACCCGCAGCAGGTTGTTCCGTCCGTTCTCCAGCGTCCATTCGCGGTGGTCGATGAGCCCCGGTGGGATGTCCTGCAAGTCGAAGTTCACCATCCGGTAGGACCCCACCACCATGGCATAGGGACCTTCGTCGATCTTGGCGACGATCCGGCGGAGGGTGTCGGGGCCGGAGTAGAGGTCGTCGGAATCAAGCTGGACGGCGACGCGCCCGCAATGCGGCGAGGCCACCGCGTAGTTCCAGCATCCGCCGATCCCCAGGTCGTTCCGTTCCGGCACCAGGTGGATGAGACGGGAGTCCCGGGCGGCCAGTCCGGCCAGCAGCTCGGTGGTGCCGTCGGTCGAATGATTGTCCACCACGATCACGTTCGTGGGGAAGGGGGCCTCCTGCGACAGGGCGGAGCGCACGGCGTCGGCCACGGTCCGGGCCCGGTTGCGCACCGGAATGATGACGCTGGCCTCGACCGGAAAGCCGTTGGCCCGGACCCGGGGCACGCCGAACTTCGGGGCCAGGTGGGCGTCGATGCGCATGAGGTGATCGGTAGCGATCTGCTCGAGCTCCTCCTGGAGGGCCCGGTGGCGCGGATCGACGTAGTCGAACTGCTGCTGCCCGGTGGGGCGGTCGTCGAGCCGGCCGGCGCGGTAGAGCGTCTCGGGCAGGTGCACCGGCAGGGACAGCGCCGACAGACGCAGGCGCAGGTCGTATAAAGCGCTCCACTGCGTTTCGCGCAACGGGCCGAAGCGCCGGCGGGCCTCGCGGACGGCGTCCATCCCGACGGCCATCACCGGTCCGAAGTCGAAATTGTCGCGGAGGCTGCCCAACTGGTAGGGATTGGTCGCATGTTCCAGAATGCCCCGGGGCCCCGACTCGACGTAGTTGGAGTAGATCAGGGCAGCGCCGGTCTCCGCGACCAGGCAGGCGAAGCGCTGGATGGCCTCCGGCTCGATGACCACCCCGGCGTCGCCGTTGACGATCAACAGCACGGGCGTGGACACCTGTTCGAGCAGGGCGTTCCAGACCGCCCCCTGCCCCGGTGAATCCATCGAGCGCAGACGCCAGCCCAGGTCGCCGGGCGGGGGATGCACGCTCTGGGCCTTGGGGCCGATAACGATGACCAGCTCCACGCCGCCACGGGACCAGGACTCCGCGGAACGGACCAGCCACTCTCGAGGAACCGAACTCGTATAGGGAATCAGTAGAGTACTGGGAACCACGCCGCGACACCGTCCTGAAGTCAGTCGGGGCCCATCTCCGTCCGTGATGCCGGACCCACTCTCCGAAGACGCGGCGTCCATCTTATACGATTGTCACCCCCATCGCCAGTACTGATAACCGGCCGAAGACCCGCTGCCGGTTGCCGGAAAGTGGTCGATCCCGGCGGGGACGCCGCGCGGAGGGTCTTGATCTGCCGACAGAGAATCGCAGTCGGAAAATGTTTTGTGCCGATATTCACTCCCACCGCGTCAGAGGCTCGCGTTCCAGGGATGGGACCGCGGGCGGGCGCCGTTTGGGGTACGACTGTTTGGCCGTCTTGCGGGTCGGGCGCGTTCCCGTCTCTTCAGGGCCGGCGACCGATCCAGGAGAATGGGTTGCCCGCCGGCGGCGCGGACCGTTCCCCCCGCAATGACTGACCGGGAAAGACGCCGGCGACGAGTCGGCCCGCCCCGGCCTCTCGATCCTTCGGACGAAACGGAACCAGGCATTGCACCGACAGCGACGAAGCCACCGGGTGCCGGCCGGAAAGTGGATCATGACCTTCCTGATCCTCGGGTTCGCCTTATCGTGGTCCTCCGGCGTGCAGGCCGAGCCTCAGCGGATCGCGATCATCCGCCCGTCGGAGGAGGTCTACAAGGAACCGGTCGATCACATCAAGGATTCGCTGACCCGGGCGGGATACACGTGCCTGGTGGTTGAGCTGCCGGCCCTTCCGGCGGAAGGCGCCGGCCCGGGGTCGGGCGGCGGATCCGCGACCACCTCGGCACCGGGCGAAAGCGATCTCGCCGCCCCTCGGGAGACGGAACGGGTCGTTCAGCAGGTCCGGGAGTATGGCCCGACGCTCATCGTGGCCGCCGGCGCCAACGCCGCCGCCCTCGTGCTTCATGCGGTCCCGAAGGTGCCGGTGGTATTCTGCGCGGTGCCCAATGCGCTGGACCGCTCCTTTCTGGCCGAGGACACCCCCCTGAAATCGCGGGTCACGGGCGTCACCACGGACGTCGATCCGAAGGCTCAGATCGAGTGGATGCGCCGGCTCAGTCCCAAGCTGACCCGCCTGGGGGTCCTGTACAGCGAGAACTCGCGGCGGACGGCCGAGGCCCTGGCCGAGCCGGGCAAGGCCAAGGGCATCAGCGTGGTCCTGATCCCGGCCGGCAAGGAGACCTTCGCCGCCGCCATCCAGGAGCTCAACGCACGCCGGTGCGACGGGGCCCTGATGATCGCGGACGCCCATATCTACAACTCGCCGAATGCCCAGGCCTTGCTGCTGTGGGGGCTGCGCGGGCGCAAGCCGGTCTGGTCGTTTTCGGCCAACCTGGTCAAGGCCGGCGCGTTCGCGGCGTTGTCGGCCGAGGCTGACGATCTGTCCGACCAGACGGTCGAGCTGGTCAAGAAAGTGATCTCCGGCGAGAAGCCCGAAAAACTGGGCCTGCAATATCCGCGTTCCCTTCAGCGTGCCGTCAACAGACAGACGGCGAAGCTGATCGGCATTTCATTGGAGAATCGCCTGCTGGATGAGATGGTGACGTTCGGACGGGACTGAGGCGCGATGCGCTCGGGGACGGTGAGAGAAGACAGGTCGCAACCAGGATCGGCCGCGGATCGACGAAGGCGGGCGAACGATTTGATCCGCGAAACCCCGGTGCGTGACAAAGGCCACTGCCATGATCCGACACTCGACGGACCGGTTCG
>JABRVU010000078.1:0-2859 GCA_039961895.1 Phycisphaerae bacterium | reverse complement strand
CATCAGCACCGAGCATTTCATCGGCATGATCGGCTCGGCCACCATCTTCGGCATCTGTCCGGCCATGATGGAGTGGGGCAACGTCGCCACCTTCTCGCTGCTGATCTGGTTCTTCATCCCCTTCCTGCTGGCCTCGCGGGTGTTCACCACGCCGGAGTTCATGGAGCGGAGGTTCAACTACGCGCTGCGGCAGTTCTTCGCGGTCGTCACGGTGATCCTCAACGTGATCGCGTTTCTGGCGGCGGTGCTCTACGGCGGCGGGCTGGCCTTGCAGAGCCTGTTCGGGCCGGGCATCCGCGCCCTGCTGGCCGCCGTCCTGGCCCGCCTGGGGCACGCCGCCCCGCCGGAAGCTTACGCCGGCGCCGACCTGTGGTTCGCCATCGCGGCCCTCGGCGCGGTCGCCGGGTCCTGGGCCATCTACGGAGGGCTCAAGTCCGTCGCCTGGACCGAGCTGTTCACCGTCATCATCATGGTCGTCGGCGGTCTGATGGTCTCCACCCTCGGCCTGTACATGCTTTCGGGCGAGTCGCATTCGGTGATCGAAGGCTTCCGGGTGATGTTCGACCGCAACCGGGCGAACCACGGTATCTGGAAGGAAGTCGTCGAGCGGAACGCCGAACACCTGGCCCCCGGCGCCGGCCGATACAACCGGCTCTCGGTGGTGCAGCCCCTCACCCACCAGTTGTACCCCTGGCCGGCGATCATCTTCCTCGTGTTCACGGTGAGCATCTGGTACAACGTCATCAACCAGTTCATGATCCAGCGCGTGCTGGGGGCCAGGGACATGTACCATGCGCGCATGGGCATCGTCCTGGCCGGATATCTGAAGATCCTCATGCCGGTGCTGATCGTGCTGCCCGGTCTGATCATGTTCGCGCGCTACCCGGAAGTGCTGGCCCTGCCGCCGGAACGGGCCCGCCTCGAGGCCGACAAGGGCTACATCCGCCTGCTGCACGCCGTGGCCCCGGTGGGTCTGCGCGGCGTGTTCCTGGCCGCCCTGTTCGGCGCGGTGCAGTCGGCGGTCAACTCGGTGCTGAACGCCACCGCCACCGTCTTCACCCTCGATATCTACAAGCGCATGCTGGAGCCGGCCGCCACCGAGCGCCGCCTGGTGCGGGTGGGCATGATCTCGTCGGTGGTGATCCTGGCCGTCGCCATCGTGCTGGCCGGTTTCATCGGACGGCTCGGCGAGGGGCTGTTCGTCTACATCCAGACGCTTTATGCGTTTTTCGCGCCGCCGTTCGGGGCGGTGTTCCTGCTGGGCATCCTGTTCCGGCGGATCAACGGCCAGGGGGCCACCGCCGCCGTTGCCCTCGGCTTTCTGTTGAGCATCGGGCTGAAGGTTTACGTCGGCTTGGCCGAGCGTCCGATTCCGTGGCTGGTGCCCTTTGCCATGCAGTCAATCGTGGTCTGGGCGTTCTGCGTGGCGGTCTGCGCGGGGGTGAGCCTGCTGACCCCTCCTCCGCCGCCCGAACGGGTCACCGACCAGCTCACCTTCAACTGGCGGCGGCTCAACCTCTTCACCGACCTAGGCGACCGCTGGTACACCAGCGTGGTGACCTGGTGGGCCCTGTTCGTGCTGATCGTGGTGGGCCTGATCCTGGTCTTCTCGGGCCTGTGGTTCTGAGCGCGCGACCCGCGGGGCCTCGACGAGCCGTGGCCCCTCCGGCGCCGGATGCAACGCCGGGGAGTGTCAGTCTCTCAGCGGTTCGCGTCGGGTCGTTGTTCGTCGGTCGGAGGACCATAGAGCAGGCGGCGCAGTTCCAGGCGGAGGATCTCCTCCCGGTTCCGCTCGCGCTCGTCGAGTCGCCGGCGGAGGTTCTCGATTTCGCGGCGGGCCCGCCCCTGTTGGCGCTCGAACCGCTCGCCGAGCCGGGCCTCGATCTGCCGCCTGATGCGCTCGCGTTCGCCGTCGGTGCGGGCCTGATGATACCGCCGGGCCAGGTCGGCCAGCGCCAGTTGAATCCGCTGCTCCTCGATCATGCGTTCGGCCAGCCGGGGATCGCGCTGCTGGGCGTCGAGGATGTTCTGAAGCCGGGCCGCGGTCCGGCGGATCATGTGCTGAAACGCGACCGGGTCCGCCTCGCGCAGCCGGCGGAGCCGATCATGCACCTGCGGGAAGTTCTCCCGGGTGAAGCGCATGAGCTGGTCGATGCGCTCGGGAGACAACGGCTCATCGGGGCCCGGCGGACGGGCCGGCGCCGGCCCGAGCGGGGGCTCGCGCCTCCCCAGCGGGCCGGGCGGAACCACCGCCTCGGCGTTGCGGCGAAGCGGGCCGACGAGCGGCCGGCGCGGGCGCGTCGCGGACGGGCGCCGGACGTTCTCCGCCGGACGGGTGGCGGCGCGAAGGGGTTCCGAGGCCGTCGCCGGCTGATGCCGCGGCGCGCCGTCGCTCGAATCGGAGTCGGCGGCCAGGGCGGCCAGACACGCAGTCAAACCGCTCAACAGCAAGGCCACGGTGATTCTCATCCCACCACTCCTGAAGGACCCGGCGCGAGGGATGAATTCCGCTGGACGGGTTCGAGCCGATCGAGGATCCGGTCCATCTCCTGCACGAGGTCATCGAGCGATTCTTCGATCGTGTCGGGCAAGGCTTCCGTATCGGAGAAGTGGCGTTGGACGTCCAGGACGGCCTGGGTGATCGCGTCGTTCGACGCCGCGATCTCCAGGGCGCCGACCAGGTCAGCCACGTCATCCGGGTCAGCGCTGGGAAGTCGCGATGGCGCATAACGGATGATCCCGACGCACAGAAGCAGCATGGCGGCGGCGGCCAGCGAACCGAAGGCCGGGCCATGGCCGCGAACGCTTCGCCGCGAACCGCACCCGCCGGATGCCGGCCGCCCACGCTGAGCGTCCGGG
>JABRVU010000077.1:0-2665 GCA_039961895.1 Phycisphaerae bacterium | reverse complement strand
CTCGTGGGCCGGCCCAGGTCATGACGTCGGGTAAGCGTATCGGATGGCTCTCGGCTTGACCACCGCCCCGGCCGACGACTTCCCCGTCGCATCCCCGCCGATTAGAGTACGGCCGCATGATCCGGCGCTGGTTGGCGATCGCGGTGTTGGCGGGGGTTCTCACCGGCACGGTGCTGGCGTTGCCGTTTTTCAGCGGCCGCCCGGTCATCGGCGAGACCAAGGGCCAGATCGCCCGGCACTGGCTCTCGTGCATCCTCACGTCCTCGTCGGCGCTGACCGGCACGGGCCTCACGCGCCACGCCATCGCCGAAGACTTCAACACCCGCGGCCAGATCGCCCTGCTGGTGCTCATGCAGGGCGGGGGATTGGCCGTGCTGATCGCCGGGGCGCTGGTCGGGCTGCGGTTCCGCCGGTATGGCGGGTGGGGCGACCCCGACGAGAGCAACCCGGCCGTCAGTACCCGGCGCCTGATCGCCTTCACCTGCGTGCTGATGCTGGTGTTCGAGGCCGTCGGCACGGCCGCCCTCTACCGCCGGCACGATACCGCGGAAGACGGCGCCGTCAGCCCGCTGCTGGATGCGATCTTCCTCTCGGTCAGCGCCTTCTGCAACGCCGGCCTGACGCTGGGCCGCGACAGCCTGGTCGGGCAGCGCGAAAGCTGGCGGCCGTTGGGTGTAATTCTTCCGCTCATGGTCGCGGGGAGCATCGGCGGGCCGGTCGGGTATGAATGGTGGCGGAGGCTGCTCGGCCGTCGGGGTGCCGCCCCGCCGCTCCAGCGGTCCTCCGGCGGGCCCGGTGGGCGTGAACGCCGGCCGAGCTCCCCTGAAGCCCGAGCCACGCTGCTGGGAACGGCACTGCTGCTGGTCGTCGGAGCGGGCCTGCTGTTCTTCATCGAGAGCACACCGCGTTGGCAGCTTCGCAATCCGCGCGAGAACACGCCCGGGCGGATCGCCCCCGGCGACGCGCTCATGACCGCCACGAGCGGCTCGGCCGCCGATGCCCAGCGAATGCGGACGATGCCGGTCGGCCGGCGGGCGGCGGCGGCCCTGTTCATGAGCGGCTCGTCCCGTGGCGGCGGGTTCCGCACCGTGCGCGTCGACGAACGTTCGCTGGCCCCGGCCTCGCGTTTCGTGATGATGGGCCTCATGCTGGTCGGCGGAGGGCTGGGCGGGACGGCCGGCGGTCTGCGCATCGTGATCGTGGCCGTGCTGCTGGCGGCGGCGTTCAAGCCCGTGGTCCGCCAGGACCCCGCGCGGGCGGCGGCCATCCGGGCAGCGGCCGGCGCGGCCATGGCCATGACCCTGCTGATCACCGCGACCCTGCTCGTGCTCCTCTACCGCGAGACCGGCGGCTTCGAGGCCTGCGCCTTCGAAGCCGTCAGCGCCTGCTGCAACGCCGGACTCTCCGCCGAGTTCACCCGCCGCCTGTCCATCGAAGGCCAGGTCGCCGTCATCCTGGCCATGCTCTTCGGGCGCGTGCTGCCGCTGGCCCTGCCGGCCGCCGTGCTGGCGCCGGAAACAAGCCGGTAATCCGCATTCGACCGCGCCGCTTCGCCCACGACTGCATCCCTCACTCGAGGCCCTGCTCGGCCAGCCAGCGTTCGGCGTCGATGGCCGCCTTGCAGCCCATGCCGGCGGCGGTGACGGCCTGGCGATAAACGCTGTCGGCTACGTCGCCGGCGGCGAAGACGCCCTCCACGCTGGTGGTGGTGCGATACGGGTCCTTGAGCCGGATGTAGCCCTTCTCGGTCAGCTCGAGCTGCCCCTCGAGGAAGGCGGTGGTCGGGGTGTGGCCGATGGCCACGAACAGCCCGCCCAGGGGCTGGTGGCTCTCTTCGCCGGTGGCGGTGTCCTTGAGCAGAACGCCGGTGATCCTCTCGTCGCCGGTCACGTCGGTCACGACCTTGTTCCACAGGAACTCGATCCTGGGGTTCTCGAAGGCCCGCTTCTGCATGATCTTGCTGGCCCGCAACTCGCCGCGGCGATGGATGATGAAAACCTTCGAGGCGAACTTGGTGAGGTAGGTGGCCTCCTCGATGGCCGAATCGCCCCCGCCGACCACGCCGACCACCTTGTCGCGGAAGATGGGCAGGGCCCCGTCGCAGACGGCGCAGGCGCTGACCCCGCCGCCGCTGCGGGCCAGACGCTGCTCGTTGGGCAGGTTCAGCCAGTTGGCGGTCGCGCCGGTGGCGATGATGAGGGCGTGGGTTTCGATCTCGGCGCCGTCCTCGCCGTAGACCCTGAACGGGCGGCGCGAGAGGTCCACCCGGGCGGCATCGTGATACTTGTAGGCGTGCCCGTCGTCGGGGTTGGAGACATCCGGGTGCTGGCCCTCGTCGGTCTGGATGCGCGTGCCGAAGCGGACGGCCTGCTGCTCCATGAAGGCCATCAGCTTCGGCCCGGTCACGCCCTGCGGGAAGCCGGGGTAGTTCTCGATCTCGGTGGTGAGCATGAGCTGCCCGCCGGGCAGGATGGTGGTGGGCACCTGCTTGGGCCGGCCGGCGAACACCAGCGGTTTCAGGTTGGCCCGGGCGGCGTAAATGGCCGCGGTCCAGGCCGCCGGTCCGGATCCGATGATGACGACGTTCTCAGGCATGATGGTCTCTCAAGCTGCTGCATGCGGGGCGGTCATCCGCGTCGGTCGCACGAGCCGGGAATTGTAGAGT
>JABRVU010000076.1:0-11955 GCA_039961895.1 Phycisphaerae bacterium | reverse complement strand
GCCGAAGGACAACGCGGTCAACTCCGGCGACCTGGCCGAGTTCACGAAGTGTTTCACCGGCCCGCTGATCCCGTGGCCGTCGAAGTCCGCTGGTAGCGGCCGCGACGGGTGGGAGCGGTCACGGCACGCAGTCGGGCGCGATGGCCGGCGACCACGGGATCAGCGGGCCGGTGAAACACTTCGTGAACTCGGCCAGGTCGCCGGAGTTGACCGCGTTGTCCTTCGGCCCGACGTCGAAGCAGGCGCATTCCGGCGTGGTCACGCCCTCGCCCGGGTTGCTGATGCAGGCCTGGAAAAGCGCGTAGTCGATCTGGTCCACGTCCCCGTCGCCGTCGCCGTCCGCGAACGGGGTCGGGCAGGCCGAGCCCACCTTCCCGTAGAACTGGATCTCGGCGAGCTGCATCGAGTTGGCCAGGACAGAGTCGTACACGCTGGTGATGACCATCAGGTACGACGTAAACACCTGCTGGTTCGAGAACGACACCAGCGGACCGGAGGCATAGCGCAGCAGCGGCAGGGTCACGTCGCCGGAGGCGATGAGCGTCCAGTTTTCGCGCGAGGCGATGCTGTTGTTGACGTCGCGGATGGGGTCGTTGGTTCCGTAGAGGGCCCAGCCGGTCGGGTCGCGCTCGATCGCGTCGTTGGCGGTGATCATGCGGAAGGCGGTGACGTTGGTCAGCCCCACGGACGGCGTGACGATGAACCCGGAGTTGAGCTCACCGAAGTTGAGGTACTTGGTCGAAGACTTGCCGTCGATCAGCAGCGTCGGTCCCTCGTTGGCGGGGTGGTTGCTGGTCGGCTGGGGGTCGATGTCGATGGCCCGGACGTCGCCGCCGGCGGCCAGGACGTTGGTTCCCGTCCCGTCGGACGACTCATAAAACGCCACCTCGG
This sequence comes from Phycisphaerae bacterium, assembly GCA_039961895.1. Classification (GTDB taxonomy): domain Bacteria; phylum Planctomycetota; class Phycisphaerae; order UBA1845; family PWPN01; genus JAAXZI01. The sequence goes on along the minus strand of JABRVU010000076.1, from coordinate 11,064 downwards.
AAATCTGCATCGAGTTGGCCGCCACCGGGTCGCGCACCATCGGGAAGATCAGCCGGTAGGACTGGTAGGCGGTCTGGTTGGCGAAACTGACCACCGGCCCGGGCGTGAAGCGGGCCAGTTCCGGCAGGCCGGTTGCGCCCGTGGCGATGAGCGTCCAGTTCTCCAGGTTGCCCAGGCTGTTGTTGGCGCTGACGACGGCGTCGTTGGTGCCGTACAGGGCGAAGGTGATCGGATCGCGCACCGGAAAGTCATTGGCCGAAGTGAACACCACGCTGCGCACCGTCGAGATTCCGAAGTTGGGCGTGACGATGAAGCCCGAGTTCTCCTCCCCGAAGTTCAGGTACTTGGTGGCCGTGTTGCCGTCGAAGACGTTGGCCGGCCCCTCGTTGTTGGGCGTGGTCGGATAGCTGCTCGAGGAGACGGGGTTGGAGTCCAGGTCGGCGGCCAGGATCGGGTCGCCCGGAGCCAGCAGCGGCGTCGGGACCGGATTGACGATCGTCCCGAAGAACTGGATGTCGCCGATCTGCATACCCGTGGCGGCCCCGTCGCGCAGGGCGGTGATGAACAGACGATACGAGCGGTAAGCGGTCGCGTTCGGGAAGGCCGCCTCCGGCCCGGGCATGTTGCGCTCGCTGGGCAGGGCCACCGCTCCTGACGCGATCAGCGTCCAGCTTTCCTGGTCGCCGGCGCTGTTGTTGGTGCTGGCGATCGGCGCATTGGTGCCGTACAGGGCCCAGGCCGCGGGGTCTTCCGTGACGGCGTCGTTGGCGGTGGTGATCTGGAACGACGTGACGACGCTGGGGCCGACCCAGGGCGTGACGATGAACCCGGAGTTGACCCCGCCGGTGTTGCGGTACTTGGTGGTCGCGGTCGCCGTGCGATCGATGGCGAAGGTGGGATGGTTGGCGGGCAGATATCCGCCCATCTTGACGTCGACGTCCACGGCCCGGATCAGGTCGCCGGGGGCCAGCAGGTTGGGGCCGGAGCCGTCGCTCGAGGCGTAGAGCCGGGCCCCCGAAATCTGCATCGACGTGGCCACCACCATGTTCTTGACCGTCGGGAAGATCAACCGGTACGAAGTGTAGCTGGTCGTGTTCTCGAAGCTGACCACCGGTCCGACCGCCTGCCGCGCGGAGGGCAGATTCAGCGGGCCCGAGGAGATCAGCGTCCAGTTCTCGAGGTTGCCCAGGCTGTGGTTGGGGCTGGTGACCGGGTCGTTGGTGCCGTAGAGGGCGTAGGAGGCCGGGTCGCGCGGTTCCTGGTCATTGGCCGTGGTCAGCACCAGGCTGCGCACGATGGAGGGGCCCGAGGCCGGCGTGACGATGAACCCGGAGTTGGCCTGCCCCGTGTTGAGATACTTGGTGGTCGTCAGGGTGTCGAGCACGTTGGCCGGCCCTTCGTTGGCCGGCGAGCTGCTCACCGCGTTGGGCGAGTCGAGGTCAATGGCCAGGATGGGGTCGCCGGGGCTCAGGATCGCCTCCGCACGTACCCACCCGGGCCCCGCCAGGGCCGCCAGAACAGGAACGCACCAACTTGGTAGTCCAAAACGCTTCATGAGGTCCTCCTCCTCGTCGCTGAACAGGCAGGCAGCCAGGCGAATGGATACGCCGGTGGCGCTTCGGCCGACGGCTCATGGGTCCCTCGGCCGGGGGGAACGAATCACCGGTCTGCAATCGAAGGACGGTCAGCCCTAGACCCTGCGTCAACGTGTGGTCAGGCGCGATCCACACGGCTAGCGATCAGTATAGAGGACAAGGCCCGGCGAGTAAACCCCTGCCCTGCGAACCGCGACGCCGGAAGCAGCGCAGCCATCGTTTCCGCTTGCCATTGCGCGAGGTGGGACTCGAACCCACACGCCTTTCGGCACAGGAACCTAAATCCTGCGCGTCTGCCAGTTCCGCCACTCGCGCGGGCGTCAAGCGATTGTAAGGCCGCGGGCCGACGTTTTCCTGAAGGGCGTCGTCATTCTTTCGCGGCGGGCCGGTGCCGCTCGACCCACTGTTTGAACTCCTCGGCCGGCGGGCCGCGAAAATCGTATCCATCAGCGGCATGGAGGCTCCAGAAGCACGCCCCCGCGTAACCGCCCCGCCAGAGTCGGGTCAGGGCCTCGGCCACGCCCGCGCCGGGGTCCACTTCGGTCATGATACAGCCGGCCGGGTCCAGCGCCGCCGGACGCTGCCCGAGCGGATGCGACGGGGACATTTTGGCGAACCAGTGGGCCGTCGGGCGGTCGATGCCGGCCGACATCCAGAACAGCGCCGAGCCCGTGCGGGCGCTGCCCACCGTGCTGGGTTTGCGGACCGGCCCCTGACGCACGCGCTCGGCCAGGGCGCCCACGAAGGCGTGAAGGTCGTCCATCCACACCGCCACGGCGTGCTCGGGCTCGTTGATCAGGTCGACGAAGGCCACCTGCGGATGGGCGCAGAAGGCGTCGATGACCGGCCCGACGGCGGCGACGAGCTGCCCGCGCCGAACCGGGTCGGTGATCCAGTCCGGGTGTTCGCCGACCGGCGTCCGGTTCTCGCGGTCGATGCCGTTGGCCAGGTGAAAGTCGAACAACACCGGCGCCAGCCGCAGCGACGGGAACTTGGCCAGCGTATCCAGCAGCGCCCGGACGTCGGCCATGGCCATCGAATCGAGCTCCAGCCGGCCGTCCCGCTCGGTGAAGCCGGTGCGCGCGTCGCAGAAGATGAACATGCGGATCAGCCGGACGCGGTGCTCGACCAGGTAGGCGAAATCGTCGGCCAGCCGGGCCGTCTCCGCGCTGAATCCGCCGCGCGACCGGTTCCAGGGCCGCGCCCCCACGGGCGGATAGACGTGGCGCGGCCAGGGGAAATCCACGCCCGAGTTTTCCAGGAACGTCTCGATGGGAACGGGCTCGGTCCGCTGCGCCGTCGCCGGCCGGTTGTTGACGCGGTAAAGCCATCGGTCGGCGCCGAGGCGTTCGGCGGCCAGTCGCCGGCGTCCGGCGACGTCTGGCGGCGCGGCCGAGACGCGCAGGTCGGCCATCGTCATCGTGCCGCTGAAGGCTCCGGAACGGCCCTTCAGGCTCACGCGCACGCCGACCTGCACGACGCGGCCCGGATCGAGCCGCCCCGAGGTGTAGGAGGTGCCCGGCCAGCGCATCTCCGGATAGACCCCCGCGCGGGTGGGCTCGCCGGCGGTGAGGATGGGGTGGCCGCTGGACCAGAGCTGTTCGCCGGCGGCATCGCGGACGCCGACGGCCAGGGCGCGACCGGCCGTCTCGATCTTCACGAACTCCGGCGGAGCAATCAACGACACGAACGCGCCGTGGTCGATCAGGTCGAGGTACTCGCCGGCGGCCGCGGCGACCTGAAACCAGACCACCCCGGCCTGTCGCCTGGGGTCGTTGGCGTCGAGGTCGCAGGTCAGCACCCAGCGATCGGCCTGGCGGTGGACGGCGGTCAGCCCGGCCGAGGACGCATCGATGAGCGGGTCGGCCATAACGGACAAGCCGGCCACCGGCGGTCCCTCGGGCCAGTGCCCGGGCAGCGGCGACACCGGCCGCGTCGCCGGCGAAACGGCAACGGCAGGGAGCCCCGCGACGGCGTGCGCCGCGAGGATCCCTGCCGTGAATCTCAACTGCCGGAGCACAGGCATCCGGCCATCAGACCGCGCCGAACGCCGTTTGGCAACTCACTCGCCACCGTCGCAGGACTTGTCCGCCGGAATGTTCGGTCCGCTCACGCAGGCCAGGAAGGCATTCAGGTCGGACGCGACGATGTGTTCGTCATGATCGCGATCGAGCATCCCGCAGCCGGAGGCGGTCAGCGTCACCGGGCCGGTGATGCAGGCCTGAAACTTTCCGAAATCGATCGCGTCCACGTCTCCATCGCCGTCCACGTCGGCGAAGGGGTCATTGGCCTTGCAGTTGGCGCTTTCCGCACAGGTCGGGTCGGCGCAGTCGGTCAGTCCGTCGAGGTTGTCATCCACGTGGTTGTCGCAGATGGCCTCCGGCGGGCACAACGGGCCGCCGCGGCAGTCGGGATCATGGCAGTCGATCAGCCCGTCGCCGTTGTCGTCCTCGAGGTTGTTGCAGATCTCGCAATTGTTCGGATCGGTGCAGGGCCGCGAACGGCTGATCGAGATGTAATCGATCCAGATCGTGGTGGTGCCGGTCAGGTTCTGCCAGCCGCCGCCCCAGATCTGGTAGGTCAGCGCCATCAGGGCGTCGCGGGCCGGATCGTTCGGGTTGGTGATGATGGCGTCATAGTTGTGCCACCCGTTGGCGTCCACGAACGAGCCCGACGACCGCAGGTCGGCCCCGATGGCCGGGTTCCAGCCCCAGTTGTTGCGGAACACCCATTGCGACCAGCCGTGGTTGTTGGCCGGGTCGCGCGCCGACGCCGGATCGACCTTCACACGGGCGGTGAAGCGGTCGTATTCACGGGCGTCGAACGGGGCCCCGGGCCAGTTGCGGTTGATCAGGATCTGGTTGGTGTTGTAAGAGCCGTAGAGACCGTTATCGAAGGGGATCACCACCTTCATCGAACCGGAATTGGAGTCGTTATTGGCATCCACGGTGGGATCCCACGTCACGGTGGGGATCGGATAGGGGTCTTGAGGCTGGTCGTACCACCAGGCGGCCACTTCGTCGGCGGCATCGAAGTTGTTGATGACCAGCGTCGAGGCCGGCCCGCCGGGCAACGGCGTCAGGACGAGGTTGTCGAGCCAGAGGATCATGTGCCCGTGCAGCTCGGTGCCCGCGTCGCCGCCCCAGTTCTGGAAGGTCAGGGCGCGAACGTCGTTGTGGGGCGGGTTGGGGAAGGCATTGATGGCGATGGACACGTGGACCCACTGCCCTTCGGGGTTCAGGCCCCGACCGCCGGAGAAGTTGGTGGTCCATCCGCCGCCGTCCCGGGTGGCCACGCCGAAGTAGCCGTGGTCGGCGTTGGGGTTCGGGGTGTCCGGCGGTTCCCGCCGCGGGCTGGACGGATCGACCCAGAAGTCGAACTCCAGCGTGCCGAAACCGCTGAAATCCATGGCGCTGTCCAGGGCCCGGCCGAAGGCGATGTTGTTGCAGTCATTGTCGCAGGTGATCGCCCTGTCGTAATCCACTTCGATCTTGAGGGCGCCCGGCGAGGCCCCGCCGCCGGCGTCCTTGTCGGGGTCGAAGCTGGCGGTGAAGTTCTGCGCGCCGCCCCAGTGCCGGACCCAGGCCGCCACCTCGTCGGCCGATTCAAAGCGGTTGATGACCGTGTCCGCGGCCGGCGCCGCGCTCATCCACAAACCGAGTACCAGAACGTGAGCGGACACGCAAGCGATTCCCAGGCGACTCATGGAGAGGCCTCCTTCCGGAAGAAATGACGCAACCACCCATCCACAACAGAGATGAAAGCCGGCGGTGAACTGCCCGCGCCTCTCACAAGGGAATGATCTCGAGGCGACACCAAGCTTGTTACCCCCGCGCGACTCCAGGGAGAGGGGGCGATGCAATGATCCGCCGACTCGCAATTAACAATCAACCTAACCCACCGATCATGCAATGTCAAGTGCTCCATACCGGCCATGCGGAAAAAAGGGTGCGTGGCCGAACCGGCCGAGTCACGCCATGTGGCGGCCGGGCTCCGCATCGGACGTATCAGCATGACCGCCAGGAAGGCGACCCGTCCAGAGGCCGGCCGCGACAAAGCCAGCAGTCCGCGGAAGTTGCCACGAATCCGGGATCGACAAGTTGGGCCGATTTCTGTTGACCGCCGAAGGCCATTCGGCGAAACTGGACCTCAGCGGAGTCGTCTCACCTTGAACGCGCTGCGGAGGGGCTGGTTCATGAACGGTGCCGCGGGGCTGCTGGGCGTGCTGGTGCTGCTGCTGACGGCGGCGGCGTTCGCCCAGAACGTGGGGTTCGTCTCGACCCAAGGCCGGCACTTCATGGTCCAGAACCGCCCGGCTTTCTTCGTCGGCACCAACAACTACTACCAGATGCTCCACCGCCGGTCCGGCCGGTCCGCCGACGCCGACGAAGTGCTCGACAAGATGGCCGCCCGGTCCATGAACCTGCTGCGCACCTGGGCTTTCCAGGACATGGCCGAATACAGCCCCCAATGCCTGCTGTGCGCCCCCGTCCGGCAGCTTCAGGGCGGCGAAAAACCCCTCGATTTCCTCAACGAGAACACCTTCCGCGGGCTGGACCAGACCCTGGCCGCCGCCGACGCCCGGGGCATTCGCGTGATCCTGGCCCTGGTCAACAACTGGGGGGACTACGGGGGGATGGACCGCTGGACGCTGTGGCGCTTCGGGTCGGTCAACCACGACGCCTTCTATACCGACGCCGCCATCAAGGAATGGTACCGTCAGCTCGCGGCGGTGCTCATCAACCGGGTCAACACGGTCAACGGGCGGCTCTATCGCGATGACCCCACCATCTTCGCCTGGGAGCTGGCCAACGAGCCGCGCGGGTCGTCACCCACGGCCCTCAACAACTGGATCGGCGAGATGAGCGTCTACATCAAGAGCCTGGACCCCAACCACCTGGTCACCACCGGCATCGAGGGTTTCTACAGCGGGCCCTACGCGGCCAGGAACCTCGAAAGCTGGATGAGTTCCAACGGGCAGGACTTCATCAGCAACCACCTGCACGCCGGCATCGACTTCGCCACCTGCCACGTCTACCCCGAGAACTGGGGCTGGAACCCGCGGGGCAACCCCGCCTACGCCAGGCAGCGCAGCGCCCTGTACATCCAGCAGCACATCGACGACGCCGACGCGATCCTGAACAAGCCGCTGCTGCTCGAGGAGTTCGGCGCCCCGCGCGACAACGGCGGGCGGGGCATCAACGGCGGGCCGACGGTCATCCGCGACCAGTTCTATTCAGAGGTCTTCCACCCGCTGATCGCCGAGTCGGCGCTGAACGGCGGGGCGGGGGCGGGGACGGCCATGTGGATCCTCTTCGACGACGCCACCGCCAACTACGACGACGGCAACGGCGTGTTCCTGCCCCACGACCACAGCACCGACGCGATCATCACCGCCCACGCCCGCTTCATGCGCAAGCTCCGCCGCGGGGACCTGGATTTCGACGACGACGTGGACCAGTCGGACTACGGGCGGTTGCAGGCCTGCCTGAGCGGCAACGGCTGGCCCGTGTCCGCGCCGGCCTGCCACAACGCCGACATGGACGGCGACGGCGACGTGGACGCCGGCGACGTGACCCTCTTCCGCAAGTGCCAGACCGGCGCCAACAACCCCGACGACCCCGATTGCGTGTATTAACACCGGTGTTGCAGACCGCCACGCCGGGGCGAAGCGCGGTTCTATGTGCGGAAGGGCAGGGTCACGACCTCGCCCGCGCGGTCGGGCCGGCCGGCGAGCGCCACGCGCGTGCCGGGCCTGGCCAGGGCGGTGCGGAGGTAGCCCAGCCCGATCCATGCATTCAGGGCGGGCGAAGGACACGCGCTGGTCAGCCGTCCGACCTCGCCGCCGTCGGCCAGCAGCGGCCCCGCGGCGACCTCTTGAGCGGTCCGATCGCCGGCGAAGCGGATGCCCACCAGCACGCGGGCCGGCCCGCCGCGCGAACGCATGCGCTCGACCACCTCCTGCCCCAGGTAGCAGCCCTTCACGAAACTGACCGCGCGTTCGATCTGGCCGGTCTCGGCGGGCAGGACCTCTTCGTCGATGTCCCGGCCGTACTGCGGAATTCCGGCCTCGATGCGCAACGTATCCACGGCTTTCCACCCGACGGGCCACAACCCGGCCGGTCGGCCGATCTCCAGCAGCCGTTCCCACCACGCCGCGGCGGCGGCTGAGGCCACGTGCAACTCGACGCCGAACACGCCCGCGAAATCGTGACGGACCAGCCACTCGTGTCCGCCACCCGACGACAGCGGCACCGAGGCCAGCGCCGGCATGGCCCCGGCCTGGGTAACGCCCAGGGCCGCGGCGATCTCGACCGCCCGCGGACCCAGCAGGGCGATCCGCGCGAACTCGTCGCTGCGGTCGCGGCACTGGACGTCCTCGCTGATGGTGAAGCGCTCGAAGTGGGCCAGGGCCTTGGCGATCAGCCTCCGGTCAATGTCCAACCGCAGCGCATCGGTGGCGACCAGGACGTTGAAGTCCATCAGCACCCGGCCCTTGACGTTGACCGCGAACGTATAATTCCCGTCGCCGGGCTGAAGCGTCTTGATCGCGTTGGTGGTGAGATTGTGCAGCCAAGCGGCGCGGTCGCGGCCGCGGACCTCGATGAGGCCGCGGTCCAGGGGAGCGTAGAGCCCGGCGCCGGCCGACCCGGCCGCATATTCGCCTTCCGCGTCGCCGAAGTCCACGGCCATCGACATGCCGCGCACGTCGCCCCACGCGGCGCCGGCCGCCTGCATTCTTTCCAACAGTGCCGGATTGCTCATGCCCTGGCCTCACCTCACGTCGCCGCCCGTTCCCACCGCCACACCTGCCCGTCCTGGGGGTCATGAACCGCGCCTATGAACTGGAAGCCGCACTTCGTGAGCACCCGCGTCGAGGCATTCTCCTCCGGCAGGGTATGGGCCCGGATCAGGCGGACCCGGCCGTCGGCGGACGCGAATCCGATCAGCGCCGCGACCGCCTGCGTGGCGTACCCGCGGCCCTGAAAGGGGGGTGCGATGCCGTAGCCGATCTCGATCATCCCCTCCTCATCGGGCGGACCCTTGAAACCCGCGCTGCCGATGACGCAGTGCGCGGCCCGATGCACGATGGCGAAGCCGTGATCCCACAGGTCCGCCGCCGTCGCGGACCGCAGCCGGGCCAGCCACTCCGGCGAGACCTCATCCGCATCCAGGTACTCGCGCAGCCCCGGCGCGACCGGCATTCCAAAACGGGCCTCGAACTCATCGGTCCCCGCCATCAAGGCGAGCAGGTGTTCCGGCGCGTACGGTACCAGCCGCAGGTCCGCGGTTTCAAGGGTCGCATCCATCGGCGGCCGACGGTCATGATTCGGAGGCAAGGTCTTCTCCTGAAAGCAGTCCAGAATCCGTGGGGGACGGGCATCTTACCGGTGCAAGCGGGATCGGCATCCCACCGGCCGGTTTTCAGGTTTTTCAGGTGCGCGCTGATCCGCCCGCCGGATGCGCCGGCGGGGGCTGGTCTTCGTCCAGGATCTCCGCGGTGAAGAGATAGACCTCGGTGTCCGGGCGCGTCCAGGCATCCTCGGGCAGGCCGGCCTTGTGGGCGCAGCAGTAATCGAGCAACTGTCGGGCGTTCCAGCCCTGCTCGAGCGCGACCTGGGGCAGGAAGCATCCGGCCTGGCGTCCATGACGGACGTAGACCCCGTGAACGCCCGGAACGAGCTGTTCGGGGTTCTGGGTCCGCCGCATCGGGGACAGAACCGATATCTCGATGGATAATTCAGGAACCTCGCTCAACGTCACCGGGCAGCGCGCGAAGCGCGGATCGGACAGGACGGCCTCGGCCATCCGCTGCACCGCCGCCGCCAGGTTGCGGTCGGTGCGGAACTCCCCGATGCAGCCGCGAAGCCGGCCGTGGTTGCGAAGGGTCACGAAAACCCCCCCGTGCTCGTCATCGCCGCCCGGCAACTCGGGCAGCGCGGGCAGGGGGTTCCCCGCCAGGCTCGCGGTCAGCGTGTCGCGGGCCAGCTTGAGCAGGGCGCGTCGGGTGGTGTCGTCCATGGCAGCGATCCGGAAGTGGCCGTTCCCCCCTCGCCGATGCGGCCCTCATTCTACCCGATCAGCTTGATGACCGCGAAACCGCCGATCAGCAACGCCACGAAAGCGACGCACAACAGGTCGAAATACCGGTCGATCAGCCGTTTCATCGGCGGGCCGAAGAGGTACAGCAGGGCGGCCACCGCGAAGAACCGCGCCCCCCGCCCGACCGCCGAGACCACCGAGAACCCCAGCAGGTTCATGTGGAACGCGCCGGAGGCGATGGTGAAGACCTTATAGGGGATCGGCGTCAGGGCCGCGATGAACACGATCCAGTAGTCGTACTGCTGGTACCAGGCGGTGACCTGGTCGAAATACTTCCGGGCCTGATAGAAGTCGATGATGCGCATGCCGACCGACTCCATCAGCCCCCAGCCGATGGCATAGCCGCCCACGCCGCCCACCACGCTGGCCAGCGTGCAGACCGCGGCGTATCGGAGCCACTTGCCGCGGGCCCCCAGCACCAGGGCGATCAGCAGCACGTCGGGCGGGATGGGGAAGAAACTCGACTCGGCGAACGACAGGATGAACAGGGCGGGAGTTCCGTAAGGCGTCTCCGCCCAGTGCAGCACCCAATCGTACAGCCGCCGATGCAGCCGCCAGGTGCCCGTTTGGGGCCGGATCGGCTCGTTTTCCGCCGGGTTGGCCAAAGCTTGCGATGGTTCCTGACTCATCCTGGACTCCGCGGGCCCAGCGCCGAGGCCGCCGGCCGGGCGCATCGGGCAACCGCGGCCCCATTGATATCCGAATCCGCCGACAAATGACAGGATGCCCGCGCCTGGCCCGGTCACGGGGGTAGCGTCCTGCTCCGGCGCGGTGGTTCAGCCCGCGCGGCCGTCAGCGTGCCGGCGGTGGAGAAGCGGGTGCCTCCGCGGAGGCCACGAGCGCACCGGCGGGCGGGAGGTCCACCGACTCAAGATACAAGGCCGCCTCCTGTCCGAAGGCCGGCGGCCTGTTGAACTCCCGCCGACCGGCGGGAAGCGTCTCGACCTCTTCCGACGTCCAGACTCCCGCGGCCGGGTCGTACCATTGCACGCGGTAACGACCGGCCTCCACCATCACCGTCAACCGGTCGCCGCCCTCGCCGTAGGCGATGTAGGCCCGCCCCGGATCGGCCAGCACGTACCGGCAGCCTTCGCCGGCCAGCTCATCGTGCGGCGACATGCGGTAGAAGTGCGTCGATTCCATGAAGCGCACCAGCCGTCCGCACGCCGCCAGGTCCTCGGGCGGCGTCGAGGCGATGTCCATGCCCAGGACCATCGCATATCCCCCGCCCAGGGCGACGGCCCACAACTTGCGGCGCAGGTCGCGGCCCGTCCCGGCGAAGTTCCGCCCGCCGAACCGCGTGTCCGTGAACTCCGAGACGTTGACGTTCACCCGCCCGCCCACGTCCTTCCACGCCGCCACCGCG
>JABRVU010000075.1:0-2975 GCA_039961895.1 Phycisphaerae bacterium | reverse complement strand
GGCCAACGCCGTCCAGCCGATCCGACTGGCCAACCCCCGGCCTGCATTCCCGCCCCATGCCGTCTTCAACGTTCGCATCACGTTCCTTCCCAGGATGCGCCACTTGTTGCCGCCATCGCCTCAACTGCCCGATGAGGTAGACCCGCTCACGTGCCCGAGCGGTTCTCGGGTTTGATCTCCGTCATCTCTCGCAGCCGTTCGATCACCTTCTGTCGGAGTTCACCTTCCGGGCCGGGCAGCCCCAGCAGCGACATCAGGCCCAGCCCGTCGATGGCCAGCCGGACCACCGTGGCCGTCACCGGGTCGATGCCGTCGGCTTCCAGCCGTTGTTGCCATTCCACCAGCCGACGGCGGAACGGCTCCAGGTATTGCGGGTCGGTCCCGGCGGCGGCCAGCAACGCGATGTGCATGGGTCGCGTCTGCGGATCGACCGGCTCCGAGCGGATGGCCAGGTATGCCCGGGCGAAGGCCCCTGGTTTCCCGGTGTCGCCGGCCAGGACCCGGGCCTGATCCCGTTGGCAGCGCTCCCCGAGCCGCTCGACGATGGCCGATATCAACGCCGATTTCGAGGGAAAGTGATAAAGCAACCCTCCTTTACTGACGCCGGCCTCGCGGGCCACCGTCTCCAGGGTGAGGTTGCTCACCCCGTCGCGCGCCACTACGGCCTCGGCGGCGTTCAGCAGCCGATCCCGGACCGGAAGTTCCTCAGGGAGGGGGCAATCCATGCCCATACTATACCGTCCAGACGGTACAGCGACAAGTACCACGAGGCGGACTGATTCCGATTTCAATCGAAAGAGTGTGGATTAGATGTAATTACGAGTCATCTTATCTGGACGCCAGGGCTGCTGTACTCCAAGTTCGGGGATTTACACCCGGCGACGATGTCTGTCAGCTCCGGACGTTGTGGTCTGGTCCTTGGGATCCTGGCCGGATTACCCCTTTCCGGCACCGGCTTGTTTCCGGGGCGTGTCAGCGCGAATTTCGCGGCGCAGTTTCACCAGCTCGGCGAAGGCCCGGGCCACCACCTTGGGGTTGGCGCCGGTCTGTCGGCCGGCCAGCCGCGGATAGTGGTGAACGCCGACCTGCCCGATGCGATACCCCCGCCGGGCGGCCTTGCCCAGCACCTCGGCGTCGATCAGCGCCCCCCGCGAGCGCAGTTCGATCTCGTCGAACAGCCTCCGGGGGTAGATTTTGAACGCGCAGTCGATGTCCTTGAGCCGCAGCCCCAGGAGCAGGTTGCACAGCCACGACCAGACCCAGCCGTTGAACCGCCGCAAGGGCCCGTCGCGCCGGTCGATCCGGTAGGCGCTGACGATGTCATAGCGGTCCAGCCGCTCGAGCAGCTTGTCGATCTCACGGCAGTCGAACTGCCCGTCGCCGTCGGTGTAGAACACCCATTCCCGGCTCGCGGCGGCGAAGCCGGCCCGCAGGGCCGCGCCGTAGCCCTGGTTCGGCCGGTTGTGAACCACCCGGACGTTCGGATGTCCGGCGGCCAGCCGCTCGGCGATCTCGCCGGTGCGGTCGCGGCTGCCGTCGTTGACGATGATGATCTCGAAATCGTCGGTCAGGGCGCGCACCGCCTCCAGGGCGGCCAGCGTGGTACGCTCCACGTTGCCCTCTTCGTTGTAACAGGGAAGCACCACTGACAGACTCAGCCTCGCCATGCGGGAGCTATCATGCGGGCGGATCAGGACGGAGGCAACCGCCGGTGCATCCTGGCGTCGCCGCGGGTGAGAGGCGCGGGGGAGTTCCACCCCGGCGCTGCGGCGGAACGGTGAGCCGGGCCCGCGGCCTGCTATAATGACTTTCGACGGAGCGGGCGGGGCGATCGCCCGGCCGGCGGCTCATGGGGCTTCGGCCGCATGAACCCACCCCGGCCGGGAGGAAAGTCCGAACTGGGCAGGGCACGGTGGTCGCTAACGGCGACCCGGCGCGAGCCGCGGGAAAGTGCCACAGAAAACATACCGCCCGGGTCGCGCGGCGGGCGCTTCGCCCGCCCTCATGCGGGCGAGGAGGCGAAGCTCGCCGCCGCGCGACTTGGGTAAGGGTGAAAAGGTGCGGTAAGAGCGCACCGCGTCGCGGGCGACCGCGATGGCAGGGCAAACCCCACCGCCAGCAAGCCCAAATAAGCGGCCAGAGGCGGCCCGTCTCGGATGAGCCGCGGGTAGGGCGCATGAGCGGCCGGGCAACCGGTCGCCGAGATGAATGATCGCCACCCTCGACACGCCGCGGGCGGTTGCGCCCGCGTCCTCGCAACCGTGGATGAAACGGAACGCCGGTTGTGGGGCGCGCTCGGCCGGCCGCGGCGTGTCAGGGCTACAGAATTCGGCTTACACGCCCGCTCCGTCCGTTTTTTCCTCCCCATCGCCGTTCCATAATCCTCTGAGCCGCCCGCCGTTAAGGTCGTCGCGGCCTCGATGAGTTCGCCTCCGGCCGTTCCGTTCCGACGAAAACAGGTGACAGTCCCTGCCGCCGCCCTGCTGGAAACGTCCGGGTCACGACATGCTTCATTCGAGGGGTCGATCAGCAGCGGCGGTGGCCACCTCCCCGCGGCATCCTCGCGCCGACGGAGCCAGAAGACGCTTGACCCACCAGATGAACACGCCCGTCAGGGCCAGGTTCAGCGCCAGCGAGAGCATGGCGATCACGACGACGGAACCACCGATGCCGTACGAGAGCGAGATCACCAGCACGCCCGCGCCGACCTCGCCGCGCGGCCACATGCCCACCGCCACCGCCATGCGTTCCCGCCAAGTGGCCTCCCGCCGGTAGCACAGGGCGGGGAACATCTTTCCCAGATTGGCCAGGAGCGTCACGGCCAGAACGTGGAGCGCGATCGTCGTCCAACCCATCGGGCCCGTCACGGACAGAAGCGCGCCCGCCGCCACCGTCTCTCCCAGACCTTCGGGCCCGCCCCCTCCGCGCAGGGTATCCGCGATGGCGGGCATGGAGAGGCCGACCAGGACCATGAA
>JABRVU010000074.1:0-10571 GCA_039961895.1 Phycisphaerae bacterium | reverse complement strand
CATCAGGTTGATGACCAGCGGGGCCAGGCGGGCCAGCCGCCCCTCGGGCGAGGCCCGCATCAGCCGGACCAGCCCGGCCAGCAGGCCCGTCCAGGCCGGCATGTTCGCCCTGTTGCTGGTGGTCGCGGCGGTCATGCCTCTGCCGCTGCTGGTACTGACCGGCATGGAGCACCTGGCTCATGCCTTCGTGCTGCTGCTGGCGGTGTGGGCGAGCGTGGAGGTGATCGAGCGCGAAAGGCTGGCCGCCCGTCGGCTGGTGTCGTCGATGGTGTGGATGGCCCTGGCCGTCGGCTTGCGGTATGAGAGCCTGGCGGTGTTGGCCGGCGTGGCGTTGTGGGCGTGGATTCGCCGCCGCGCGGGGCGAATGGTCCTGACGGTCCTGGCCGGGGCGGGCGTGGCCGTCGGCGTCGCCGCTTACCTGGCGGCGCATGGCGAGTCGTGGCTGCCGCGGCCGATCCGCGACCGGCTCCTGGAAGGCGTCCACGATGGTCCGGCGCTGCTGCGGCTGGTGTTCGAACGCTCGGTGAATAACCTTCGGCTGGCCCTGTTGCCGGCGGCGCTGGTGGTTATCGCGGCGGCCATGCTCTGGTCGCGGCGCGAGCAGCAGAGCTCACCGGACGCGGAGGACCGCATCCGCGTCGGATGGCTGTTCGTGTTTCTGGCGGCCGGGGCAACGCACCTGCTGGTCGGGCGGGTGGACGAGGGCTTTCGGTATACGGCGTACCTGGTGCCGTTGGGTGTGGTGGCCATGGTGCGGGCCATGGCCAATCGGCCGGGCGCCAAGTGGGCCCCTTCGGCGCCGGTGGGACTGCGACACACGGTGATGGCCGTTTTTTGCCTCTTGCCCTTGGTCGTCGCGGGTATTCCGTTGCTGCGAGCGGGGTGGACGGCGCCGTCGGAAGCGCAAGCCGTCCACGGACGGAACCGGCAGATGGCGGCCTTCCTGCGGATCTACTTCCCGCGGGCGGTCGTCGCGTCGAACGAGGTGGGGGTGTTGCGGTATGAGGCCGTTCAAGCCCGCGTCCTCCTGTCGTCGAAGGGCGGCGGAGAGACGGACGACGCCTCGCCGCTCGCGGACGTGCAGTTGGCGTTCGCGGTCGAGCCGTCGAGCACCACCCTGCGGACGCTTCGATCCTGGCGGGAAATCGGCGGCTGGCGGTCGACCGCGGGCGGAGCCGGCAAAGTCACGCTGTTCGCATCGGGCGACGCGGGCGACGTCCGGCTGGCGCTCAACGAGTTCGCCAAGCGCGGTCCGGCCGGCCTGGAGGTGTTCCTGGCCGGCGGGACCGGAGAAAGACGAGGCGCGAAGGACCCGCGCGAGGGATCGAGAGTGGAAGAAGGGCGCATGCAGAACCTGCCCTGAAACCCCGAACACCGACCGGCCGGAAGCCGGTCGCATTCACACGGGTTTCAGGACGCGGTCAGAGTGACTGGGAAGCTGAGGCGACCCCTTTCGGGAACGACGAAGCACTGGAAACGTGTACTCCGATTCCCCAGGCTGGAAACCAGGAACCAGGAACCAGGAACCAGAGATCCCGCAACCGGGAACCATCGACGCGAGAAGGTGATCGAGCATGGCCAAGGCACGGGCGATCGTCAAGCGGCGCAAGACGGTGCAGAACATCCGCAAGATCACGCGGACCATGCAGCTCATCGCCACGGCGCGCTTTCAGGCCGCCTATACCCGGGCGACGGCCAGCAGGCCCTACACCGAGCGCATCACCGAGCTGGCCGAGCAGCTTTCGCGGGGCACGGGGCAGATCGACCACCCGCTGCTGCGGGTCAACGTCGAGTCGAACCGCTCGGCGGTGGTGGTCATCACCAGCAACCGCGGCTTCTGCGGCGGATACAACGCGGCCGTGCTGCGGGCGGCGACCGAACACGTGAGAACGGCCGAGACGGCGGGCCGGACCGTCGATCTCCACGTCATGGGCCGCAAGGGCATCGGCTTCTTCAAGTTCCTGAACCGCCCGATGGCCTCGACCGACACCCGCTTCGAGGACAAGCCCCGCTTCGAGGACGTCAACGCTTTCGCCGAGCGGATGATCGCGGCCTATCAGCGGCGCGAGATCGACGCGGTGCACGTGAGCTACACGCGGTTCATCTCCACGTCCGTGCAGCGGGCGGCGACGATTCAACTGCTGCCCATCGAAAGGCCGGCCGGAGCCGACGGCGCCGCGGCCGGGGCGGGGGTGGAATACGAGTTCACCCCGCCGGCGGCGGAACTGCTGGCCGAGCTGCTGCCCGAGACGGTGAAGGTCCGGCTGTTCCAGTGCTTCATGGACGCGGCAGTCAGCGAACAGGTGGCCCGCATGGTGGCCATGAAGTCGGCCACCGACGCCGCCGGAGACATGGTCAAGTCGCTCACCCAGCAGTACAACCGGGCCCGCCAGTCGCAGATCACGCTGGAACTGCTCGATATCGTCAGCGGCGCGGAGGCGATCAAGTAAGGGAGTTTTCAGTGGTCGGTTGTCGGTAGGCCGCCCGAGCGGGTGGGTTCGTTGAAAGCCGATCGTGACGGACGCCAACTCCGACCAGGAACCAGAAACCAGGAACTTATTCGATGACATCCAACGCAGGCAACGGCAGGAACATCGGTCGGGTGACGCAGGTCATCGGCTCGACGCTGGACGCCGAGTTCGACGAGGCCCATATGCCCAAGCTCTACAACGCCCTGAAAGTGCCCGTGGAGCGCAAGGTGCTGGGGCGGGTCGAGAAAGATACCCTCTGGTGCGAGGTGGCCCTGCACCTGGGCGGCGGATCGGTGCGGGCGGTGGCCTTGGGCTCGACCGACGGGCTGACGCGCGGCGCCGAGATCGAGGACCTGGGCCGGCCGGTCAGCGTGCCGGTCGGCAAGGAGACGCTCGGGCGGGTCTTCAACCTGGTGGGCGACCCCATCGACATGCGCGGGCCGGTCCACGTCAAGGAATACCGCCCCATCCACCATCCGCCGCCGGTCTTCGCCGACCTGACCCCCAAGTCCGAAATCCTGGAGACGGGCATCAAGGTCATCGACCTGCTGGCCCCGTTCGTGCGCGGCGGGAAGATCGGCCTGTTCGGCGGGGCCGGGCTGGGCAAGACCGTCATCGTGCAGGAGATGATCGCCCGCATCGCCCGCGAGCACTCGGGCTACTCGGTGTTCGCCGGCGTGGGCGAGCGGACCCGCGAGGGCAACGACCTGTGGCTGGAGATGCAGGAGGCCACCTTCAAGGACACCCAGGGCAACGTCCGGCAGGTCATGGACCACACGGTGATGGTGTTCGGGCAGATGAACGAGCCTCCGGGGGCCCGTCTGCGGGCGGCGCTGAGCGCCCTGACCATGGCCGAGTGGTTCCGCGATGAATCCGGGGCCGACACCATGCTCTTCGTCGATAACGTGTTCCGTTTCTCGCAGGCCGGTTCGGAAGTGTCGGCCCTGCTGGGGCGGATGCCCTCGGCCGTCGGATATCAGCCCACGCTGGGCACCGAGATGGGCGAGTTGCAGGAGCGGATCACCTCGACCAAGTTCGGAGCCATCACCAGCGTGCAGGCCATTTACGTACCGGCCGACGACCTGACCGACCCGGCCCCGGCCACCACCTTCACCCACCTGGACGCCTTCATCGTCCTGTCGCGCGGCATCTCCGAGAAGGGCATCTACCCGGCCATCGATCCGCTGGCCTCCTCCAGCCGCATCCTCGACCCGCAGTTCATCGGCGAGCGGCACTACAAAGTCGCCCAGCAGGTGCAGCGCATCCTCCAGCGCTACCGCGACCTCCAGGATATCATCGCCATCCTGGGGGTGGACGAACTCTCGCAGGAGGACAAGCTGATCGTGGCCCGGGCCCGCAAGATCGAGCGGTTCTTCTCCCAGCCGTTCTTCGTGGCCGAGCCCTTCACCGGCTTCCCGGGCAACTATACGCGCAAGGAAGACACCATCCGCAGTTTCGAGGAGCTGGTCGCCGGCAAGTGGGACCACCTGCCCGAGCAGGCCTTCATGTACGTCGGCAACATCGAGGAAGCCGCCGCCAAGGCCGAGAAGCTCAAATAAGCGCGGATCGCGGATTTCGGATTTGGGATTGAAGCGCGACGTTGGCATCCGAGACGTGACTGGGAGCCGACTTCCGAACGCTGAAAGCTGATGGCTGAGTGCCGAGAGCATTTTCATCATGGCTACCGCGACGTTACATTGCAGCGTGATCACTCCGGAGGCGGCCGTTTACGAGGGCCCGGTCGAGTCCGTGGTCCTGCCCGCCCATGACGGCGAGATCGGCATCCTGGTGGACCGGGCGCCGCTGATGTGCAAGCTGGGCGCCGGCCGGCTGCGGGTCAGGACGGCCGGCCCGGCGGAAGAGGCCTGGTTCATCGACGGGGGCTTCGCCCAGGTGGTGGACAACCGCGTGGTGGTGCTGACCCAGAAGGCCATCCGCCCCGACCGGATCGATCGGGCCGCGGCCCAGGCCCAGCTCGCCGCCGCCCAGGCCCAGCTCGCCGCCGCCCGGGCCCTGCCCGCCCGGGACGACGCGGAGTACAAGCGCAAGGCCGCCGCCGAGGCCGGCGCCCGGGCCCAGCTCCGCGCCGCCGGTGGATGATTCAGCCCGCGGACGTCAGGGCCCGGCGAAGCGGGCTCCAAGAACCTCTCCCCATGCCTCCGCACCGCCCGGCGGCGTTCCGCGTCGCGGCGGGCGGGTTTCCTCCCTGGGCGCATAAAAAAGGGAAGGTGCTCCCGTGGCGTTGAGCACCTTCCTTCATCCGTCGATCGCACCCACGCGGGTTGCGACGGCCGCCGCTCCGCCCGACATCCGTTTCGTCGGCTCTTGAGCGGCGGACTTGGTGAAGTCCATTCGGCTACTTCTTCTTCTTGGCCTTCTTGGCTTTCTTCTTCGCCATGGACGTCACCTCCTTTCTGAACGCCTAGGTTAGCACGGCCTCCATGAATGTCAAAACTTTTTTCGACCGGCGGCGCGTTTTTGACCGCGCCGCCGCGGACCGGAGGCCCATGCAGAATCTATCGACCGGAGGGAGGGCCGATCTTGATCTTCACTTGCCGATGCAGAACCGCGCGAAGATCCTCGCCAGCAGCTCCTCGGTGGCGATCTGCCCGCTCAGGAGCGACAGCGCGTTCATCGCGGCGCGAACCTCGACGGCCAGCAGCTCCACGAAACCCTTCAATTCACGGGCGTTTTCACACATTTCGAGGGCCCGCGCCGCCGCCGCGCGGGCCTCGTCCAGCCCGGCGCGCTGGCGATGCGACAGGGCCGGCAGCTCCTGCCCGCTTGGGGCCGCCGCACCGAAGAGCGCCTGACCGATCCGCCCCCGCAGCGCGTCCAGCCCCGCGCCGGTCCGGGCGCTGACCTCGGCGACGTCCCGACGCGAAAAAAAATCGGGGATCGGCGCCGTGAGCGCGTCGATCTTGTTCAGCACGGTGATCGTCGCCCGTCCGACGCGCAGGTCGCGGAACGACTCGAGGG
This sequence comes from Phycisphaerae bacterium, assembly GCA_039961895.1. Lineage (GTDB taxonomy): Bacteria > Planctomycetota > Phycisphaerae > UBA1845 > PWPN01 > JAAXZI01. Next base: position 5,121 of record JABRVU010000074.1, on the reverse strand, counting down.
CTCCGTTCGGGTCGGCCGTGGCGTCCACCACCAGCAGCACGAGGTCGGCCGCGCCCAGGGCGCGCAGCGCCGCCCGCCGGGCCAGCGCGTCCGGGTCCGCCGCCGAGGGCTCGCCCGCATCAAGCGGCGAATCGACGCCGGCGCAGTCCAGCAGGCTCGCCTCGCCGCCCGGCACGCTCAGCGGCGCGGAGATCACGTCGCGGGTGGTGCCCGCCTGGGCCGAGGGAATGGCCCGCTCCAGACCGGTCAGCCGGTTGAACAGCGTGCTTTTGCCCGCGTTGGGCCGCCCGACCAGCAGCACGCGCGGCAGGGCTTCCAGCCGTTCCAGGTCCGGGGCCGCGCTCAGCAGGGCGTCGAGCGCTGCGACGATCCGCCCGAGTGCCTCGCGCACCTGCCCGGCGGTCACGAACTCGATCGGCTCTTCGACGAAATCGATGTCCGCCTCGAGCAGGGCCAGCAGATCCGCCAGTTGATCGCGCAGCTCGATCGACCGCCGGCTCAGTCGTCCATGAAGCAGGGCCTCGGAGGCTCTCAGTTGCGAGTCGTTGGCGGCCGCGATCATGGCGGCCACGCCCTCCACCTCGGTCAGGTCCAAGGCCCCGTGAAAAAACGCCCGGGCGGTGAACTCGCCGGCCTCGGCCGGCCGGGCCCCCGCCGCCACCAGCGCATCGACGATCATGGCCAGCACCGCCGGCGAACCCACGGTGTGCAACTCGACGATGTTCTGCCGCGTGTAGCTGGCCGGGGCTCGAAAGACGTAAGCTTCCGCGGGCACCGACGACCGTTCGTCGATGCGCACCCGTCCCCACAGCCGGCGATGACCGGGAACCTCGAGCAGCGACGGGCCGGAGTCGGACGTGAAAACCGTGTGCGCGATCGGAGCGGCCGTCGGACCGCTCAACCGGATGATCCCGCGCCCGCCGGCGCCGGGCGGCGAGGAAACGGCCACGATGGTGTCGTCGAGCCGGTCGAACATCTCAGACGATGAACTCCTCCTGGCAGATGCGCTCCAGGAGGCTTTCGAGGAAATCGACCACGCTGACCGAGATGACCACGGCGGACTGGCGGGCCTTGTCCTTGCCGACCACGGGCCTGCTTCGCCCGGCCTGCTCGCCCTCGAGAACCACCTCGATGGCCACGCGCGAGCGCATGAACAGCTCGGGCCACAGCAGCGTGCCCACGGCCACGGCGTCATGCACCAGGACGGTGCCTTTGCGGCCCCCCTCGCCGCGTTCCAGGGCGTGGCGCATCATGCGGGCCAGCAGTTCGCCGCCCCGGCGCCCGCTGCGCGAGAGGTGGGCCACGTGCGATTCATCCATGGCCACTTGGCCGGTCACGTCCAGCGGCACCAGCGTCACCGGCAGGCCGGCGCTGAGCACCTCCGCCGCCGCCCGCGGATCGCGGTAGAAGTTGAACTCCGCCCAGCGGGTGACGTTCCCCGGACACCACACCGCCCCGCCCATGATGATGATGCGCCCCGCCCGCCGGAGCAGATCGGGCCGTTCGCGGAGCAGGGCCGCCAGGTTGGTCAGCGGCCCGATGGCCGCGATCACCAGCGCTTCGCCGTGGCGCTCGAGGCAGCGCTCGTAGACCTCGACGTAGGATTGCGTCCGGTAATCGTCCGGCACCGCCAGGTGCGTTTCGCCCAGCCCGTCAGCGCCGAAGATGCCGGTCGCGTCCCTCAGGCAGCCGGTCTGGTCCAGCCCCACGCCCACCGGCGGAAAGTCCTCGAGGCCCAGGCCGGCCAGTACGCGCCCGATGTTGCCGGTGGCCTGGTCCAGCGGCACGTTGCCCCCCACGCTGACCAGGCCGGCCAGTTCGAGCCCGCCGCCGGCCAACGCCAGGGCGATCGCCAGGGCGTCGTCCACCCCCATATCCGTGTCGATGAGGATCGGCGTGGGCATCGGAGAACCACCGGGTTGACAGGCCCCAAATCGCGTTCTACAGTCGCCCGAAAGCCATTGTCCGTGGGAATCTCGCGGTGGTCAATACAGATGAACTTCTCGAGCGGTTCGCGCGGGCCTGGCCGGGCGTCAGGCCCGCCGTCCTGGTCCGCGCGCCCGGGCGGGTCAACCTGATCGGCGAGCACACCGACTACAACGAGGGTTTCGTCCTGCCCATCGCCATGTCGCAGAGCCTCTACGTCGTGGCCGGGCCCTCGGGCGACGGGGTCATCGAGGTCCGTTCGACGGCCTTTCCGGAGCCCGCGCGCTTCCCCGCCGATGATCCGGGCGAGCCGGACGTGCCCGGTCTGCCGGGGTGGTCGAATTACCCGCGCGGCATGGCCGCCCTGCTGGTCCGCCGCGGCATTCGACTCGCCGGTTCGCGGCTGCTGATCCACAGCGAGGTGCCGGTCGGCGGCGGGGTGAGCAGTTCGGCGGCCCTGGAGATGGGCACCGGGCGGGCCTTTCTCGCCCTGGCCGGCGCCGACATGGACCCCGTCGAGCTGGCCCTGCTCGGCCAGCAGGCCGAACACCAGTACGCCCATTCGCCCTGCGGCATCATGGACCAGTTCATCTGCTCGCTGGGCCGCGAGTTCTACGCCCTGCTGCTGGATTGCCGCTCGCGGCAGGTCGAGCACATTCCCGTGCCCTCCGACCAGGCCGTGCTGGTGGTCATGAACACCCAGGTCCGGCACGAGATCGGCGGGGGCGAGTACGGCGTCCGCCGGCGGCAGTGCGAGCAGGCCGTCGAGACGCTCAAGGCCCGCTACGGGCAGATCAACAGCCTGCGCGACGTGAAGCCGGCCATGCTCTACGCCCAGCGGGCGGGGCTCGATCCGCTCATCTTCCGCCGGGCCCACCACGTGGTCACGGAGATTCAGCGGACCACCGAGGGCGCCGACGCCCTGCGGCGCGGGCGGCTCGAGGACTTCGGGGCCCTGATGTTCGACTCGCACGCCTCCCTGCGCGACGACTATGAGGTGTCCTGCGCCGAGCTGGACGCCCTGGTCGAGATCGCCCGGCAGGTGCCCGGCGTGTACGGGGCCCGCATGACCGGCGGGGGGTTCGGGGGCTGCGCGATCGCCCTGGTCGATCCCAAGGCCGTCGAGCCGCTGACCGAGGCCGTCCGCACGTCCTACGACGGGCGGTTCGAGAAGCCGGCCCTGATCTACACCACCACGGCCTCGGACGGGGCCCGGGCGGAGCCGGTTTGATGCCTGGGCCTGTTGTGACCACGACGCGATACGAATCGGCCGCGACGAGGAGACCAGGTGACCAGGCGACAGGAAGATGGGCCGCCGGCGGTCGCGCCTTGTCGCCTGGGCACGTTGTCGATTTCACGGCGAAGAAGGTGCGTTCATGGCGGTCCTTATCGAAGAAGCGCTCGCGACCGTCAAAGCCGCCGCCCACCTCAGCCGGGCGCAATCGCGCGAGGTCTTCGCTCTGATCATGACCGGCCAATGTGAGCCCGGGCTGATGGCTGAGTTCCTCACCGCCCTGGCGGCCAAGGGCGAGACCGCCGACGAGATCGCCGGCGCCGCCGACGTGATGAACGAGCACGTCACCCGCGTGCGCTGCGACGCCGAGTGCATCGACACCTGCGGGACGGGCGGCGACGGGATCAGCACCTTCAACGTCTCGACGGCGGCCGCGGTCATGGCGGCGGCGGCCGGTGCCACCGTGGCCAAGCACGGCAACCGCACCAACACGCGGGTCAGCGGCTCGGCCGAGGCCGTCGCCGAGCTGGGCGTCAACCTCGACGCGCCCGTTCCGGTGCTGGAACGCTGCCTGCGCGAATGCCGCATCGCGTTCCTGTACGCGCCCAACCTGCATCCGGCCATGCGCCACGCGGCGCCGGTGCGCAAGCGGCTGGGCATCCGCACCATCTTCAACCTGCTGGGGCCGCTGACCAACCCGGCCGGAGCGAAGCGCCAACTGCTCGGCGTTCCCCGGCCGGAGCTGACGGCGACGCTGGCCGACGTCCTGGCCGCCCGCGGCGCCGTTCATGCCTGGGTGGTGCACGCCCACTGCGGGCTCTGCGACCTGACCATCACCGGCCCGACGCGCGTGACGGAGGTCAAGGCCGGCCGCGTCCGCACCTTCGAGATCCATCCCGCCGACGTTGGTTTCACGCCGGCGCCGCTCGAGGCCTTGCTGGTGACTTCGCCGGCCCAGAGCGCCTCGGCCATCCGGGCGATCCTCTCGGGACAGGACCGGGGCCCGCGGCGCGATCATGCCCTGCTCAACGCCGGGGCCGCGCTGGTGGTGGCCGGCTTGGCCGCCGATCTGCCCGCCGGCGTCGCCCGGGCCGCGCACGCGGTGGACGCAGGGCAGGCTCTGGACACCCTCGATCGTCTCGTGGCCGCCTCTCATGCCTCCTGATTCGGCGCTTGTATCAGGCCCCCGAATCGTCGTGATTTCCGCTTTCACATGAGCCCTTCCATGCCGTGCGGAATCAAGGTTTGCCGCTTCCATGCGAAGTAGCTGCCACCCTTATTCACTGTAGAATAACAAGTTACGCGATTCTGTTCCCCGCCCGGAATATGGGAAATTCACATGGACTTTTCCCGGTAGGTCCGGTATACTCAACGATGGTTGGTCGGTGAATGAGTCAGCGTTACGGATCTGGAATGTCACGTCCTCTCCGCTCTGCCTTGTCTCAATCGCTCCCATCCTGTTCGGCCGGGAAGCTCGGCCCTTTCGTTTGCGACCCGGAAAGTGACAAGCGGGTCGAATAAGCCCATTCATGCATAGGAGAAAGTCAAATGGGCAAAAAGTTGTACGTGGGAAATCTCCCCTACAGCATCAGCAGTTCGGATCTGGAGAAGCTCTTCTCCGCGCACGGCACGGTGCAGAGCGCCGAGGTCATTTCCGACCGGATGACCAATCGGAGCAAAGGCTTCGGGTTCGTCGAGATGAGCACGGACGAGGAGGCCCAGGCGGCGATCGCGGCCCTTCACGGGCAGCAGAACGGCGGACGGGCCCTCACCGTCAATGAGGCCCGGCCGCGCGAGGATCGCGGTGGCGGCGGTGGCGGTCGCGGAGGCTATGGCGGCGGAGGCGGTCGCGGCGGCGGAGGCGGCCGCGGAAGGCGGCCGGAACATTACACGTTCGACAGCCGGCCCGACGCCCGCAAACCAACGGTGACTCGACGCACGGCGCCGGTGTCGGGCCTGGG
>JABRVU010000073.1:0-3439 GCA_039961895.1 Phycisphaerae bacterium | reverse complement strand
GCCACCACCCGTCCCGGCGAGGAGATCGGACGGCTCATCGAGGATCGGTCCAAGGTCATCGGCGACATCCTGGCCACCAACCTGAGCGTCCCGGCGCTGCTGGACCGGCTGGAGCTCGGCCGGCGCAATCCCAAGCGGGCCGCCGAGCTGGCCGCCCTCAAGAAGCAGCATCCCGATCTGGAGGCCCTGATCGACCGGATGACCGCCGCCTACGACCAGTGGAGCGAGCATAAGTCCCTGCTGGAGGACCCCTCCGACCTGCTGCGCATGCTCAAGGGGGCCGGCGTGCTCGAGTTCCGCATCCTGGCCACGCGCAACCCGCAGAACCCCGAGATGCTCACCTCGCCGAAGCCCGAGTACAACGAGCGGGTGGACAAATACGTCGAGCAGCTCAAGAAGCGCGGCCCGCGCCCCGAGGCCGGCGACAAGTACGCCTGGTTCAAGGTGGCCAAGCCGCGCGAGAACAGCATCCTGGACCCCGGCTTCCGGGACTATTACGTGACCGAGCAATACCTCGACACCTGGTACGTGCTGGCCCACGCCACGCCGGACATGGGCATGTTGCACACGGACAAGGACTGGTCGTTGGTCAGCGCCGACATCAGCCGGGACCAGAACGGCCGGCCCTCGGTCGATTTCCGGCTGGACGCCCGCGGGGGCGACAAGTTCCAGCCGCTCACCAGGCTGAACCTCAAGCGCCCGCTGGCCATCTTCCTGGACGGGGAGGCCATCTCGGCGGCCACCATCCAGAGCGCCATTTCGACGCGCGGCGAGATCACCGGCAACTTCTCGATCCAGGAGGTGGCTTACCTGGTGAACACGCTGGAAGCCGGGGCCCTGCCCGCCCGGCTCAAGGAAGTGCCCATCCAGGAGCGCAACGTCGGCCCGTCGCTGGGCGACACCAACCGCCGGATGGGCCAGATCTCCGTGGCCGTCTCCCTGCTGGCGGTCATCGCCTTCATGGCCATCTACTACGCCTACAACGGGGCCATCGCCGACATCGCCCTGCTGATGAACCTGATCATCACGCTGGGGGTGATGGCCTTCATCCAGGCGACCTTCACCCTGCCGGGCATCGCCGGCCTGATCCTCACGCTGGGCATGGCCGTCGACGCCAACGTGCTCATCTTCGAGCGCATGCGCGAGGAGCTGCAGCGCGGCGTCTCGGCGCGCATGGCCGTCAAGCTGGGCTATGAACGGGCCTTCAGCGCCATCTTCGACGGGAACATCACCACCATCCTCACCGCGGTCATCCTTTACTGGATCGGCAGCGAGGAGATCAAGGGCTTCGGCCTGACCCTGGGTCTGGGTCTGGCTATCAGCATGTTCACCGCCCTGTTCGTCACCCGGCAGTATTACTACGTGATGATCCCGTTGAGCCTCAACCGCGACGAGACCCGCCGGGCATGGCTGCTGCCGGGCATTCTGGTCGGCGTGGCCGCCCTGATGTTCGCGCTGGGCTGGGTGCTCAACCGCACGCCCGAGGCCCGCGAGGAATCCAACGCCCTGGGCCTGGCGAGGTTCCTGGGCATCCTGGCGGCCACCGCCGTCGTCATCCTGGGCAGCATGTGGGGCTTTCGCTGGCTCTACAAAATCACCGGCCATCAGAAGGCCAACCGCCTGCCCATGATGAAGCTCATGTCCGCCCCCAACATCGACTGGATGAGCAAGTACCGGGCCTTCTGGATCTGTTCGGCGGTGGTCATCACCCTGGGCATGGTCCTGCTGCTGGGCAAGGGCGGCGAGGTGCTGGACATCGAGTTCACCGGCGGCACCAACGTGCAGGTGGCGCTCAAGGAGCAGTACGGCAGCATGAAGGACCTGGAGCTGGCCGAGTACGTCCGGGGCAATAAGTCTCCGACGGCGGTGGACTGGCTCAAGCAGGCCGCCGCCGATCTGCGGCGGGCGGAGGTGGCCGACGATCAGCACGGGCGGTTCCTCATCACCGTGCCCGGGCGATCCTACAGCCTGCCCCAGCTCCAGGCCCTGATCCTGGCCGACCCCGCGGTGGCCCGGCGGATCGTGCGCAACGGCGTGACCGCGGCGCCGGGCGGCGTGGCCGTCCAGTTCGACAACACCAACGAGGAGCTGCCCGCGCCCAACCTGGCCCAGGCCCAGGCCCTGGTCCGCGAGCAGATTCCGGCCTACGTCGAGAAGGCCGCCGCCCACATGGCCAACGCCCGCATCCAGGGGGTGGACGAGGGCGGACGGCGGGCCTTCGATATCATCACCGGCGAGACCGCCCGCACGCTGGTGGCCGAGGCCATCATGGCCTCTTCCACGCGCGACCTGCTCGAGGTCACCCAACCGATCGAGGCCACGCTGGTCACCCGCCCGGACAAGGCCCCCGACGGGATTTTCCCCGTCCGCACCGCGGACAACACCCTGGCCGACGTGATCGGGGGCACGGACCGCGACGACATCGCCCGGTTCAAGGGCGGCCTGGTGCTGTGCTTCGAGAACCTCAAGCCCGCCGTCACCCTCGATGAGGTCAACCGCCGGCTGCGGCAGATGCGCTTGCAGCCGGATTTCGAGGGCGCCGGCGTCCGCACCACCGAGGTGTTCGGTCTGGGCGACCCGGTGGGGACGGTCAACGTCCCCGACGCGAGCGGCAAGCTGGTCGAACGGCAGCTCTACAACCGCATCGCCATCGCGGTCGTGGACGCCAACACCATCTACGAGGAAGGCAAGCCCAGCGACGCCTGGCGGACCAGCGTCGCGGAGCAGGAGAAGGCCCTGGCCGCCGCCGCCCTGGCCTCCAGCCAGGCCCTTCAGCGCGTGACGCAGTTCGCCGGGCAGGTGGCCAACGAAGCCGCCCAGAAGGCCCTGATCGCGGTGATCCTCTCCTTCCTGGCCATCGCCGGCTACCTGTGGGTGCGGTTCGGGGCCCTGGACTTCGGCATCTCGGGCATCATCGCCCTCTATCACGACGTGGCCGTCGCCCTGGCCGCCCTGGTCGCCTGCCATTACATCCACGACACCTGGATCGGCCGGCTGCTGATGCTCGAGGACTTCAAGATCGACCTCACCGTCATCGCCGCCCTGTTGACCCTGGTGGGTTATTCGATCAACGACACCATCGTGATCTTCGACCGCATCCGCGAGAACCGCGGGCGGCTGGGGCAGGTCTCGCCGCAGCTCATCAACGACTCGCTGAACCAGACCCTCTCGCGGACCGTGCTGACCGCCTTCACCGTGTTCCTCACCGTGCTCATCATGTACGTGTGGGGCGGGGAGGGCATCCACGGCTTCGCGTTCGTGATGATCATCGGCTCGATCAGCGGGACGTACAGCACGCTGGCCATCGCCACGCCGATGGTCCAGCATCCGCGGGCCATGTGGATCACCACCATCGCCATCGCCGCCGTAACCATGGCGGGCATCACCTGGCGGATCGAGAACGACGTGATCCGCTGGGTGCTGGTGCTGGGGGTGGTGG
>JABRVU010000072.1:0-5879 GCA_039961895.1 Phycisphaerae bacterium | reverse complement strand
TCCTGGTGCTGGCCGGCTTGATCGCCCTGCTGGTCAACCTGGCCCAGCGCGAACCCCTGCCCATCTCGGTCTGGTTCGCCATCGTCATGAACATCGGCGTGAACCTGACCCAGGCCTTCGGCGTGGGCGAGATGCCGGTCATCAGCGAAGCCGTCCGCCCGATGCTCTTCTGGCTGTTCCAGGTCATCATGTTCTGCTACCTGATCCGCAACAGCGCCACGGAAAAGCGGCTGATGGTCTTCATCACCATCATGCTGGGGATCGTGGTCTACCTGGGCGGGCAGATCACGCGGGACGACCGGCTGATGCTGGAACGCTTCGCGGCGGGCTCTTCGTTCGGGAACGCCAACCAGTTGAGCTACATGACCGGCCTGTTCGCGATCGCGCTGTTGTTCTGGTCGCTGCGGGCCGCGGTGGTGTTGAGGCCGGTGCTGTGGCTGCTGGCCGCGGCGATGGCTTTCCTGATGCTCAAGACCGGCTCGCGCGGCGGGGCGGCCACCTTCGGGTGCGGGCTCATCATGCTGGTCCTGACCATCCTCATGGGCCGGGGCGTGCGGATCAGCGGGACGCTCATGGCGGCGGTCATCGTCATCGGCGTGTCCCAGGCCTGGTTCCTGGTGGCCGACCCGCTGGAGGTCCTCAGCCGCCGCGCCGGCCAGCACAGCATCCGCTCCGACGTCTACCGCTGGGAGCTGCTCGACGACCTCTGGAACACCAAGATCTTCGGGGTGGGGCCGGCCTGGGCCTACACCAGCACCGCCAACATCCAGGCCCACAATTCGTTCATCTATGCCCACCAGGCCTACGGCGGCATCACCGCCTGGCCTTACCTGCTCTGGCTGCTGGTGCTGGGAACGCGCATCACCCGCTTCCTGCTGTCGCGCGATTTCCCGCTGGACCGGCGGATGATGGTGGCCACCCTGTTCGGGATGTCCCTCTGTGCGCAGATCCTCTCCAATCACGGGTACATGTTCTTTTCCAGCCTGTTTGCGATCGGCGTGATCGAGAAGTACACGGCCCCGTACAGCCGCCGGCGCATCCGTGAACGCCGCTGGGCCGCCTATGAGCCCGCCCAGGACTGGCCCGGGCAGACCGCCTATGCCTGAGTGTGGGGCCGGCCATGACCTTCGCGGAGCTGCGCTACCTCATCTACGCCGATCTGTACCGCTATCACGGGCGAACCGGGCCGGGGGTTTTCCTGCGCGAGCTGCTGTGGGGGATCGGCGGAAAGTTCGGAATCTGGCTGCGGGTGACGAGCTTTCTGGCGCGGCGTTCCCGGCTGTGGCTGCCGTTGTACCTGCCGGCCCGCCTGATGCTGAGACGTTACACCATCAGGTTCGGCATTCACGTGCCCTTCTCGACCGCGATCGGGCCGGGCTTGTGCATTCCGCATCCCGGCGGCATCTTCGTCAGCGCCCGGGCCCGCATCGGCCGCAACTGCAACCTGAGTCACGGTGTCACCATCGGGGTGTCCAACCGGGGCCAGCGCCAGGGGTGTCCAACCATCGGCGACAACGTCTACCTCGGGCCGGGAGCCAAGATTTTCGGGAAAGTGACGGTCGGGAACGGGTCGGCCGTCGGGGCCAACTGCGTGGTGACCCGCGACGTGCCCGAGAACGGCGTGGTGGTGGGCGTTCCCGGTCGGGTCATCAGCCTGGACGGCTCGGCCGGTTACGTCAACCGCACCGACTACGACCGCCACCTGCGCGTGCCTTTGCCGTTCAGGAGCCCGGACGATGGCTGACGGTCCCATCCGCGTGCTCCACGTGATGCCCCAGATCGGCATCGGCGGGGCCGAGACCCAGCTCCACGCCCTGATCACGCGCAGCGATCCCTCCGAGGTCGAACACCGCGTCCTCTACTACAGCGATTCCAACGACGAGGTCGGATATCGACTCTACGGTCGCGATCAGATCTCCCTGACCCGCGTGCCCCGTTCGCGCCTGCGTCCTGTGCGCTTCGTGAACCGGCTGGCCCGATGCATCTCGGCGGCCCGGCCGGACATCGTCCACTGCTGGCTGCTCAGCGGCCTGGTCTGGGGCCGGCTGGGAGCCCTGCGCGCCGGCGTCCGGCACATCGTGGTCGCCCACCGGGGCGTGGAGCTGGCCCGCAGGCCGGCCTTGCGGCTGCTGGAACGCTTCACCGGGCACCGCGTCCATTACCTGGCCAACAGCCGGGCCTGCGCCCGGCTGGTCGCGGAGCAGCTCGGCGTTTGTCCCGAGCGCTTCGACGTGATCTACAACGGGATCGACGTCGCCGCCGCGAACGTGCCGCCCGACGCGGAGGGGCTCAAAGGCGAGCTGTCGATCCCGCCCGGCCGCCGGCTGGTCCTGATGGTCGGGCGGTTGACCGCCGCTAAGAACTATCCGATGTTGTTGCGCGTCGCCCGCCTGGCGAAAGGCCGGCTGCCCGTCCATTTTCTTCTGGCCGGCCACGGAGAGCTGGAGGGCGGACTTCGCCGGCTGGCCGGTGAACTGGGGGTCAGCGATACGGTGAGCTTTCTGGGGCTGCGCCGCGATATCCCCCGTCTGTTGAGCGCCGCCGACGTTTTCTGCTTCACCAGCCGCTTCGAGGGCTTTCCCAACGCCGTGCTCGAGGCCATGATCGCCGGTCGCCCGATCGTGACCACCGATTTTCCCAGCGCCCGCGAACTGATCACGCCGGGGCGCGACGGCACGGTGGTGCCGATCGACGACGACCCGGCCATGCTGGCGGGGCTGAAGACGTATCTCGAGGACGCGGCCCTCGCCGCCCGGCACGGCCGGAACGCCCGGGCCACCGCCGTCGAACGGTTTTCGATGGAGCGCATGGTGCGGGACACGCTTTCGTACTATCGCGGGCTCCTGGCGGGGCCGCACCGCGGACCTTGACCCTTCGACGCGCGAATGCCGTCCGTCCGTACGGGTTGCGAACCCGCGGGGACATGGAATGCGAAAACTGCGAATCGCTTTTCTTTCCGGCGGGACGTTCGGCCACATCCGGCCGTACATCGACTTCTTCCGTGAGCGCGGCCACGAGATCGCCTGGATCACCTACGACCGCCCCGACAGGGATTACGGCGTGCCCACCTACGACATCTCTTTCGGGGCCAGCGGCGCGCGGACCCTGTCGAAGTGGAAGTACTTCCTCTCGGCATTCGCCATCCGCCGGCTGCTTCGAGAGATCAAGCCCGACGTGGTGCACGGCCATTACGTCTCCAGCGCCGGCACCATCTGCCTGTTGTCGGGCTTCCGGCCGTACGTGCTGACCGTGCACGGCAGCGACCTGCTGGACCGCGGACGGTCCCCGATCTGGCGGCCGGTTCTGAGGCGGTCCTTCGCCGCGGCCGCCCTGGTGAACGCCGTCTCGGACGAGTTGAAGGACCAGGCCATCGGGCTGGGCGTGTCGTCCGACAAGATCGTCGTCGCCACGCTGGGCATCGATCTGGCCCGTTTCCCCTACCGTCCGCACCGCACCATGGCCGAGCCGGTGCGCCTGCTGTGCACGCGGCGGCTGGAGCCGGTCTACGACCCGACGACCCTCCTGCGGGCCTGCCGGTGCCTCCAGGAACGCGGGCTGGCGCATGAACTGACTTTTGCCGCCGGCGGGCCGATGCACGGCGAGCTGGTCAGGCTGGCCGATTCGCTCGGCGTCGCCGGCTCGGTGCGCTTCCTGGGCGGTTATGCACCCGCCGACCTGCCGCGCCTGATGAGCGGGCACGACGTGTACGTTTCCGCGTCGTTGTGGGACGGCACCTCGCTGTCGCTGCTCGAGGCCATGGCCTGCGGCGTTTTTCCGGTGGTCTCGCGGATCGCCAGCAACCAGGCCTGGCTGGAGGAGGGGTCCTCGGCCCTCATGTTCGACCGCGGCTCGGCCGAGCAACTGGCCGCCTGCATCGAACGGCTCGCCCGCGACGCACCCTTGCTCGCGGCGGGGGTCGAGCGGAACCGTCGCCTCGTCGAGGAAAAGGGCGATCGACGCAGAAACATGAGCCTGCTCGAAGAGCACCTGCTTCGCGTCGCACGTTGAAGCGCGGTCCGCCTCGGGGGCGTGGCTCGCGCGATCGCCCGCGGCGGTCAGCGCGGAGTGGTGAACCAGAAGTCGGTGATCTCCCCCGAGAACAGTTCGGCCCGGCCCGGATCGAAGGCCAGCGCGCCGATGTCGGGGGGATCGTCGGTTCGGGCCAGGCCCCAGAAGTCGCTTTCCGGCCGGCCGGCGAGCGACCCCCTCCCGATCGCCGGGCTGCCGGCGGCCAGCCAGAAGAGCCCCCCCGTCGGGTCCACGAAGTTCGGCTGGCCGACGACGTTGCCGCCACCGTAGACCGCGCCGTAGACCTGGGCCGCCGTCGGGGCGCGGTCCAGCAGGTTGAAGTCGATGGTGGCCGCGACCGCGCCCTGCGGCGTGGCGAAAACCAGGGGCGCGTCCGCCCCCGCGATGATGTTGTTCAGGATCCGCTCGCCGTTGCCGTTCCGGACGACGATGCCCATCCGGTTGGTGGCGAACGTGTTCGAGGCGATCAGGTTGCCCTCGGCCTCGGCCGCCCCGGTCTCGCGCTGCAACACCATCCCGCCCTTGGTCAGATGGCCGTACACCACGTTCCCCGTGATGCGCGACCCGCGGGCTTCAGGATACAGATGAATCCCGTAGGCGGAGTTGTAGCGGAAGACGTTGTTGCGGATCGACAGCTCGCGGCCGCTGGCATAGATGCCGTGCTCGAAGGAGGTGTTGGTTCCGTTGTATTCGATCAGGTTCCGTTCGATGAGCGTGCCCGCGCGGTGATGGGCCTCGATCCCGTTGCTGACGTTGTGGTGGATCCAGCAGTTGCGGACCGTGCCGTGGTCGCCGTACAGCTTGATGCCGGATTTGGCGCAGTTCCGGATCTCCAGCCCGTCCACCACCACCCAGTCGGTGCTGATCCAGTCCTGGTCGTCGTTGGTCTTGAAGCCGTGGCCGTCGGAGCCGTCCACGACGGCCTGCCAGAGCAGCTCGGAGCGGACCACGGTGGGGCGTTCCGGCGTGCCGGAGTAATCGACGCGGATCGGCCCGCGGTAGACGCCCGGGCGCAGCACGATGGTGTTGCCCCCGCCCACCTGGGAGAGCGCGAAACGCACGCTGGGCCAGGGCCGCTCGCGGGTCCCGTCGTTTTCCTCCCTGCCGTCCGGGGCCACGTAGTAGACGGGCGAGCCGGTCTCGGCCGGTGCGGGGTCGTCGGGACAGTTGCCGTCCGGGCAGGACGGGACCGTCGGGGTTCCTCCCGTGTCGCCGCCGCTGGTGGTGGTCCGCGGAACGCTGATGCACTTCAATGAGCCGTAAGGGCCGGCGCCGGCGGCATTGAAGGCCCGCACCCGGTAGCAGTAACTGCCGCCCGCGACCACGGCGTCATCGACGTAGCCGGCGACGTCGGCGGCCACCGTGCCGATCGCGGCCCATTTGCTCGACCCGTCGTAGCGCCAGACCTCGTAGCCGTCCTCATTGTCGGCGTTGTCGGTCCAGCTCAGCACGACACGGCCGTCCGCGACGGCCAGCCCCAGGCCCGACGGCGCCTTGGGAGCCGCCGGGCTGGTCGTGTTACCGCCGCTCGAGTCGTCGGGCGGCTCGAGGGGATCCCCGGTCGGTGGAACCACCACGCAGCTCTGAATGGACGCGGGCGAATTCGCGCTGCCGTCCGTGGCCAGGACGCGATAGCAGTGCCTCATGCCGGGTTGAATCTGGGTGTCCGTGAACGCGGTGACGTCGGCCGACACGTAGCCGTAGTTCTCCCATCCGAGGCGGTTGACGTTGCGCTGGATGATGAAGCCGGCCTCGTTCCGGCTGTTGTCGGTCCAGGTCACCTCGATCCGGTCGGGCGGGATGGCGATGGCCAGCACGTTGGTCGGCTGGCTCTTGGCGCTGGTGATAGG
>JABRVU010000071.1:0-5559 GCA_039961895.1 Phycisphaerae bacterium | reverse complement strand
ATGGAACGCCGGGAACCCAGCGGGCCCGGGGCCGGGGCGATGACCGGGGCTGGACGGTGGAGCTGGCCGTGCCCTTCGACCAGTTGATCCTGGCCCGCAACCGCCCGCCCCTGCGCGGCGACCGCTGGTGCTGGAACGTCTATCGCATCGACCGCGGCGGCGAGAAGGGTGAGTTCACCTGCTGGTCGCCGGTCCGCCGGCCGAGCTTTCATACCCCTGAACGTTTCGGATTCCTGGTCTTCGAGAAATGACCCACCGGCCATGGCGAGGGCGCGCCCGAGGCTGATACGTCAGCCGAAGACCGCGGCCAGGGCCTTGATGAAATCGGGGGTGGTTCCGCAACATCCGCCGATGACGTTGGCGCCTGCCTTGGCCAGCTCGCGCGTCTTGGCCGCGTACTCCTGGGGCGTGACCCGATACACGACCTTGCCGCCTTCGATCTCGGGCAGGCCGGCGTTGGCCTTGACCCAGATGGGCTTGTCGGTGCCGGCCCGGAGCATGGCCGTCACCTTGACGTAGTTGTCGATCCCGATGCCGCAGTTGCAGCCGATCAGATCGGCCCCCGCGTCGGTGAGGGCTTTGACCGCCTGGGCCGGCGTGACGCCCATCATGGTGTTGACGCGCTCCTTGCCGGAGTCGAACGTCATCGAGGCGACGACGAGCAGACCGGTGGTCTTGGCCGCGCGCACGGCCGTCACCGCTTCGGCCAGCTCGGTCATGGTTTCGACGACCAGGCCGTCAGCGCCGCCCTCGGCCAGGGCGCAGGCCTGCTCCCGGAAGGCCTCATACAGCTCGCCATCATCGACCTCGCCCATCATGACGATCTTGCCGCTGGGCCCGATGGAGCCGAAGACCCTGGCCTGCTTACCGGCGGCCTGCTTGCTCAGGGCCGCGCCGGCGCGGTTGAACGCGGCCACCTGGTCGGCCCGGCCGTGGCGTTCGAGGACGTAACGGTTGGCTCCGAAGGTGTTGGTGAGAATGATCCGGGCCCCGGCGGCCACGTAGGACCTGGCCACGCTGAGCACCAGCTCCGGCCGGGTAACGTTCCACTCCTCGCGGCAGAAACCGGGCGGACACCCCAGCCGGTCCAGCTCCGTTCCCCAGGCCCCGTCGGCGACGGTTACTTTCCCCGTGTAATCCTCGGCTCGTATCGGCATGAAGCGGCTCTCTCCCGGTCAGCCGGCCGCGGAGCGGGGTCGGCTATGCATCATTTTCGGCGCGCAAGGCTGGAAATACTATCAGGCGATTCCCCCTGGAAGTAAAAGGGGGTAATTACCCGGTCAGTCGGCCGCGCAATGGCTGTGCCCCCTTTCCGCCAAGCGACGGAGTGTTGCTGCTCGGGGCACTTCTTCGGTTCTGGCTGACCGGCCGCGCGAAAACGACGCTCTTCAGGGCAGCCCCGCGTTGCCTCGGGCCGGAGCCATCAACGGCCGGCGTATGGATTCGGGACGCCTGTGAAGGACCTCCCTGGAAGCCGATAATCCCCGGGTGATACGAACGCTACCTTACATCCGGTACATCTCTGACAGGGCATTTGCTCCGGCCTGGTTTGCGGGCGGGAGAGAGGCGGTTACAGTAGCGGGGAATCCTGGCAGGGAGGCGCGTCTTGAAGATCATCCGCAACCCCGTCGTGTACCTGGTCGGCCGGCAGTCGTTGGACGCGGGCGAGATCGACCGCTTCCTGGCCGATCATGAAGTCGCCCACTGGACCACCGACACCGAGGTGGCCGGCGAGAAACTCTGCGAGATCGCCGGGCGGCTGTGCTACATGAGCTTCGCCAGGCCCCGACCGGGCGGGAATCGCGCGTATCTGCACCACATCCTCGAGGTCGGTCACGGCAGCGTCCTGGAGCACGCGGTCTATAACCTGGTCATCACCGGCGTCTCGCGGAGCTTCACCCACGAGCTGGTGCGGCACAGGGCGGGCTTCGGCTACTCGCAGCTTTCGCAGCGCTACGTGGACGAATCGACCGCCGATTTCGTCGAGCCGGACTGCATCGCCGACGACCCCCGGCTGCACGCGGTCTGGCTGGAGGCGGTGGAGAAGTGCCACGACGCCTATTGCCGACTGGTCGAGGGTCTGATCGGCCGGTTCGCCGACGTGGAAGACAAGACCCTGCGCCGCAAGCTGGCCCGGCAGGCGGCCCGATCGGTTCTGCCCAACGCCACCGAAACGAAGATTTTCGTGACCGCCAACGTCCGGGCGCTCCGCCATTTCATCGAGATGCGCTGCAACGAATACGCCGAGGTGGAGATCCGCAAGGTGGCCGCCGAGGTGCTGCGCATCATGCAGCGGGAATCGCCCCACCTCTTCGGGGACTACGAACTCTACGACCTGCCCGACGGCACCCAGGCGGCGCGGACCGATTATCGAAAGGTGTGATTTCCCGGAGAAAGCACGGCCTGCCCGCAAAGAGATCGGATCGCGTTCCTCCGCCCGCCGGATGCCCCTGATTGCCCCAGCCGATGGTGTTACATGCCAGCCCCCGGGGGTCAGCGCGCGTCTGTCCCCACCGGCCACGGAGTGTTATAGTGGTCCAGCATCGCAGGCAAGGAGTTTCGGACATGAGCGAGCCGGCATCCCCGCCGACGGATAAGATTCAGTACGACGACTTTGCCAGGGTCCAACTTCGGGTGGGCAGGGTGCTTGACGCCCAGCCGCACCCCAACGCCGACAAGCTGATCGTGCTGAAGGTGGACCTGGGCAGCGAGCAGCGGCAGATCTGCGCCGGGCTGCGCGGGTATTACGAGCCGGCCGCCCTGGTCGGCAAGAACATCATCGTGGTGGCCAACCTGGCCCCGCGGATGATGCGCGGGCTGGAGAGCAACGGCATGTTGCTGGCCGCCAGCAGCGCCGACCGCTCGAAGGTCATCATCCTGACCCCCGACGCGGAGATCGAACCGGGCGCCGTGGTCAGTTGACGACGCCCGCCGCCGTCGGCGTTTCCGATCATCGCCGGCGGGAGCTTCCCCTTCGGCGCCGTGGTGATCCATGCCTCGCGGTCGTTATGACATGCCGTTGGAGGAGGAGAAGCGCGTCTATCTCGAGGGTCTGGCCCGCTTCAACGCGGGGGAGTTCTTTGAGGCCCATGAGCTCTGGGAGGACGCCTGGAACGGCACGTCGGGCCGGCGCAGCGAGTTCTACAAGGGGCTGATCCAGATGGCGGTGGCGCTCGAACATTACCGCCGGCTCAACGGACTGGGGGCCCGGAAGGTGTTCGCGTCAGCCTGCCGGCTGTGGCTGACGCTGCCCGATGAGTACATGGGCCTCGACCTGCGAGCGGTCGAAGAACGGATGCGGGCCGCGCTGGCCGAGGTGCTCGCGGCCGCCCCCGGCGCGCCCGTCCATCTCGACACCAGCCGGTTCTTCAGGCTGGAGTGGGGCTATGATCCTTTCGAGAACCCGCGGGCAGAGGCGGCGGATTGACCCTCCCGGCGACCGGAAGCATCGAACATGGGCGAGAGTGCAGGGTTCAGGGTTCAGGGTTCAGCGGCGCGGACCGGACCGGGCGCCGACGGGCCGGCGAGCGGCGATGCGGGCCTGACCGGCGACGGGCCGAAAACCCGAAAGTCAACATCACTCGTCGCGCGTCGCGTCGTGCTGGTCCTGCTGGTCGTCGCGGCCGTCGCGGTCACGGTCAAATACACGCGCTATTACTTTCTGGCCAAGCGTTTCGCCGTCGTGGATCCGGGCCGGCTGTACCGTTCGGGGTATTGCGAACCGGGGCCCCTCCGCCGCGTGATCCGCGAGAACGGCATCCGCACGATCCTCAGCCTGCTGAACGATGAACCGGATTCAGAGGATCAGCGGCAGGAAGAGGACGTGGCCCGCGAGGCCGGCGTCCGCATCGTCCGCATCGGCATGCCCGGCGACGGACGGGCTGATTTCGCGCTGCTGGACGAGGCCGCGGCCGTCATGGCCGACCCGGCCAACCAACCGCTGCTGGTGCACTGTTACGCGGGCGTCAATCGCACGGGGGCGGTCTGTGCGGCCTGGCGGATGAAATACCAGGGCTGGACGGCCGAAGCGGCCATCGCCGAGGCCCGGCGGCACGGTTTGTCGTCCTACAAGAACCCCGTATTATTCGATCATCTCAGACGCTACGCGGACCACCTCCGGACCGCGGGCACTCACCCCGCGATATCCGCGCCGACCTGATCGCCGCCTCCGGTCCGGGCGGGCTCATTCGTCGAAGAGGAACTCCAGGCCCACCATGTATCGGCTTTGCACGCGCATGCAATAGCGCACGACGCCCTCGCCGTACAGCGTCGCCTCGGGAAGGTGCAGGGACAACTCGACCCGGGTGCCGATCTCGAAGCCTTCGGAACCGGACATGCCCAGGCCGGTCTCGCTGAGATTCCGGCAGTCGAAGAAGGTTGGCGGGGCATGCGGGTCGTCGGCCGGCCGGATTTCGACCTGCCCGGGAAAAGGCCAACGCGGAAGCCGGCGACGATCCTGACCGGCGAAGGGCTCCAACCGTCCGCTGGACAACCGCTCATGAATCAGTTCGCTCACGGCGGCGCGCGAAAGCTTCAGAAACTCCTCGGTCCTCATGGGTTCCCCCTGCTTTAGATGGCTGCCACGACCGGCGTTCCCCGAGCCGGCCTGTTGGAGTTCGTCAGGGCCTGGCGGGCGCCGTGGCGGCGGACGCGCGGCTCGGACCGAGCCCGGCGCGGCGGCGCGTGAGGTTCAAGCCCCCGTCATTCTGCAAAGTCAGGCTCCAGACTTCGCCTTTGCGCATCGGCATGTAAACCGCCTCGCCTTGAGCGACGCGCACCCCCTTGCGGGCCGCCAAGGCCGGATCGGCCGCATAGTCCCAGAATTTCGCCCACAGGGCCCGCTCTTCCTCGCCCGGATCGGGATGGACCCGAAAAACGTTGGGCACGTCGCCGGCCGGGTCCACCAGGAACCCCTCGGCCGGCTGCTGATGCTCGCCATAGATCCGCCGGAACAACGCCAGGCTCCGGCCGCGCAGCTCGTCGCCCTCCGCCACCAGCTCATGCGTGAACTTGATGACCAGGGCGTCGAAGAAGATCACCGTGTCCGCGATCTGGAACCGCTTCGAGGGCAGCGGATGCCCCTCGCGGTCCAGCTCGATGAACTCGATGGTGGTCAGGTCCGACGGGGCGGGCCGACCCTCCACCAACTGACCGGCCAGGACCTGATCGACCACGTGGACCTCGGCCACGCGCGTTTCGCCGGTCAGCCGTTCGATCGAACGATGCAGCTCGAAAATCCTGCGGGCCTGGGCTTCATTGTCCTTCCGCAGCCGGTCGGCCTCGCCGGGCGAGAGCAGGAATACGGTCGCCACGCCGCTGCCGAATAGCACCAGCGCCCCCACCAGCCACTGTGTGAAACGCACGATGGTCCATCCCTGGGCCAAAGGCCCGATCAGCCTTGACAGACGTTCCGAACGAACGATGATCGGCCCCTCCCTCACCGGGAGTATAAGGCCGGTGCCCACCATCCGCGAGGCTGGTCTATAACCATATACGATTCAATCGCCGGTCCTGTCGCGGGAAACAAGGAAATGCCCGACCGGCACATGGGGTGAATTC